>NZ_UNRH01000003.1:0-296991 GCF_900537135.1 Micrococcus sp. Alg238-R198
GTGCGCCGTGGCGGGGATCCGATGCAACGCGCTGGTCTCCTCGGCGAGCATGTGGTCCGGGCGGCGCCGGGTCACCCGGTGCTCCCGGGAGTTCACCATGGCCATGAACCCCGCGCAGGCGGCCTCGAGCTCAGCGAACGAGGCGTACTGGTCCCGCAGGTTGGTGTCCTTCGGGACCAGGTCGGCCTTGGCCAGCTTCACCGCGTTCTCCACCCCGCCCTTGGCGGCCGGATCCGCTGGCTGGCAGGTCAGCACCTCCACGCCGTAATGCCGAGCGAACGCCACGGTGGCCTGGTTACGCACCGGCACCCCGGCCACATGAGAGACCGTCACTGTCTTCTCGTTATCCGTCAGCACATAGGTCGGCGCGCCCCCGATCAGCCGGAAGCACCGGTCCAGGGCGGCGAACACACTCGGAGCCGTCCTATCACGCAGGGCGATGACGATCCGGTAGCGGGACCAGGCCAGCCAGGCCACGAACAGCACCGTCTTGGCCCCGTCGATCGCCGGCCCATCGCCGAAGTCGTACTGCAGCCATGCGCCCGGCTCGGTGATCCAGGGCCGGTGCACCCGGCGCTTCCCGGCCCGCCAGGCGGCCTTCACCTCGGCCACCGCCCGCCGGGTGGAGCGCTCAGAGCCGGTGTAGCCCATTGCGGTGAGCTTGGCGTGCACGACATCGGCGCGGATCCTGCCCGTGGAGGCCTCGACCCATTCCTCGATCTTGGGCAGCCAGACATCGGTGACCTTCGGGCGGCTGGCTCCGGATCCAGGGGTCTGGCCGGCGTCGCGGGCCCGCACCAGCCGGGCCACGGTGTGATGGGAGCAACCGGCCAGCTCGGCGGCGCCCCGCAATGACTTGGTCAGGTCATAGGCACTGAGTATTTTCATGGTTTCTGCGGCATCCTTCATTCAGGGCCTCTTCCTCGCTGGATTCGATTCGACACCGATATCCAACCCGGGGAGGAGGCCCCCGCCGGCTCACGACGCGGCGGGCAACGAGCAACGCGGGCAAACCAGATGGCCAGCACCGGGCAGTTCCCGTGGCCATCACTGGGCAGTCCTCATGGCCGTCAGCGGGTCATTCCCTGGCCACCTATGGGCAGCTTTTCATGGCCGCTTACAAGCGGACTTCGTTGAGGCGACCCCGTCGCGAAGCCTGCCCGGGTGGACGGTGTGTCTCCGCTCCTTTTGGGAGCGGACTTCGTTGAGGCCGCGGCGGCGGGGCGGAACGGGCCTCGTCCAGTCCAGTCTCCGCTCCTTTGGGGAGCGGACTTCGTTGAGGCCGCTACCTGGCCGGCATGCTGCGCGAGGCCGTGCTCGTCTCCGCTCCTTTGGGGAGCGGACTTCGTTGAGGCGGGGACACGGTGACCGCCACGGTCACGGTCCGCTCCTGTCTCCGCTCCTTTGGGGAGCGGACTTCGTTGAGGCCAGCGCACCGGATCGCGGTTCACGTTGCTTGCCCTTGTCTCCGCTCCTTTGGGGAGCGGACTTCGTTGAGGCCCGTTCGGTGTCGTCGCTCGCTCCTCGCTGACCTGGATGTGTCTCCTCTCCTTCGGAACGGACTTCGTCAGCGCTCTGGGCCCGAGGCGGGGTAGGACTCAGGCCGCCTGCCTGCCCTGGTCAATTCGCTAGAGCGCGTCGAGGGGCGAGGCGCCCCGGCGGGGTCGAATCGCGGACATGACGTCCCCGAGCGTGATGACGCGTTCTCGAGGCATTGGACCTGGCTCCATGGAGTGAGCATCAGCAGCGAATCTGCTGTCTTGAGGCCAAGGCTGTAGGCGAGTCGGGGAAATGCCATGCCCTGGGCCAATGCCCGGCGCATGGCATCACGTGCTGTCCCGCGTTGAAGTTCATCCGGCATCTCCCCTACCCGCATGCGCGACCGGCGCGCAGCCAGCTGCAGCAAAATTTCGGCGACGAGCGCGGTCTATATCAACGCGGCCGTCTAGCCCGCGGGAAGCAGTCGGCCCCGTCTCGCCCCCTCACACCACCAGGGACAGGAACGCGCCGAGCGCGAAGCCGACCACGGTGAGCAGCCCGGCCCTCTCCCCGCCCTTCTCGCGGGCCTCGGGGATCATCGTGTCGATCAGCATGACCAGCAGCGCGCCGGCTGCGAAGCCCTGGATGCCGCCGGTCAGGGCGGGGGAGGCGACGTCGGCGATCAGCCCGCCGCCCCACGTCGCCAGGGCGCAGACCACCGTCACGAGCGACCACTGGATCAGCAGGTGGCGGCGCGTCTTGCCGCCGTCGAGGGAGTCGGCCGTGGCGGCGATGGACTCGGGCAGGTTGGACATGAAGATCGCCACGAGCAGCGCGAGGGACACGCCCTCGCCTGCGGCCAGCCCGATGCCCAGCACGATCTGTTCCGGGATGCCGTCCAGCAGCGCGCCCACGGTCAGCGCCGCACCCGAGGACGAGCCCCCGGACCTCGCGGCGGAGCGCTCCACCGCACGGTCGCCGAGGAAGTAGGCGGCCGCGCCGAGCGTCAGCCCGATGCCGACGGCGGCAGGTCCGGCCGCCTGCACGCCCGCCTCCGCGAGCTCGAAGGACACGGACGCGATCAGGGCGCCGGCGCCGAAGGCGAGCACGAGTCCGATCGTGCCCATGTGCCAGCGGCGCAGGGTCGCCAGGACGGCGCCCACGAGCAGGGAGGACGCGGCGACCGCGCCCCACATCAGGGTCATCACGCGTGCCAGGCTACGCGCTGACCTGGGGCGACGCCGGGCCGCCGCCTCAGTTCACCGCACGACCTCGTCCGCCTCGCCTGTGAGACCGAGCTTCTCGGCCACGTAGTCCACGTCCTTGTCCCCGCGGCCGGAGAGGTTGACCAGGATCCGCTCGTCCCGGCCCATCTGCGGGGCGAGGCGGATCGCGTGCGCCACGGCATGCGCGGACTCGAGCGCGGGGATGACGCCCTCGAGCCTCGTGAGTCGCTGGAACGCGTCGAGCACGGCCGCGTCGTCCTCGGCCACGTACCGGACACGGCCGACGCGCGCGAAGTGGGCGTGCTGCGGGCCGACGCCCGGGTAGTCCAGGCCCGAGGCGATCGAGTGCACGGGGTCCGGGGTGCCGTCGTCGTCGGCGAGGACGAGGGTGGCCATGCCGTGGAGGACGCCCTCGCGGCCCTGGGTCATGGTCATGGCGTGCTCGCCCTTGGTCGCAGAGCGGCCGCCGGGCTCGACGCCCACGAGCGCGACGTCGGCGTCGTCGAGGAACGCGGTGAACGCGCCCATCGCGTTGGAGCCGCCGCCCACCGCGGCGACGACGGCGCTCGGCAGCGCCCCGAACCGCTCCTGGAATTGGGCGCGGGCCTCGCGGCCGACCACGGACTGGAAGTCGCGGATCATCGTGGGGAAGGGGTGCGGGCCCACCACGGAGCCGATCGCGAACAGGTACTTCTCCGGGTTCGCCGCGTACACCTCGAACGCCGAGTCCACGGCCTCCTTCAGGGAGCGGCCCTCGCGCTCCACCGAGACGACCTTCGTGCCGAGCAGGCGCATGCGCACCACGTTGGGGTGCTGCTTGGCCACGTCGATCGCGCCCATGTGGATCTCGCAGTCGAGGCCGACCATCGCGGCCGCCGTCGCCAGGGCCACGCCGTGCTGGCCGGCGCCGGTCTCCGCGATCAGGCTGCGCTTGCCCATGCGCTTGGCGAGCAGCGCCTCGCCGATCGTGTGGTTGATCTTGTGGGCGCCCGTGTGGTTCAGGTCCTCGCGCTTGAGCACGATCCGTGCGCCGCCGAGCTCGTCGGAGAGGCGGTCCAGCGGGGTCAGGGGGGAGGGGCGCCCGACGGCGTCGCGCAGCAGGCGTCGGTATTCGGCGTAGAACTCGGGGTCCTGGCGTGCCTCGGCGTACGCGCGGGCGACCTCGGCCATGGGGCCGGCCAGCTGCGGGGGCAGGTGGGCGCCGCCGTACTGGCCGAACATGCCGTCTGCGGAGACGTCCAGGTCCGGGGTGGTGACGAGGTCGCAGGCCTCGGCGAGGGTGCGGGGCTCGGCGGCGCCTCTCAGGGCGTTGTCCTCGGGGTTGCGGTGGGTCATCGGGGGTCCTCCTGGGATGGGGCCCGCCGAGCCGCTCATGACCGAGCCGCCCGGCAGGCGAGCGGCTCGTCGTGTCAGATGCGCATGACCGGGGCCGCCCTCAGGCGGTCCACCACTGCTGCGCGTGCATCTGCATGGGGCCAGCGTACTGCACGTCGGGGCAGGCGCGCGTCTCACCATGTGGCTGTAAATCTCAAAATATGGACGCCGCTCCCCGTCTCAGTGAATCGCGATTCACCCTGGATCCATGACCATCACCGCCGTCGACACCCCGTCCCTGACCACCGAGGCCGCCGCTGTGCTCGCCGCCACGCCGGGCATGCGGTACGCCGAGTTCCTCACCGCCGCCCCCGCAGTGCCCGGCATCGTGGCCGTGGTGGCCGAGGAGTCAGCCCGTGCCGCCCTGGGCCTCACCCCCGCCGCCGGTGACGTCCTCGCCGTCGACGTGGCCGACGAGAGCCTGCAGTGCCGCGAGGTGCGCGCCGCCTTCCAGTCCGGTCGTACCGGCGTCTCACCGCTGCGCCAGGCGTTCGCCGCCCTGCTGGCGGGCGAGCTCGGCCTGGATGTGGAGCGCACCAGCCCGGGTGCGGCGGGGGCGGGCTTCGCCCTGACTCCGGAGTCTGAGGAGACGCTCACGGCGTGGATGCGGGAGCACCTGACGCTGCGCGCCTGGGTCTCCCAGGACGCCTCCGCCCTCGAGGGGGTTGCCCGAGAGGTGGCCGCCGACCTCGCCCCGGCCCTGCAGCCGGGCGCCCTGGAGGCCCCCGTGGCGCAGCGGGTCGCGGCCATGAGGGCTTCCGCCCGCCGGTCTGCCACGCTCTGAGCCGGCTGGTCGACCGGGCGACGCCCCGGCCGTGGCGCTCGGTCTCGTCGTGCCGGGAGATCGCCCCCAGTCCGCTGACAGGATGGGTGCATGAAGCACGAGATCGTCCTCACCCGCGGGGACCTCACCCTGCGCCCCCTCTCACCCACCGACGGCCCCGCCCTGCGCGAGCTCGTCGACGCGGTCATGTGGGCGGGGAACAGCGCGCCCCTGCCGGTGGACGGTGCGGCCATGTCCGCGCACCTCGCCGAGCTGATCGAGCGGGAGGGCACCTTCGCGTTCGCCGTCGAGCAGGGCGGGGAGCTGGTGGGGCGCACGAGCCTCTATGACCTGGTGCCGGGGCTGCGGGTGGAGGTGGGGCACACGGTCTACGCCCGTCGGGTGTGGGGCACCTCCGTGAACCCCGGCTGCAAGCTGCTGTTGTTCGGGCACGCGTTCGAGGAATGGACGCTGGAGCGGGTGGCCCTGCGCTGCGACCACCGCAACGCCCGTTCGCACGCCGCCATCGCCCGTCTGGGGGCGACGTTCGAGGGCACTCTGCGCCGCTTCCGTCCGGCGGCGGACGGCACGATCGCCGACGTCGACTACTTCAGCGTGGTGCGCGAGGAGTGGCCCGCGGTGCGCGCCGGGCTCGAGGCGCGCCTGGCCGCCTAGGGGTGTAGAACGGGGGGATGCCACCCGCATCCTCTGCCCCGTCCGCAGAGCGCGGACGCTCCCGCCCCCGCCCGGCCGACGTCGCCGCCCGCCCGGACGCCCCCTCCCCGCGGGCGACCGCCCTGCTGTTCGCTCTCGCGGTGGCCGCCGGCTCCGTGATGCCGCTGCAGGGCCGCATCAACTCCCGCCTCGCCCACCTGACGGGCGACCCCGTCCTCGCCGCGCTGTGCTCCTTCGCGGCGGGCCTGGTCGTCATGGTGCTCGTGAGCGTGCTGACGCCGCGGGGCCGCCGGGGCCTGGCCCGCATCCGCCCGGCCCTGGCCGCGGGGTCCGTGCGCCCGTGGTACGCGGTGGCGGGCGTGATCGGCGGGCTCCTGGTGCTCACCCAGTCCGCGACGATCGGCCCCCTCGGCGTGGCCGTGTTCACGGTCGCCGTGGTCACCGGGCAGGTGGTCGGCGGAATGGTCGTGGACCGGTTCGGGCTCAGCCCCGCCGGGGTGCAGCGCCTGACGCCGCGGCGCCTCACGGGGGCGGCGCTCGCCCTGGCCGCGGTCGCCCTCGTGGTGTGGCCCTCGCTCGGCGAGGCCGGCGGCGGGCCCGGCTGGGCGCTGCTGGCCCTGCTGCCCCTGCTGACCGGTCTGGCCACCGCCGGGCAGCAGGTGTTCAACGCCCGTCAGACCACGGCCTACGGCACCGCCATCCCGGCGACCCTGGTCAACTTCACTGCCGGCGTCCTCTTCCTCGGGGTCGTGTGGGGCGGGATCGCCCTGGCCTCCGGCCACGGCATGCCCGCGCTGCCGCACGACTGGCGGCTCTACCTCGGCGGCCCGCTGGGGTGCGTGTTCATCGGGGTGGGCGCCATGGTCGTCCCGCGCCTGGGCGTCTTCGCCGCCACCCTCGGCCTGGTCTCGGGCAACCTCCTGGGCTCCCTCGTGGTGGACCTGGTGGCCCCCACCGACGGATCCACGGTCACCACGACGACGGTGCTGGGCACCCTGGGCGCCCTCGCCGCCGTCATGCTCGCGTCCTGGCCGGCGCGGCGCCGGTAGCGCCGCCCGCGGCGGCAGGCCGCCGTCACCGCGCGGGACTCAGGCGCGGGCCACGGTCCCTCGCCGCCCGTGCCGGCGTCCGTGCATCACGAAGTAGTACCCGGCGGCGACCACCAGCACGCCCGCCAGGGCCTCGTACATGGCGCCGTAGCCGGCCGAGGCCACGAGCCCGCCGAGGAGCACGGGACCCAGGCCCAGCCCCACGTCCGCGAACAGCATGAGGGTGGAGATGCCGGCGCCGAGCTGGTGGGAGGGCACCGCGTTCACGGCGATCGCCTGGGCCGCGGGCATGAGCGTGCCGTAGCCGAGGCCGCTCAGCGCCCCGGCCAGCACCACCTGCCAGTCGCGCGTGGCGAAGGCCAGCACCAGGAGCGCGGCCGTGAAGCAGAGGAGTGCGGGGTAGACGACGGCGTCGTCTCCCCGGCGGTCCTGGAGGGTGCCCAGGGTGAGGCGCATGACGAGCATCGCCGCGGCGTAGGCCAGGAAGAAGAGGCCGGCGCCGGCTGTGAGCCCGCGCTCCACCGAGTAGGCGTTCAGGTAGGTGAGGATCCCGGCGTAGCTCAGGCCCACCAGCAGCATGAAGCCGCTGATCGGCAGCACCGCCGGGTGCAGCACCGAGCGCAGGCGGAAGCCCACCGCGGGGGCGGGGTGCTCCAGGGGGACCTCGCCGGCGGCGCGCTCGCCGTCGACACCCGCCGCGGCGGGTGCCTCGCGCACCAGCAGGCCCAGCACGAGGCTGACCACCGTGATCCCCAGAGTCACCCGGAACAGCCACGCGTAGCCGATGGAGCCGGCGAGGAACAGCCCCAGGGCGGGGCCGATCGCGGTGGCCAGGGTGGTGCCCAGCGCGAGGTGGCCGGTGGCCTCCGCGCGTCGCCCGTCGGGGATGGCCGCCTGGGCCAGGGCCATGACGGCGGTGCTCGCGAAGGCGTAGCTGGCGCCGTGGAGCATGCGCACCGCCACGAGGGCCGGCAGCGAGGAGGCGACGAGGTAGAGCGTGCAGGACAGTGCGACGGCGACCAGGGCCGCCACCAGGACGCGGCGCTTGCCGAAGCGGTCCACCACGTGGCCGGTGACCACGCGGCTGAGGGTGGCGCCGATGACGAAGGCGCTCGAGGCCAGCCCCGCCCCGGCGTCCGAGGCGGCGAACTGCCGGACCGCGTACAGGGCCATGGTGGTGACCAGGGCGTAGAACGCGAGGAACTGGAGGAAGGAGACCACCCAGGCGAGGACGAAGGTGGGGGAGGCGATGCGTTCTCGCTCGGCGATTTGCATGATGCAAAAGGTAGCATCGTTTGCATGATGCAATTACCTGAGGGGGCGTGGGCCGACCCGGTCCGCGGGATCATGTACGAGCACATGCTCCTGCTGCGGGTGGCCGCGCAGGGGGTGGCCCCCTACGGCCGGTCGAGCGCGCTCGAGCGCAGCGCCACCGTGCTGCTCGCCCGCCTGGAGGCGGGCGGGGCCATGAGCGTCGCCGAGCTGGCCGAGGCCTTCGACCTCGACGTCTCCACCGTCCACCGGCAGGTGGCCGCCGCCATGAAGGCCGGCCTCGTCGAGCGGGTGGCGGACCCCGACGGCGGCTCCGCCCGGCTGCACCGTCCCACGGAGGAGGGACGCGCCCGCCTTGCCGCGGAGCTGAGCTCCCGGGCGGACAACGTGGCGCAGATCGTCGCCTCCTGGCCCGCCGAGGACGTCGTCGAGTTCAGCAGGCTCCTGCGGCGTTTCAACGAGGGGGCGGAGGAGCGCCGGGGCCACCCGTGGCCCCGGCCGCAGACGGGCCCCGGTGCGGAGGACCCCCGGCCCTGAGCACCGCTCCCGCCCTCAGGCGCGACGGATGCGGGAGGCCAGCGCGGCCGACTCCGCCGGGTCCAGCACGGCCGCCGGATGCGGCCCCGCCGCGGCGAGGCGTTCCGGGCAGCCGGCCTCTCCCAGCGGCGCCCCCGCGGCCAGCACGACGTTGCCCCAGTCCAGGCGCTCCAGCATCCCCTGGTCCGCGAGCGTCCACGGGCCGGGCACCCCGGCCTCGGCGGCCGCCTCCTCGAGGGCGCCCAGCTCGGCGCCCAGGAAACGCAGGCCGGCGTCGTCGCCGATGTTCACCAGCAGCACCCCGCCCGCCGTCAGCAGCTCGAGCAGCTCCTCGTAGAACACGGCGCCGCGCAGGTGCTCGGCGCCCTCCTCGCCGGTGCCGATGTCCAGCACGACGGCGTCGAACCGCTCCCCGTCCATCGCGAGGTCGACGGCGGCCAGGCGCGCGTCCGCGACCACGGAGACGAGGTCCGTGCCCGCCGGCAGGGGCAGCTCGGCGAGCACGAAGGACACGAGCTCCCGGTCCAGGTCGACCACCGTCTGCTCCGAGCCGGGTCGGGTCGTCTGGAGGTAGCGCGGCAGGGTCAGCGCGCCCGCGCCGAGGTGCAGGACCCGCACCGGCGCGCCCGCCGGAGCGACGCCGTCGAGCACGTGGGCCATGCGGCGCAGGTACTCGTAGCGGATGCGAGCGGGGTCGGCCAGGTCCACGTGGGACTGGACGGCCCCGCCGATCTCCAGGACGAACCCGCCGAACTCGTCGGGGGCGATGCGGGCGTCCACGCCCGACGTGGACAGGTGGACGGTGCGGCCGGAGGGGGAGGGCTGGGCGGGCATGCCCCCAGCATCCCACCCCTCAGTACGCTGGACGGATGAGTCAGAACGTCCTCACCGTCGACGGCGCCGACTGGTGCCGCGACTGCCTGCGCACCCGGCGCCAGAAGGACATCCCCGTGGTCGTGTTCCCCGACGGCGACCACCAGGTGGAGCCGACCAACGAGGAGACCGCGGCCAAGCTCACCGCGCTGGGCCTGATCTGAGGTCGGGGGCCACGCGGCCCCGGCACAGGAACCGCGGCGTGGACGCCAGACCCAGGACCAGACCGCACAGGATCACGGCCGCGCCCATGTCCTGCGCGGGGCGGACACCGTTATCGTGTCCGCTGGGTCGTTACTGTGAGGATGGTGAACACTCGCCGAGTGTTCGCTTCCTATCGCTGGAGGCCGACCGCCTCCCCTCGTCGAAGGAGAGCGCCATGCTCCGTCCTCGTCATGCCCGCCCCACCGCACTCCTGACCGCTGGCCTTGCCGCGCTCGCCCTGCTCACCGGATGCTCCGTCGATGGGGACGCCGCAGCCGGGTCGTCCGCCGGCTCGCCCTCCGCCGCATCGTCCTCGAGTGGGGCGTCCTCGTCTGGCCGGGTCTCCGACGGCGCGGCGCCCTCCTCGTCCCGCGCGGCCGGCTCGTCGTCTGCGGTGGCGAGCGCCAGCCGTGCCGTGGAGTCCTCGCAGGCGGCCGAGGCCAGCCGTGCCGCTGCCGCCTCGAGGGAGGCCGAGAAGTCCGCCGCGGCCGCCGCAGCCGAGGCGTCCCGATCCGCCGAGGCCGAGGCCGAGGCCGTGGCGGAAGCGGAGCGTGAGGCGGAGGCATCGGCCGAAGTCGACGCGGCGGCCGCCGAGGAGGAGTCGGCCGCGTCGGCGGGTGGCGACGGGCTGTCAGCGGAGGGACAGCAGGCCGTGCGACAGGCGCAGTCGTATCTGAGCTTCACCGCCTTCTCCCGGAGCGGCCTGATCGATCAGCTCGAGTTCGAGGGTTTCTCGAACGCCGACGCCACAGCGGCCGTGGACAGCCTGGACGTGGACTACGCGGCGCAGGCTGTGAAGCAAGCCCAGTCGTACCTGACTCACACGGCGTTCTCACGGACCGGTCTGATCGACCAGCTCGAGTTCGAGGGCTACTCGAATGCTGACGCGACGGCCGCCGTCGACGGCCTGGGCATCGACTACAACGAGCAGGCCGCGAAGCAGGCCCAGTCGTACCTGAGCCACTCCGCGTTCTCCCGTGCCGGTCTCATCGACCAGCTCATGTTCGAGGGCTACTCCGCCTCCCAGGCCGAGTACGGCGTCGATGCCGCCGGACTGTGAGTCCGGGTCGGCGGGCCGGGCACCCGGCCCGGTCCGCCGACCCTCTCGACGACGGTGTGGGAAGGTCTAGCGTGACGGCATGGAGCACATCGACGAGACCGCCCTGCCCGCCCCTGAGGACCGCGTCGTGTCCGCGACCCGTCACGTCGACGCGCCGGCTGGCGTCGTCTTCGAGCTGATCGCGGACCCCTCCCGCCAGCCCGAGTGGGACGGCAACGACAACCTGGCCGAGGCCGCCCCCGGGCAGCGGGTGACCGCCGTCGGGGACGTGTTCGTCATGACCCTGCAGAAGGGCGTGGACCGCGCGAACCACGTGGTCGAGTTCGAGGAGGGCCGCCGCATCGCCTGGAAGCCCTCCGAGGTCGGCGGGGAGCCGTTCGGCCAGCTGTGGCGGTGGGAGGTCGAGGGCGACGACGAGGGCGGCTGCCGCGTCACCCACACCTATGACTGGACCGCCCTCACCGACCCGAAGCGCGTCCAGAAGGCGCTGCGGACCGGCGAAGGGCAGCTCCGCGCGTCGATCGACCGGCTCGCGGAGCTGGCCGAGCGCCAGGGCTGAGGGCAGGCGCCGCCCGCCGCCGTCGCGCGCCCCGCGCCGCCGTCAGCGGTTGAGTCGCTCGCCGGTCTCGGCGTGGAACAGGTGCACGCGCTCCGGGTCCGGGACCACGTGCACCACGGACCCCTTCTCCGGCGCCGTGTAGCCCACCGTCCGCAGGGTGATGAGCCGCTCCTCGCCGCCGATCGTCGCGTGACCGTACACGTACGCGTCCGCGCCGAGCTCCTCCACGGTGTCCACCTCCACGGGCAGGCCGGCGGCGTCGTCGCTGACCACCAGGTTCTCGGGGCGCACGCCGAGGTCCACCGCCGTGCCGGCGTCGGCCAGATCCTCCCGCGGCACGGGGATGACCGTCTCGCCCCAGTGCACGCCCTCGTGCGTGGCGGGCATGCGGAAGATGTTCATGGCGGGGGAGCCGATGAACCCGGCGACGAACACGTTCATCGGGCGCTCGTAGAGGTTGCGCGGCGTGTCCACCTGCTGGAGGCGGCCCTCCTTGAGGACCGCCACCCGGTCGCCCATGGTCATGGCCTCGGTCTGGTCATGGGTCACGTACACGGTGGTGGTGCCCAGACGGCGGGTCAGGTTGGCGATCTGGGCGCGGGTCTGCACGCGCAGCTTCGCGTCCAGGTTGGAGAGCGGCTCGTCCATGAGGAACACCTGCGGGTCGCGCACGATCGCCCGGCCCATGGCCACGCGCTGACGCTGGCCCCCGGAGAGGGCCTTCGGCTTGCGGTCCAGGTACTCGGTCAGGTCCAGCAGCTTCGCGGCGTCCTCGACGCGGCGGCGCCGCTCGTCCGCGGGGACGCCGGCGATCTTCAGGGCGAAGCCCATGTTGTCCGCCACGGTCATGTGCGGGTACAGGGCGTAGTTCTGGAACACCATCGCGATGTCCCGGTCCTTGGGGTCCACGTCGGTGACGTCCCGGTCGCCGATCAGGATGCTGCCGTGGGAGAGCTCCTCGAGACCGGCGAGCATGCGCAGGGAGGTGGACTTGCCGCAGCCGGAGGGGCCCACGAGCACGAGGAACTCGCCGTCGGCGATCTCCAGGTCGAGGGAGTCGACGGCGGGGCGGGGGGAGCCGGGGTACTGGCGGCTGGCGGAGCGGAAGGTCACGGAGGCCATGGTGGGGTTCCTTTCACGGGCAGGTACGTGCCCGACGATCCAAGGTGAAGGAGAGGGGTGGGTGAGGGTCGGAGCTGACGGTCTACGGCGGCGCGGTGCTCGCTCTCGGCCGCAGGGCCAGGTGGTGCATGATCCGGTGGGGGTGGGCGGCGCCGTCGAGGGCGCCGAGCGCCAGGCGGACGGCGCGGCGGCCCTGCTCGAGCGGGTTCTGGTCCACGGTGCTGATGCCCAGGCGGGCGGCCTCGGGGTGGCCGTCCAGGCCCATCACGGACACGTCCTCGGGCACACGCAGCCCCAGGGAGTGGGCTGCCATCCAGGTGCCCATGGCCATCTCGTCCGAGATGCACATGACCGCCGTCGGCCGGCGCCGCGGGTCGGCGAGGAGGGCGCGCGCCTGGTGGTAGGTGCCGCCGATGGTGAAGTCCGCGGGCACCATCCAGTCGGCCGGCGTGCGCACCCCGGTGGCGGCGAGGGCGTGCAGGAACCCGCGGGTGCGCTCGGTGCTGACCTGGAACTCGATGTCCTCGTCCACGCGGCCCACGTAGGCGATGTCCCGGTGTCCGAGCTCCAGCAGGTGCTCGGTGGCCATCCGGGCGGCGCGGGCGTGGTCCACCTGGACCGCGGTGAACCAGTCGGGCAGGGTCTCGCCCGCCGGCAGGCGGCCACCGATGGCGATCACGGGCCGGCCGAGGCGTTCGAGTCCGGCGAACTCGAACACGCTCAGCCGGAACGAGAGGGTGATCAGGGCGTCCAGCCGCCGTCGGGGCAGCAGGTCGGAGATGACCGTGGATCGACGCTCCGGGTCCTGGCCGACGTCGTAGAGCGTCAGGTCGTACCCGTGCCGCACGAGCTCGTCCGCGGCGCCCTCGAGCACGGCGGCGAAGAACCACCGGTGGACGGAGGGGGTCACCAGCCCGATGTTGCGGGTGCGGCCCGAGGCGAGCGAAGAAGCGGCGGAGTCCGCCACGTAGCCGAGCGTGGCGACGGCCTCCTGGACTCGGGTGCGCGTGGCGGCCGCCACGGGGCCGGAGCCGGTGAGGGCGCGGGAGGCGGTGGCGGTGGAGACCCCGGCCATGCGGGCGACGTCCTTGATGCCGACCATCGGCGGTCCTCCTCCCGGTTCATGGGGTTCTGCGGCGGGGCGGGTGCACGACGGCGGCGGGCCGGGGGTCGATGCGTGGCACCAGAGTACGGCACGGCAGGCGCGGTGGTGGAAGCGCTTCCATTCCGGTTTCAGCCGGTCTTGACCTCCGCCCCCACTCCCGCATGCCCGTGTTCATGCGGGAGCGCACCTCTGTGTGGCATATCACAGTGGAAGCGTTTACACTCCTGGGGACTGACTCCTTCAGCCGCCGGGGGCAGGCGCCGTCTCACCGCGGGGCCCACGTCGGCGACGCAACGGCCGGCGCATGCCGCGGGCCACCCCTCGTGAAAGGCACATCATGCAGTCGACGACGACCGGCGGCCTCTTCCGCCGCCCGCTCAGCCTGACCCTCACCGCGGCGTTCTCCGCCCTCGCGCTCACCGCGTGCGGCGGCGGCTCCTCCGCCCCGGCGTCCTCCTCCCCGGCCGGCGCCACCGAGCAGGGCACGGCCACCGCGTCCCCGAGCCAGGACCTCTCCGAGGCCGGCGCCAGCACCATCACCATGTGGGTGGACCAGAACCGCCAGGAGCCGCTGCAGGCCGTGGCGGAGGACTTCAAGGAGGACACCGGGATCACGGTGGAGCTCGTGGTCAAGGACAACTCCACGATGAAGGACGACTTCATCACCCAGAACCCCACGGGCGAGGGCCCGGACGTGATCGTCGGCGCCCACGACTGGATCGGCTCGCTCGTGCAGAACGGCACCATCGAGCCCCTTGAGCTGGGCGAGAGAGCCGGCGACTTCGTGGAGTCCTCCGTGCAGGCCGTCACCTATGAGGGTCAGACCTGGGGCGTGCCGTACTCCGTGGAGAACATCGCCATCCTGCGCAACACCGAGCTGGCCGAGTCCACCCCGGCCTCCTTCGACGAGATGATCGCGGAGGGCCGGAAGGCCGTCGACGCCGGCGAGGCCGAGTACCCGTTCGTGGTGGGCCTGGACGCCGTCAACGGCGACCCGTACCACTTGTACCCGTTCCAGACCTCCATGGGCGCCCCCGTGTTCAAGCAGGCCGAGGACGGCTCGTACGACACCGGCTCGCTGGCCATGGGCGGGCCCGAGGGTGAGGCCTTCGCCGAGAAGCTGGCCGAGTACGGCGAGTCCGGGGTGCTGAACCCGAACATGACCGCGGACATCGCCAAGGAGCAGTTCAACTCCGGCAACGCGGCCTACTTCATCACCGGCCCGTGGAACATCGAGGAGGCCGAGGCGGCCGGCGTCGACTTCGAGGTCGAGGCCATCCCGTCCATGGGCGACCAGCCGGCGCAGCCGTTCGTGGGCGTCAACGCCTTCTTCGTCTCCTCAGAGTCCGAGAACCAGCTGGCCGCGAATGAGTTCGTGGTCAACTACCTCTCCACCGAGGCGGCCCAGGACGCGCTCTTCGCCGAGGGCAAGCGTCCCCCGGCGCTGACCGCCTCCTTCGACAAGGCGGCCTCGGACGAGACCGTGAAGGCGTTCGGCGAGATCGGCGAGAACGGCGTCCCCATGCCGGCGGCCCCCGAGATGGGCGCGGTGTTCGAGTTCTGGGGCGGCGCCGAGATGAGCATCATCAAGGGCGAGGGCGACCCGGTCCAGACCTGGCAGAAGATGATCTCCGACATCGAGGGCCGCATCGGCCAGTGATCCGGCGCGGTCCACCTCCGGCGTCCCCGCGGGGACGCCGGAGGCGGACCGTGGCCCTGCGCCCTCGGGGCGCGCATCCCCCCCCTTCCACGGCAGGCCCTCGGGCCGGATGAGGAACCATGAGCCCGTCTTCCACCGCGTCGGACCGGTCCGACGCCGCCACCGCCGCCCTCGACGACGCCGCGCGCCGCACCGGCCCGGGCCGCCGTCGTCGTGCGGACGCCCGGGGTACCGAGGGCCTCGGCGGCACGCTGGCCAAGATCGTCCTGCTGGGCCTCGTGGACGCCTTCGCGGCGTTCCTGCTGTTCCAGCTCGCGGCCGCGGGGGACTGGGTGGTGTTCGCGCTGACCCTGGCGGTCACGATCGGCATCAACTGGATCTACCTGCGCCGCGGCGGCCTGCCGGCCAAGTACCTCGCCCCCGGCCTGTTCTTCCTGATGCTGTTCCAGGTGTTCGTGGTGGTCTACTCCTCCTACGTCGCCTTCACGAACTACGGCGCCGGGCACAACTCGGACAAGGCCGCGGCGATCGAGATCATCCAGCGCTCCTCCTCCATCCGCGTGCCGGACTCCCCGGTGTACGACATCACGGTGCTGGAGGAGGGCGGCGACCTCTACCTGCTGACCCTGCGGGACGGGGAGCCCGTCCTCGGCGGCGCGGACCAGGCGCTGGAGCCGGTCGAGGCCCAGATGCAGGACGGGGAGCCGGTGGGGGTGGAGGGGTACACCACCCTGCGGTTCGGCGACCTGCTGCAGCGTCAGGACCAGGTCGCCCGCCTGAAGGTCCCGCTGAGCGACGACGCCGCGGACGGCACCCTGGAGACGCGCGACGGCTCCCGCGGGTACGTGTACGCGCCGCGTCTGGAGTACGACGAGGCCCGGGACACCTTCACGGACCTCGAGAGCGGCGTGGAGTACCGGGACAACGGCGAGGGCCAGTTCCAGGCGGACGACGGCAGCACGCTGCAGACCGGCTGGCGGGTGTTCGTCGGCCTGGACAACTTCACGCGCGCGTTCACCGACCCCGAGCTGCGCGACCCGCTCGTGCGGGTCACCGTGTGGACCTTCGCCTTCGCGTTCCTGAGCGTGGCCACGACGTTCGCCGTCGGGCTGCTGCTGGCGATCGCCTTCAACCGCTCGGACATGCGCGGCAAGAAGGTCTACCGGGTGATGATGATCCTGCCGTACGCGTTCCCGGCGTTCCTGTCCGGCCTCGTGTGGGCCGGCCTGCTCAACCCGGAGTTCGGCTTCGTCAACACCGTGTTCTTCGGCGGCGCGGACATCCCGTGGCTCACCGACCCGTGGCTGGCCCGGCTGTCGGTGCTCGTGGTGAACCTGTGGCTGGGCTTCCCCTACATGTTCCTGGTGACCACGGGCGCCCTGCAGTCCCTGCCCGAGGACGTGGACGAGGCCGCCCGCATGGACGGCGCCGGCCCGTGGCGCATCTTCCGCTCCATCAAGCTGCCCCTGCTGCTGGTCTCGGTGGCGCCGCTGCTGATCTCCTCGTTCGCGTTCAACTTCAACAACTTCAACATCATCTACATGCTGACCGGCGGCGGACCGCGGTTCCCCGACGCGGGCTCGAACATCGGCGCCACAGACCTGCTGATCACGGTCGTCTACAAGACGGCGTTCAGCGGGGTGGGGCGCGACTACGGCCTGGCCTCCGCCCTGTCCATCGTGATCTTCCTGATCGTGGCGACCATCTCGGCGATCAGCTTCCGGCAGACCAAGGCGCTCGAGGAGATCGACAAGTGAGCATCCCCCAGGATTCCGGACGGCCCCGGCCGGACGCCCCGACCTCGCCCCTCGCCGCCGCCCTGGCGCAGCAGGAGACGGACCCGCTGCGCTGGGAGGAGGACCCGGCCCCGCCACGACGCCGCCGCTCGTTCGGCCGCTGGATGCGGGAGCTGGGCTGGCGCCACGCGGTGGGCGTGCTGGCCAGCGCGTTCGCACTGTTCCCGCTGCTGTACGTGCTGTCCGCGTCGCTCGACCCGACTGGCACGATGGCGAGCTCGAACCGGCTGTTCTCCTCGTTCAGCGGCCAGAACTACGTGGACCTGTTCAGCAACCCGAACCGGCCCTTCGGCCGCTGGTTCCTCAACACGATGGTCATCGGCGTCATCACGTCCGTGATGACGGTGTTCCTCGGTGCCCTGGCCGCCTACGCGTTCTCCCGGATGCGGTTCACGGGCCGCCGCGTGGGGCTGCTGACGCTGCTGCTGGTGCAGATGTTCCCGCAGCTGCTCGCGGTGGTGGCGATCTTCCTGCTGCTGACCTACATCGGCAACCTGGTGCCCGTCCTGGGCATCGGCTCGCAGCTCGGCCTCATCCTCGTGTATCTGGGCGGCGCGCTCGGGGTGAACACGTACCTGATGTACGGGTTCTTCAACACCATCCCGCCGTCGCTGGACGAGGCTGCCAAGCTCGACGGTGCCTCGCACGCGCGGATCTTCTTCTCGATCATCCTGCGCCTGGTGACCCCCATCCTCGCGGTGGTGGCCCTGCTGTCCTTCATCACCACGGTCTCGGAGTTCGTGATCGCCTCCGTGGTGCTCACGGACCCGTCCGCGCAGACGCTCGCGGTGGGCCTCTACGGCTACGTCTCGGAGACCCGCTCCGAGAACTGGGGCGTGTTCGCGGCCGGCGCCGTGCTGGCGGCCCTGCCCGTGATGGCGCTGTTCCTGTTCCTGCAGCGGTACATCGTCTCCGGCCTCACGGCCGGCGGCGTGAAGGGCTGAGCCGACGACGGCGGTGGGAGGGGCGCCCGCCCCTCCCGCCTCACGGCAGCGCCAGCCGGAACACCTTCTTCCACGCGGAGCCCACCTGCCGCAGCAGCGGGCCGGTCGTGTAGGGCAGGCCGTAGCGGGCGCAGATCTCCCGGACCCTGGGCGCCACCTCGGCGTACCGGCTGGACGGCAGGTCCGGGAACAGGTGGTGCTCCACCTGGTGGGAGAGGTTGCCGGTCATGAAGTGCATCAGCTTCGAACCGGAGATGTTCGCGGAGCCGATCATCTGCCGCACGTACCAGTCGCCGCGGGTCTCGCCGTCCACCATCTCCTCGGAGAACGTCTCCGCACCCTCCGGGAAGTGCCCGCAGAAGATGACCGCGTGCGCCCAGATGTTGCGCAGGCCGTTGGCGAGCAGCGTGCCCACGAGCGCGGCCTTGCCCGAGCCGGTCAGCACCTCGGCGACGGCCGGCGTGGCCACGTAGTCCTTCGCGAACTGCCGTGCGGCCTTGACGCCCACGGAGCGCAGATCCGTCATCAGTTCCTCGCGGGACTTCTCGCCGCTCTGCACGCGGTCCAGCTCGAGGTCGTAGAGCGCGATGCCCCACTCGAAGATCGGCGCCAGCCCCGCATTGATCACGGGGTTGAGCAGGTGGCGGGGCCGCCACGGCTCGGACTCGTCCATGCGCAGGACGTTGTAGCCCACGTCGCGGTCCTTGCCCACCACGTTGGTCCAGCGGTGGTGCAGGTCGTTGTGGGTGTTCTGCCACGCCCGCGACGGCGTCACGAAGTCCCACTCCCACGTGGTGGAGTGGATGTCCGGGTCGCGCATCCAGTCCCACTGGCCGTGGAGCACGTTGTGCCCGATCTCCATGTTCTCCACGATCTTCGCGACCGTGAGCATGGCTGTTCCCGCCACGAACGCGGCGGGGTGGCGTGCGTTGAGCAGGAGGGCGCGGCCGCCGAGCTCGAGCCGGCGCTGCCAGCGGATGACGCGGCGGATGTAGGCCGCGTCGGAGGCGCCGCGGCGGGCGAGCACGTCGTCGCGGATCGCGTCCAGCTCCCGGCCCAGCTCGGCCACCTGCGCGTCCGTCAGGTGGGCGGCGCCGGGCGGGCGCACCGCCGGGCTCCCGACGACGCCCGGCAGCCCCGGCGTCGTGGCGGCGGCACGGGACTCGGCGGTGCGGGGAGCCCAGCTCGTGGTGTCGGGGCGGTCCTGCGGCAGGACCCGGGCGGCGCGGCCGCGCACGGTGGTGCCGGGGATGGCCAGGGCCAGATCGTCCGGGGCGGTGGCGCCGGTGCGGTCGGGGGCGGTGGGGGTCTGGGTCATGTGATGCTCCTGGGGGCGGGAGGCGGGGATGGTCGGGGAGGCCCGGGTCGCGGGCCGGGCGTCAGGTTCACAGGCTGAGGCTCAGCGGGCCGGCGGCGGCGCTCACGCAGGTCTGGACCAGCTCGCCGGGCTCGCCGTGGACCTGCCCGGTCCGCAGGTCCGTGACCCGGCCCGAGCGCAGCGGCGTGAGGCACGCGTGGCAGATGCCCATGCGGCAGCCGGCGGGCGCGGCGACGCCGGCCTCCTCGGCCACCACGAGCAGCGGCACGTCGCCGGGAGCGTCCACCTCCACGTCGGCGTGCTCGAACACCACGCGGCCGCCGGCCCCCGCCACGCCCGGGGCGAAGTCGGCCTGGAACCGCTCGATGGTGAGGTCCGCGGCCGCCTCGCGCCGCCACAGGGCCTCGGCGTCGTCGAGGAACCCGGCCGGCCCGCACGCGTAGCCGGCGCGCTCGCGCCAGTCCGGGCAGAGGCCCTCGAGCTGTGCGGGGGAGGAGAGGTCGAGGCGGCCCGTCTCCGCGGTGTGGTGGTGCACCACGCGCAGGCCCGGGAACTGGTCGGCCAGCTCGGCCAGCTCCTCGCGGAACAGGGCGTCCTCGGGGGTGCGGGAGGAGTGGATGAGCACGACGTCGGCATCCCGGCGCGTCGGCACGAGCGTGCGGATCATGGACATCACCGGGGTCAGGCCCGAGCCGGCGGTGAGCATGAGCAGTGGGCGCGGCTCGTCCGGCAGGGTGAAGTCGCCCTCGGGGATGTCGAGGAAGAGGACGTCGCCGGGCTTCGTGTGGCGCACGAGCGTGCCGGAGACGAGGCCGATGTCGGACACCGTGATCTCGGGGTCGGCGCCCGCGGGAGCGGAGAGCGAGTAGGAGCGCCACTGGCGCACGCCGTCCACGTCCACCCCGATGCGGGCCCACTGGCCGGCGTCGTGGGCCCGCCAGCCCGGGCCCGGGCGGAAGGCGATGGTGGCGGTGCCGGGCGTCTCGCGCGTCACGGAGGTGACCACGCCGCGCAGCTGCCGCGAGGAGTGCACGGGGTCGAGCAGGCTGAGGACGTCCTGCGGGGCGAGCGGGTGCAGGAGCGTCGACGCCAGACGGGAGAACAGAGACGGGCCGACCATGGCTCCAGTCTATGGCTCGGCATGCCGCAGTTCTTCGTCTTCAGCGTACGATCTGGGCCATCACTTCATCGCGAGGAGACAAGATTGAGTGTGACGCAGACCACCCCCGCCCCCGACTGGCGCCCGCCCTGGCAGTCCCTCCCCGACGACCTCGCGGAGCGCCTGGCCCCGGCGATCCCCGGGATCATGGAGCGCATCATCGAGACGGTCCCGGACCAGATCCCCGCCTACGCGGCGGCGCGCGACGGCCACTACGGCAAGAACCTCACCGCCGGCGTGACCACCGCCCTCGAGCAGCTGATGAGCCTGCCCGGCACCACCCGCCCGGCCCTGAACAGCGAGTCCCGCGTCCTCATGGCCCGCCTGGGGGCCGGCGAGTTCCGCGAGGGGCGCTCCATGGACGCCCTGCTCGGCGCGTACCGCACCTCCGCGCGGATCGTGTTCCGCGAGCTCTCCGCCGAGTGCGCGCGCCTGGGCCTGGAGATGTCCGTGGTGATCGAGCTGGGCGAGTCCATCTGGGCGTACATCGACGAGCTCTCCTCCGTCAGCGCCCAGGCGTACGCGGAGGCGCAGTCCGCCCAGGCGGGCGTGCTCGAGCTGCACCGCGCCGCCCTCGCCACCGCCCTGGTCCGGGGCGGGACCGAGGAGAAGGAGGTGCAACGGCTGGCCGCGCTCGCGGACTGGCGGCTGCCGCGCCGGCTGGCGGTGGTGGTGCTGCCCGCGGACGCCGGCGTCGCCGTCCGGGAGAGGCTGGGCCGGGCCGGGCTCGTGGTGGAGCGGGACTCGGAGGTGGTCGCCGTGATCGACGCGACGCCCTCCCAGGGCCGCCGCGAGCGCATGCTGCGCCTGCTGGCGGGGACGGCCGCCGTCGTCGGGCCGGCCGTGGACTGGCCGCTCGTGCCCCACTCCTACCGGGTGGCCCGCACGCTGGCCGTCCAGGAGGCGGCGGGCCGGACGGCGGAGCCCGCGCAGGGGGAGGACGACGACGGCGCCCCGTCCCCGATCCTCGCCGCGGACCACCTGGCGCGCGTGGTGCTGGGGGCCGAGCCGCGCGTCGTGACGCAGCTGGCCGAACGCGTGCTGGCGCCCCTGGACGAGGTGAGCGAGGCGAAGCGGGCGGTGCTGGAGGAGACCCTGCTCGCCTGGCTCACGCACTGGGGCCAGCGGGCGCCGATCGCCGCGGAGCTCGGCGTGCACCCCCAGACCGTGGGGTACCGGGTGGGCCGGCTGCGCGAGCTGTTCGGGGAGGCCCTCGAGGACCCCGACGCGCGGTTCGACCTGGAGATCGTGCTGCGGGCGCGGCGGGACGGGGTCGGGTGAGCGGGGCGGCAGGGGGTGCCGTCTGACGGGGGCCTTCACTAGCGTGGGTGGACCACGCATCCCGACGAGGGACCCCGACGAGAGAAGAGGGACAGTGCCATGACGAACGCCCCGAACCGCGACGAGCTCCCCCTGCCGGACTACGACCACATCCCCAACGGCACGCTGTCGACCCGGATCACCGGCCTCGACGAGTCGCAGGTGGAGCAGCTGCTCGCCTACGAGCGCGCCCACGGCGACCGCCTGCCCGTGGTGCAGGTCCTCGAGACGCGGCTCGAGGCGCTGCGCTCCGGCGCCCAGCCCTCCGGCGATCAGGTGCCGGACACCCCGGAGGTCGGCGGCTCCCGCACCGGCTCGCCCGTGACCCCGGAGACGAGCGGCCCGCCCGTGGAGCCCCTGAGCCGCGGCATCCCGGCCGACCCGCAGCACCCCGGCAACCGCTGAGCCGGCCGGGCGTCGCCTGACAGGGCGGCCCCCCGCGGAACGCGGCCACGACGCCCCGTCTCCTTCCTGTGAGAGGCGACGCGTCGTGGCCGCCTCGCGTTCCGGGCGATCCCGCGGTCCGGCCACGGAGCGCCTGCGAGGGTCCCCGTAGCGTGTTTGTGAGCTGGGTTATATTTCGACACAGCTGCGGCGGGCCTTCGGGCGCTGACGTGCGAGGCTGCCGGATTCCCGGCTGTCCGGCTCCTACTCACGGATGGGTGAAACGGCATGACTGAATTCGAGGACAAGCTTGCGCAAGTGGCTCGGCGAGCCCGCGACTACGCAAGCTCCCTGGACACGGAAGAGGCGACGAAGAACGCGCTCGTCATGCCATTCATCTCGCAGGTGTTGGGCTACGACGTGTTCGATCCCCAGGAGGTCGTCCCGGAGTTCGTCGCAGATCTGGGCCTGAAGAAGGGGGAGAAGATCGACTACGCCATCATGCGGGAGGGGAAGGTCAACATCCTCGTGGAGGCCAAGAAGGTCGGCTCGGAGCTGTCCCTGGCGCACGCGAGCCAGCTGGTGCGCTACTTCCACACCAGTGAAGCGCGGATCGGCGTGCTCACCAACGGGCGGGTGTGGAACTTCTACACGGACCTCGACAAGGCCAACATCCTCGACGAGCGTCCGTTCCTCGTCCTCGATCTTCTGGACATCGACCCGGTCACCGTGCCGAAGCTCGAGCAGCTGGCGAAGGGATCCTTCGATCTCGACTCGGTCATCGCCGCAGCCGAGGAGCTGAAGTACGTATCGGCCATCAAGCGCGAGATTTCTGCCGAGATGGCTGCGCCGAGCGATGAGTTGGTGAAGGTCCTCGCCAAGCGCGTGTACTCCGGGTACATGAACGCCAAGGCGGTGGAGACCTTCACCCGGCTCACCGAGGAGGCTGCGCGCCAGTACATCAACGATCGCGTCAACGCGCGGCTGAAGACTGCCCTGGGCGACCAGGTCGCTCCGGTACTGGCGGCTCCCGCTGAGCCCGTGGCCACCGGCGATCAGACGGTCCTGTCCGACGAGGAGAACGGTCAGGAGGGCCAGCTCAAGCCGGGCGTGGTGACGACCGAAGAGGAGATCGAGGGTTTCCGCATCATCAAGGCGATTCTCGCCGGAATCGTGCCGATGAACCGCGTCTACATGCGCGACGCAGCCTCGTACTGCAGCGTCATCCTGGACGACAACAATCGGAAGCCGATCGCGCGCCTTCACTTCGACGGGAAGGTGAAATATCTGGTGCTGTTCGATGCGGACAAGAACAGGACGCGGGCCGACCTCGAGAACTTGGAGGACATCTACGAATCCGCCGAGGCACTGCGGAGCGTCGTCAGCTCCTACGTCGGGGCCTGAGCGGACTCTGACCCGCCTACTGACCGGATCCGGCCCGCGGGCGGGCAGGACTGTGCCCCGCCGCCGTCGATGCGCCACCCTGGTGCGCACGCCCCGGTGGGACAGACCCGCCGGGCGCCGACCCGAGAGGACGTCATGACCCATCACGAGCGCGACGACCGCCAGGCCCTGGCCGCCGGCGAGACCTACCTGATCCACGTGCTGGAGACCTCCGACCCGCCCGGCAACCCGGACCACTACCGGATCACGGACGCGGTCGAGGCCCACCACGCGTCCACCGGCTCCTACGACGTCGAGGCCGGCGGCCTGGACGCCGCCCGCGAGCTGCTCGCCCGCCACGCCAAGTGAGCGACCGGGGCTGAGACGTCCGGCCGGGCCGCGCCTCACGCGCCCGGCCGGAGCCTCATCCCCAGCACGGTGCGCGCCTCGAGCCCCAGAGCCGCGCGGGCCTCGGGCGCGCCGGTGCGGTCCTCGCCCACCACGGTCATCCCGATCCGCTCGGCCACCCGGCGCGAGGCCGTGTTCTCCGGGTGGATGATCGCCACGAGCTCGTGGTGCCCCAGCACGTCCCGGGCGTGGTCCCGGCAGGCGGCGGCCGCTTCGGTGGCGTAGCCGCGCCCCCACAGGTCGGCCCGCACGTGGTAGCCGACCTCCAGGCGAGGCTCCCCGTTGACCTCCTGCCACGTCAGGCCGCAGTCGCCCACGAAGCCGGGCCCGCCGTCGTCGTGGGTCTCGATGATCCACAGCCCGTGCCCGTCCTGCGCGTACCGGCGCCGGTTGCCCGCGATCCACGCCGCCGCCTCCGCGCGCGTGCGCGGGGCGGGGTAGAAGCGCATCACCACGGGATCGGCGAGGAGGCCGGCCAGGTGGTCGAGGTCGGCGTCGGCCATCTCGCGGAAGCGCAGACGGGCGGTGGGGGCGGGCGGCATGCGCCCAGGCTAGCGGCGGGCGGATGCGCCCCGCCTCTTGTCTGCGCGGGGCCGGGCTGGTCGACTGTGCCCATGCCGCATTCCCTCTCCCTGCGCCCGTTGCGGGTGGATGACGCCGAGGCCATGGCCGCGGTCCTCGCCGACCCGGACCTGTACACGTACACCGGCGGGACGCCGCCGGGCGAGGAGGAGCTGCGGCAGCGGTACGCGATCCTCGCGCGCGGTCGCTCCGAGGACGGCGCGGAGGACTGGGCCAACTGGATCGTGGTGCTGGAGCCGGAGGGCCGGCCGGTCGGCTACGTCCAGGCCACCATCCCCGTGGACGGGGGACCCACGCAGATCGCCTGGCTGATCGGCACGCCGTGGCAGGGCCGCGGGCTGGCGAAGGAGGCCGCCGGCCTCCTCAAGGGCGAGCTGCGGGACCGGGGGGTGCGGCGCCTCGTGGCGGATGTCCACCCCGAGCACACGGCCTCCCAGCGGGTCGCCCAGGCGATCGGCCTGGCGCCGACGGACGAGGTCGTGGACGGGGAGGTCCGCTGGGCCGGGTCCGTGGACGACGGCGGCGGCCCGGTCACCGGCTGAGGCCGCGGCGCCGCTCCGGGTAGGAGCCGCCGAGCTCCACGCCCCGCTCGGCCAGGTAGGCCTCCGGGTCCACCGGCTCGCCGTCCACGCGCAGCTCCAGGTGCAGGTGCACGCCGGTGGCGGCGCCGGTCTGCCCGACGCCGGCCAGGTGGTCCCCGGCGGAGACGCGCTGGCCCGCGTCCACCACGGTGGAGTCCGGGGCGGCGTGCAGGTAGCGCCACACGTGGCCGTCCCCGGCGTCCACGGCGAGCAGGTTGCCGCCCGCGTCCCCGCCGGCCTCCACGAATAGGACTCGGCCGTCGGACACCGAGTGGAAGGGCGTGCCCTCCGGCACCCCGCCGAGGTCCACGCCGTCGTGGCGGGTCAGGGCCTCCTCGGACACCCCCGAGGGCACCACGCCCTCGCCGAACGGGTTGGGGCGGGGCCCGAAGCGGGAGGTCACGCGGCCCTGCACGGGCTCGGCGTACCCCTGCGTGTTCACCGTGGGCGGGGCGGGGGTGAAGCCGCCGTTCCAGCGCCGCCGCTCGGCGCCCGCGCCGGCGTCGTCCCGGCCGGCCGGACCGAACGCGAGGACCAGCGCCAGGACGGTCGCGATCAGGGCCAGCGCCCCCACTGCGGCCAGCACGCCCCCGGCCACACCGCTGCCCGGGGAGCCGGCGCCGGGGGTCGGGGTGGTCATCCCCTCAGTCTGTCATGCAGGGTCGGGACGGCCCCGGCCTTCGCCCACGGCATCCCGGCCCGCCACCAGCTCCCGCCCGCGCTCGTAGTCCTCGTCCGCGTTGTAGGTCAGCACGCCCACCACGCGGTCCTGCGCGTCCATGTACCAGAGAGTGAACCCGCCGGTGCGCTCCACCATGCGGGCCTGCTCGTGGCCGTCGCCCCACGCGGCGTGCTTGAGCGTGTGCTCGCCGATGGTGCTCCAGAACCCGGGCACGGCCTCCCACCGCCGCAGGGACTCCGGGTCCGCCGTCGCCGCGTGGGCCAGCACGGAGGCCTGGCCGGCGCCGCCCGGCACGCCGACCTCGGTGCGGGCCGCGTTGTGCCCGGCGACCTCGCCCATGCCGAGGGCGTCGCCCCAGTGCTCCACGGGGATCGGCCGGCCGGCCACGGCGTGGTGGGCGCGGGCCACGTCCCCGGCCACCCACACGCCCGGCGCCGCCGCCAGGTGCTCGTCCGCCACGATCCGCCCCTCGTGCATGGTCAGCTCGGAGTCCTCGAGCCACCCGCCCCCCGGCTCGACCCCCACCGCGGCGAGGATCAGGTCCGGGGCGAGCGTGGCGCCGTCGTCGAGGTGGACGGTGCGCGGGGCGCGCACCTGCCCCACCCGCACGCCGGTGCGCAGCTCGACGCCGGCGCCGATCAGCCACTGCGCGATCCGATCGCCCGCCTCGCGGCCGAGCCGCTTCTGCTGCGGCACCTCGTCCGGGGTGACCAGCGTGGTGGCCACCCCGCGCAGGGCCAGGGAGGCGGCCGCCTCGCAGCCGATGAACCCCGAGCCGATCACGACGGCGGAGCGCGCGTGCCCGGCGGAGGCCACCAGGCGGCGGGCGTGGTCGAGAGAGCGCAGCAGGTGCACCTCGGCGTCGTCGTCCGCGACGGGCAGGGGCTTCGGGTGCGCGCCGAGGGCGAGGATCAGGCGCTCGAAGCGGACCGGCTCCTCGCCGACCCGCAGCGTCCGGGCACCCAGGTCCGCGTGGGTGACGGTCACGCCCCGGCGCAGCTCGACGGCGTCCGGCAGGTCCTCCAGCACCGTCGGCTCCGGTTCGGCGGTGCCGCGCAGGAGCTCCTTGGACAGCGGCGGACGCTCGTACGGGTGGTCCACGTCCGAGGTGAGCATGAGGACGGGGCCGGGTCCCCCGGCGTCGACGTAGGCGCGGGCGGCGCTGACGCCGGCGGGGCCGCTGCCCACGATCACGAGCGGGAACGGGGTGGAGCTGTGCTGGGCCATGCGGCCAGCATGCGCACCCGTCACGGGCGGAAGCCAGGGCCGACGGACACCCCGGCTCCGGCATACTGCCCGCATGGACCCCTCCCTGGTGTGGCTGCCGGCCGTCGTCGCGCTGGCCGCGATCACCGTGGGCGGCACGCTCCAGCGGGTGAGCGGCATGGGCGTCGGCATGATCGCCGCACCCACGCTGTCCCTGCTCCTGGGCCCGGTGGCGGGGGTGACGCTGTCCAACGTGGCCGCCTCGGTGTCCGCGGTGCTGCTGTTCGCGGTGCTCCACAGGCACGTGGACTGGCCGCGCTTCGTCCGCCTCGCACCCCTGCTCGTGGCCGGCTCGTTCGCGGGGGCGTGGGCCGTGCGGGTCCTGGACGCCCACGCCCTCGAGATCCTCCTGGGGTCCTCCGTGCTGGTGGCCGTGGCCGCCGTCCTGGGCCTGCAGCAGCGCTTCACCGCCCAGGGGAACGGGGCCGTGTTCGCCTCCGGCGCCGTGGCCGGGTTCATGAACACCACCGCGGGCATCGCCGGGCCGGCGCTCGCGGTCTACGCGGTGGCGAGCCGGTGGGACCAGCGCTCGTGGGCGGCCACCCTCCAGCCCGTGTTCCTGCTGGCCAATCTCACCTCGCTGGTCACCAAGTCGCTGTTCGGCGCGGCCGTGCCCGCGGGGCTGCACGTGCCGTGGCCGGTGTGGGTCGCCGTGGTGGTGGGCGGCCCGCTGGGTGTCCTGCCCGGTTCGGTGGTGGCCCGCCGGGTGGACCCCGCGAAGGCGCGCGTCCTCGCGATCTGCCTGGCCGGCGTCGGGGGCACGCTGGCGCTGGTGCGCGGTGTGGCCGGCACCCTGGGCTGAGGCGGGGCCGGCGCGCAGGCGTCAGGGCAGGAGGGAGCGCACGGCCGCGGCCAGCGTGTCCCGCACGTCGTCCACCGTCAGGTCCTCCGGGGCCAGGTGCCGCTCGACCGACAGCGTGTGCACGAGCATCAGGAGCATGGCCGCAGTGTGCGTGACCTGCTCGTCCGGGACGTCGGCCAGCACGCGGTGCTCGCGCAGCAGGCCGGCCAGGAAGTCCCGCCGCCGGACGGTCAGCGTCCGGTAGGCTCTCCCCACGGCGGGCTCGCGCAGGCCCACGGCCTGGAACTCGTGGAGGAGCAGGGGCCAGGAGCCCGTGGTCTCGAGCACGACGTCGGCCAGGGCCTCCGCCACGCGGGCCACCAGGTCCTCGCGCGGCAGGTCGGGGTCGTCCAGGGCGTCGGCGACGCCGTCCATGGCTCGGGTGGTCGCCCGCTCGAACTGGACGGTGCAGGCGGCGGCGAAGAGGTCCGGCTTCCCCGCGAAACCGGAATAGACGGCGCCCTTCGTGTAGCCGGCCTCCGCCGCGATGCGGGCGAGGGAGGAGCGCGCGTAACCCTCCCGTCCGAACACCCGAGCCGCGTGGTCGAGGATGGCCGCGCGGACATCCTCGCGGCGGGGTCGGGTCGCCATGTTGCCCTCTCGATGCCGATGGTATTGAATACCGATGGTATTGAATCCGCCTCGACTCGGCAAAGAGGGCCCATGTCTTCCACTCCCACCGACGCCGATCACCATGGCCCCGGGCCCGCCCCCGACCCGGCGCACCTCGACGACCTCCCGCCCGCCACCCTCGTGGCGCGCGGTCTGACCCTGCGCGGCAGTCGCGGGCCGGTGTTCGGCTCCCTCGACCTCGTGCTGCCCCCGCAGACCCACCTGGCCGTGCTCGGAACCCAGGGCTCGGGCCGCTCGGCCCTGCTGCTCGCCCTCACGGGGCGCCTGCAGGGCGTGCGGGGCGAGCTCGTGCTCACCGGCGGCCCCGTGGACGTCGCCCTGGACGGGCCGGAGCGGCCCGCCGCCCGCGCGTACCGGCCCCCGATCGACGCCGCGCGCCACCCGCACGCCCTGCGCGCCCGCACCGCCGTCGCCCACACCACCGACGTGGTGGAGCTCGAGCCGGCGCTGACCGCGGCCGAGGTCGTGGACGAGCGCTGTCTCACCGACGGCGTGCGCCGCCGCGCCGGCCGCGCACGCTTCGCCCTCCTCGCGGACGCGGTGAGGCTGACCGTGGCGCCGGAGGCCGTCGTCCGGGAGCTGTCCGCGCCCGATCGCGCGCTGCTGGCCGCCGTCGTCGCCTGCCTGCGCCCGGCCCGCCTCGTCACCTTCGACGACGTGGACGCCACCCTGACCATCGATGAGCTGGTCGCGCTCCACGCGGCCCTGGACGTCCTCAAGGACCACGGCCACCCGTTCGCGGTGAGCGCCGTGGCCTCCGCGCCCGTGCCGCGCGACGCCGTCGTCCTCACCCTGCCCCCCGTCCGGGAGAACTGATGCTGTTCCGCTACGAGCTGCGACGCTTCCGCCGTGGCCTGCCCCTGCTCGCCCTGCTGTTCATCTTCCTCGTCCCCGCCATCTACGGCGCTCTGTACCTGTCCGCGAACTGGGACCCCTACGGGGCCATGGACCGTCTGCCGGTGGCGATCGTCAACGAGGACGAACCCGTCCAGCGCGGCGACACCACGCTGCGCACCGGCGCGGACATGACCGAACGCCTCAAGGACGACCGCGCCTTCGACTGGCGCGAGACCACGCGCGAGGAGGCCGAGGAGGGACTGCGGGAGGGCCGGTACTACCTCGTCCTGGAGATCCCCGCCGAGCTCAGTCGTGACCTCGTCAGCCCCGAGGGCGGCGGGACACCGCGGCAGGCGCAGATCACCCTGCGCCGAGACGACGCCAACGGCTTCGTGATCGGCTCCGTCACGAACGCGAGCCAGGCCAAGGTCGAGGCCGCCGTGAACCGGTCCGCGATCGAGGCGTACTTCGAGGCCGTCTTCTCCAGCCTCGGCGAGCTGCGGTCGGGCATGGTGGACGCCGCCGACGGCGCCGCGCAGCTGGCCGACGGCACGGCCTCCGCGGAGGACGGCGCGAGCCAGCTGGAGGACGGGATCGTCCAGGCCCACGACGGCTCGGGCAAGCTGGCCGAGGGCGCGGGCCAGCTCGCCACGGGTGCGGGTGACCTCGCGGACGGCGCCGCCCAGGCCGACGACGGCGCCCAGCGACTCGCCGAGGGCGCCGCGTCCGCGCAGGACGGGGCCGGGCGCCTGGCCGACGGGCTCGACCAGGCGCGCGGGGGCTCCCAGGCCCTCGCCGACGGTGCCGGGCAGCTCGCCGAGAACGCCCCCGCCCTGCGTCAGGGCGCCACGGACCTCTCCGACGGGCTGGCCCAGCTGCAGACCGGATCGGCCGAGCTCACCGACGGCGCCACGCAGGTGGCCGACGGCACCCAGCAGCTCTACGACACGGTGATCCCCGGCCTGGACCAGGTGATCGAGCGGCAGGACGCGGTGGCCGCCGACGTCGCCGCGGTGGACGAGGACGTCCAGCGCGTCGCCGAGGTGGCCGGCACGGCCGAGGACGGCGCGGGCGCCCGCATCGCCGACGCGCAGGCCGCCCTGGCCGAGCTCGCCGAAGAGGACCCGACGCTCGCCGAGTCCGAGCAGTACGCCGCGCTCCAGGAGGCGCTCACCGGCGCGGACGAGCGGGTGACCGCCGTCGCCGGCCGCGCCGAGGAGGCCGCCGCGACCTCCGCGGCCGCCAACGAGCGCGTCCAGGGCTTCGTCGAGGACGACGTCGCCGCCTCCGCCAAGGCGGATCTGACGGACCTCAACGACGGCGCCCACGCCGTGGCCGCGGGCGCGGAGAAGCTGCAGGGCGGGATCGGTGAGGCGAAGGACGGGGCCGACTCCCTCGCCGACGGCGCCGGGAAGTTCGCGGACGGCCTCGAGCAGCTGGGCTCCGGCGCGACCGAGCTCGACGGCGGCCTGGCCCAGCTCCAGGACGGCGCCGGGGAGCTGCAGTCCGGCCTCGGCGAGCTGACGGACGGGGCGACCACCCTCGCCGAGGGCAACGCCGCGCTCCACGACGGGGCGCTGACCCTGCAGGACGGTGCGGGCCAGCTGGAGTCCGGCGCCACCGAGCTCGACGGCGGCCTGGCCCAGCTCCAGGACGGCGCCGGGGAGCTGCGCGCCGGCCTCGGCACCCTCGACGACGGCGCCCACGAGCTCGCCTCCGGGCTCTCCGACGGCGTCGACCGCGTCCCCGCCCTGACCGAGGACGAGCGGGACGAGGCCGCCCTGGTGATGTCCCGGCCCGTGGAGGCCGTGATGCAGGTGGACAACTCCGCGGAGGTCTACGGCCGCGGCATGGCGCCGATGTTCTTCTCCATCGCCCTGTGGGTGTTCGGCATCGCCGCGTTCAACATCATGCGGCCCATCAGCGGGCGGCTGCTGGCCGGGCGCCGCAACCCGGTGGCGATCGCGCTGGCCGCGTGGCTGCCCGTGGGCATCGTGGCCGTGGGCGGCGGCCTGCTCATGCTCGCCGCGACGCTGCCGCTGGGCCTGGCCCCCGTGCACCCGGTGCGGGCCGTGGCCCTGACGGTGCTCGTGGCCGTGGTGTTCTCCCTCATCGCGCACCTGGTGCAGACGGCGCTCGGCACCCCCGGTTCGGCGCTGCTGCTGGTCCTGCTGGTCCTGCAGCTGGCCTCCACCGGCGGCACCTACCCGGCCGAGGTGCTGCCCGGCTTCTTCCAGGCGCTGCACCCGTTCATGCCGATGAGCTACTCCATCGAGGCGTTCCGCAACGCGATCTCCGGCGGTCCGGACCAGCGCTTCTGGGTGCCGGTGGTCGTGCTGATGGGCATCGGGGCGGCGGCGCTCGCCCTGGACGTGCTCGTGGTGCGGCGCCGGCGTCGGTTCCGCATGAAGGACCTGCACCCCGCGCTGCAGGCCTGAGCGGGGATGACTTCCGCACCCCGCGCCGCCGTCGTCCGTCCGGCCCGCCCCGAGGACGCGCCCGCGATCGCCGCGATCGCCGCGGCCACCTTCCCGGACGCCTCCCCGGCCTCGCTGCCGCGTGCCGCGGTGGAGGCGCACATCGCGTTGCACCTGAGTGAGGCCGCCGTGGCCGCGTGGATCGCGGACCCGGAGCGGATCGTGCTCGTGGGCGCCGCGGCCGACGCCCCGGAGACCCTGCTCGGCTACGCCATGTACGAGACCGCCGCGGCCCCCGAGGCACCCGTCACGGAGCGGCTCGGCGACGTGCCGGCCGGCCACCTCTCGAAGCTGTACGTGCTCGCCGAGGGGCGCGGCACCGGGCTGGCCGAGGCCCTCGTGCACGACGGCGTCGAGCGGCTGCGGCGGCTGGGGTTCCGGCACGTGTGGCTCGGCACGAACGCGCAGAACGCACGGGCCAACCGGTTCTACGAGCGCCTCGGCTTCGAGACGGTCGGGGCGCGGCAGTTCGTGGTCGGCGGGGAGCGGGTCGAGGACGACTGGGTGCGGCTGCTGACGGTGGCGTGAGCCGGTCGCCGCTCAGCAGGCCTCCGGGCCGTCCGGGTCCTCGTCGGGGTCGAACCACGCGGACGGGTGATAGTGCACCGCGGCGAGCCCCTCGTCGTCGGCCAGGTGGGTCTGGGCCCCGGGCACGGAATCCGTGTTCTGCCCGGCCACCGCCTCCCACGCCCCGGTCTCGGTGCGGCGCACCACGAGCAGCAGGACGCCGGTGCGCTCGCCGGCCTCGTCGCCGTCGGGCGCGGTCTGCCCCGTCATGGTCCACGGCGCGTGCACCACTGCCACGTCCCCGAGCTCCCGCACCCGCACGCGCCCGAGCTCGAGCCGCGAGTGCGGGAACATCCAGCGGAAGCCGAGCGCGTGGTTCACCCGGATCTGCCGACGCCGCCTCCACCACACGCCCACCACGTTCACGAAGTCCGCGTCCTCGGCGAACAGCTCGGCGAGCGCGTCGGCGTCGGCGGCGTTCCAGGCGGCCGCGAAGGCTTCGGCCACCGCGGCGGGGCCGGTCGGTCGGGCCGCGACGTCGGCGGTGGGGTCCGCGGGGGACATGGCTGCTCCTGGATCGGGGAAGGGCGGGTTCAGCGGGCGGGTCCGTAGGCCAGCGTCAGCACGACGGCGGCGAACAGCACCGCCATCACGGCCAGGACCGTGAGCACGGCGCGCAGGGCCGCACGCGTGCGCGGGTCGGCCGGGGGCGGTGCATCCGGACGTCGGGTCACGCTCGCCAGTGTGGCACGCGGCACGGCGCGAGGGGCGCGTGCGTCGGCGCGCGTCGAAGGCGCCTCCCAGCCGGGGCTCAGTCGACGCTGAAGCTGCGGATGTGGTTGCTGAACACGAAGCGGTCGAACACGGTCCGCGCCGAGCTCGGGTCGTCCGCGTGACCACTCTGGGCCGTCTACGGCGGATCGAGCCCCGCCGCCGGCCGGCCTCCCATGCCCGGCCGGTTCCCACCTCCGCCCGCCCGCCCGGCAGGGGTGGTCCCGGGCCGGGCGGCCTTGGGATGATGGGTGCCCCCGGAGAAAGGTGCCCGATGCCCCCGCCCGTGCCGCAGCCGACCCGCCGACAGATGCTCCTGGCCGGTTCCGCCCTGCTCGGATCGGGACTGCTGGCCGCCTGCGGGCAGGACGGGGAGGACGCGGCGTCGTCGTCCGTGCCGACCTCGTCCGCGCCCACCTCCGCCGCCCCCGCTGGACCGCCGCCCGCCGGCGAACCGGTGGCCTGGCCGGACGTGGCCCGGGTTCCGCACCTGTTCTTCCACTCCCTCGTGGTGGACCCGGCCCGCGCCTTCGATGGCGACGACAAGGCCGGCGGCTACCTGGACTTCATGGTCACGGTGGACGAGTTCGACGCCGTCATCCGGCAGGTCTACGAGCGCGGCTACGTGCTGGTCTCCCCGCACGAGCTGTACGAGGTGGGGGAGGACGACGTCGTCCGCCCGAAGACCCTCATGGTCCCCGAGGGTCGCACCCCGCTGATCCTCTCCCTGGACGACTGCTCGTACTACCTCTACATGGACGGCGACGGCTTCGCGGACCGCCTGATCGTGGCCGAGGACGGCCGCGTCCGCAACGAGTACACGGACGCCGAGGGCACCACGCACATCGGGGCGTTCGACGTCGTCCCGCGCCTGGACGACTTCCTCGCCGAGCACCCGGACTTCAGCCTCAACGGCGCCCGCGGCGTGCTCGCCATGACCGGCTACGACGGCGTGTTCGGCTACCGCACCTCGGCCCGCGAGTTCGGGGACAGCCCCACGTTCGACGCCGACGTCGCGGCCGCCACCGAGGTTGCCGACGCGCTCAAGGACAGCGGCTGGGAGTTCGCCTCCCACACGTGGGGCCACCGGACGGTGCCGAAGCTGACCATGGAGGAGCTCGAGTTCGACATGAGGCACTGGCACGAGGAGGTCGAGCCGATCCTCGGCCCCACGGACATGCTCATCTACCCGTTCGGCGCGGACGTCACCGGCCCCGGCAAGTACACGGAGGACAACGAGCGGTACCGCTACTTCCGCGAGCTCGGCTACCGCTCCTTCTTCCTCGTGGACGGCACCTCCAAGGCGTGGGGCCAGCTCGAGCCCGGCTACTACCGCGGCTCGCGCATCAACGTGGACGGCATCAGCCTCGCCGCGGCCGTCTCGGGCGAGCGGCCCGTGCTGGAGGAGTTCTTCGACCCCCGGTCCGTCCTGGACCCGGCCCGCCCCGAGTCCATCCGCGGCCCGAAGAAGCCGAGCCCGGCGCCGTCGTCGCCCGCCGCGGCCCCGAGAACCCCGCGACCCTGAGGAGAGCACCATGTCCATCCCCGCCACCGAGGTCGAGGCCCGCTGGAACGCGGCCGCCGAGCCGTTCACCGCCGTCGTCCGGGAGGTGCGGGACTGGGACGCCGCCACCCCGTGTGAGGGCTGGGACGCGCTGGACCTGCTGGACCACGTGATCGCCGGCCAGCGCGACTTCGCCGCCCGCCAGGGCCGGGAGGTGCCCCTCTTCGACGGGTCCCGCCAGCAGCTGGCCACCCAGTGGGCCAAGCACGCCGCCGCCATGTCCGCCCTCGCCGGTGACGAGGAGTTCATCATGCGGCCCATGAAGACCGCGCTCGGGGAGATGCCCGTGGGCGAGGCGTTGATCCGCTTCCACGCGTTCGACGTGATCGTGCACCGTTGGGACCTGGCCCGCTCGCAGGGCGTGGACGCGCGGTTCACGGACGCGGAGATCGACTGCGTGGAGGAGTCGCTGGAACTGTTCGGCGACGCCGCCTACACGCCCGGCATCCTGGGCGAGCCCGTCCCCGTGGCCGACGACGCCGACCGGCAGACCCGCCTGCTCGGTCGCCTGGGCCGTCGGGGCTGAGACCAGGGCAGGACCCGTCCCCGCACCCCAGGAGGCACCGTGAGCGAGTCCACCGGTTTCAGCGCCGCGGAGCAGGCCGCGATCGCCGAGCGCGCGCAGGAGCTGCGCGCCCAGCGCGGCGGCAGGAAGAAGGCCGACGCCCTGCAGGACCTGCTGGTGAAGATCGAGGAGATGCCCGAGCAGGACCGCGCCATGGCGGTGGGGGTGCACCGGATCGTCACGGAGGCGGCCCCGGAGCTCGAACCCCGCACCTGGTACGGCATGCCCGCCTACGCGCGCGGCACGGACGTGCTCGTGTTCCTGCAGGTCAGCAGCAAGTTCGGCGTGCGGTACACAACCCTCGGCTGACGTCCGGCGCAGAGTGGTCACGACACGCCGCGTCGCGCACGCGGAGACGGAGTGTCCTGACCACTCCGCGGGCTTTCCGGCCCCTCCGAGCCCGCCGGCCCCTCCGCGGCCCGGGCTGCCCGTCGCCAGCGCCGCACCGCCCACAGGGTCAGACCGCCCACGGCGAGCCAGCCCACCCCGAGCAGCACGCCGTTCACGACGCCCGGGCGCACCGCGAACGCCCCCATCGCCACGAGGGAGAGCTGCCCGGGGATCACGCCGACCGCGGTGGAGCCGGCGAAGATCCCCAGCGGCACGGCGAGCGCGCCCGCCCCGTAGTTCACGGGCCAGTACGGCAGCCCCGGGGCGACGCGCAGGGCCAGCAGGGCGAGGAACCCGGTGTCCTCGAGCCGCCGCTCCACGGTCTCGGCGTGGCGGCCGAGCCCGCGCAGGACCACCTCGCGTCCGACCGCGCGCGCGATGCCGTACGCCCCGAGCGAGCCCAGCAGGGCTCCGACGACGGACAGCACCGTCCCCTCGATCGCGCCGAAGAGCACACCGGCGGTGACCGCCATGATCGTCACGGGGATGGGGGTGAGCGCCACGGCCGCGTACAGCACGGTGAACGCCAGCCAGCTCCACCAGCCGAAGCCGTCCAGCTGGGCGCGCAGCTCGTCCACGCCGGGCAGGCGCACGGTGAGTGCCAGCCACACGAACGCCGCCACCACGAGGACGAGGGCGGCGGTGCGCAGGATCGACACCCCGCGGTGCCCTGTGCGGGCGGGCAGGGTGGAGGCGGCGCCGGAGTCGCGCGGCGGCACGGCGGTGGAGGGCATCGGCTCAGGCTACCGGCAGCCGCTCCCTCCGCATGTCCTCCCTGGCCTGCGGTCACGCCCTGCTCTGCTTTGCTGGATCACACGCGTGTGACTCATCCACACCTGTGGACAACTCTGTGGAGAACCCTGTGCACGCGGCCCGCCGGGTGTGGACGGAGGGGCTCAGACGGTGGACGCGCCGGGCGCGTCGTCACCCGGCCGCGCCTCGCCCGGCCCCGCCGCCGGCTCGTCCTCGAAGACGGGACCGCCGTCGTCCTCCCAGGCCGCGGCGGCGTCGTCGTCCCTGTCGGTCTCCTGCACCTGGTCGTGCAGGCGCTCCATGCGGGTGTCCAGGTCCGCAGCCACGCGGGCGGCGGCCACGAGCTCGGTCGCGATGTCCGGGGGCACGCCGCCGTCGAACTTGTAGTTGATCTTGTGCTCGAGCGTGGCCCAGAAGTCCATGGCGCTCGTGCGGAACTGCATCTCCACGGTCACCGGGATCGTGCCGGTGGACAGGTGGATCGGCACCTGCACGAGGCAGTGCAGGCTGCGGTAGCCCGAGGGCTTGGGCCGGGAGATGTAGTCCTCCACCTCGAGCACCCGGATGTCCGGCTGCTGCGTGAACTGGCGGAACACGCGGTACACGTCCCGGGCGAAGCTGACGATCACGCGCGCCCCGGCGATGTCCGTGACGTTGGTGCGCAGCGCGTCCAGGTCCAGGGACAGCCCGCGGGCGGAGGCCTTGCGCAGGATCGACTCCGGCGACTTCACCCGCGTGACGATGTGCTCGATGGGGTTGTAGTCGTGCAGGTGCGTGAACTCGTCCCGCAGCACCTCGAGCCGCGCCTCCACCTGGAGCAGGGCCGAGCGGTACTCGAGGTCGAAGCGCTCGACGTCTCGGCGCAGCCGCTCCAGCGCCCCTGACGCCGCGGGGGTGAGCTGCGTCAACTCGGACACGGGGGTGCCGCGCAGCGCCTCGACGTCCGCCGAGGGCGCGGGCGCGTCCGGGGAAGGGTCCTGCTCCATGGCCTCAGAGCCTACGGCGGGATCCTGCGAGACGGCAGGCCGTCCACAGGCCCGACGGCGGCCCGTCAGTCCTCGGCGGGGATCAGCACGCGCTCGAAGGCGGCGCGCTCCTCGTCGGAGACGGCCACGGGCCGCCCGGCCGCCGGGTCCACCTGCACGAACACGGCGTCGCACAGCACGCAGCGCCGCCCGTCCTGCCACAGCTCGTGGCGCAGCGTGAAGGACGTCCGGCCGATCCGCAGGATCCACACCCGCGCCGTCACCTCGGGCCCGGCGTAGACCACGGGCGCCTCGTACTGGACCTCCATGGACCGCACGACGCGCTGGACGTCCGGGGACGCCGTCGTCGTGGCCCACGCGGCCAGGGCGCGCACGCGCGCCTCCTCGGCGAGGGTGAGCAGGCGGGCGTTGTTGACGTGGCCGTAGCGGTCTTCGTCGGACCAGCGCAGCTGCAGCCCGACCTCGAACGGGGTCGGCGTGCCGGCGTCGGCGGGGGTCTCGGGGGTGGTCGGCTGCGTCACGGGGTGAACACCTTTCCTGGGTTGAGGATGCCGTGCGGGTCGAACACGGCCTTGATGCGCTGCTGGAGGTCGTGCTGGGCGTCGCCGAGCTCGTCTCGCAGGAACGCGCGCTTGAGCAGGCCCACGCCGTGTTCGCCGGTGAGCGTGCCGCCGAGTTCCAGGCCCGCGCGGAACAGCTCGCCGGCGGCCTCCCACACGTCCGCCGGGATCGACGCGGCGTCCTCGGCCGCGCCGCCCACCTGCGCCGCCGCGCCGAACAGCAGGATCGGGTGCAGGTTGCCGTCCCCGGCGTGGGCCGTGGTGGGGATGGCGACGCCGGTGCGTGCCTCGATCTCACGGATCCGCGCGAACATCTCGGCCATGCGGCTGCGCGGGACGGCCACGTCCTCCACGAGCGGGGTGCCGAGGCGCTCGAGCGCGGGGAACGCGGTGCGGCGCAGGGCCATGAGGGCCTCCCCCTCGGCGGGGTCCACGGTCACGGTGACGTCCCCGCCGTGGGCGCGCATGAGGGCGGCCATGGCCTCCCCGTCCGCCTCGGCGCCGGCGCCGTCGGCCTGCACCAGCAGGAACGCGCCGGACTCGGGCAGGGCGGCCCCGCGTTCGGGCCCCGCGTGCGCGCGCACCGCGGCGAGCGTCGCCTCGTCCATCAGCTCCATCAGGGCGGGCACGTGACCGGCCCCGGTGATCGCCTCGGCCGCGGCGGCGCCCGCGACGACGTCCGGGAAGAACCCGCCGAGCGTCACGGGCACGCCGCGCACGGCCGGCCGCAGCGCCAGCGTCGCGCCCACGATCACGCCGAGCGTGCCCTCCGAGCCGATCATCAGCGCGACCAGGTCGTAGCCGGTCACCCCCTTGACGGTGCGGTGGCCCAGCCGCAGCAGGGTGCCGTCCGCGAGCACCACGTCCAGGCCCAGCACCGCCTCGCGCGTGACGCCGTACTTGGCGCACAGCAGCCCGCCGGCGTTCATCGCGATGTTGCCGCCCACCGTGGAGATGTCCTTCGACGCGGGATCCGGGGCCCACCACAGCCCGTGCTCGGCGAGCGCGGCGTTCAGCGCCCCGTTGAGGATCCCCGGCTCGACGACGGCCACGCGGTCCGCGGGGGAGACCTCCAGGATCCGGTCCATCGCGGTCATGTCCAGGACGATCTCGCCCGCCCCCGCGACGGCGCCGCCGGCCAGCCCCGTGCCCGCTCCGCGGGTGACCAGCGGGGTGCGGGTGCCGTGCGCGATCCGGCACGCGGCCTGCACGTCCTCCACCGTCCGTGCGCGGACCACGGCCCGCGGCGCGGCGGGGGAGCGATGCCCCGAGCGGTCCGCCCGGGCGGCCTGGAGTGCGGCGGCGGAGACGTCCACGCGGCCGGGCAGCTCCGCCTGCAGGCGGGCGACGACGTCGGCGGGCGGGGCGTCTGCGGCGGGGGCCGGGGCGAGCGGTGCGGCCGGGGCGAGCGGTGCGGAGAAGTCCATGCCCACCAGTGTCGCCGATCACACGGGACGGAACGCTCGTCGGCCGGTCCGATGACGCGCCCGGCCCCGTCCCTAGACTGGCGGCCATGACCTCCCCGGACCCCGCTGCGCCGCGCCCCCGCGTCCACGTGCTCACCCTGCGCCCGGATGGAGCCCGTGAGGACACCGCCCGCCGCGTGGGCGCCGTCCTCGCCGAGGCCTTCGCCACGGACCCGTACACGCTCGGGCTCGTGCCCGAGGACCGGCGCGGGCCCCGCCTCGAGCGCAAGTTCACCGCCGCCGTGCGCCAGGGGCTGCGCGCGGGGGCCGACGGCGCCCCGCTGGGCGCCGTGGACGTCGCCGTGGACGCGGCCGACGGCACGCTGCTCGGCGCCGCCGTGTGGACCTCCCCCGCCGCCCCCCGCGGGGTCGACGTGCCGGGCCTGCTGGCGGGGCTGCCCACCGCGGTCGCCGTCCACGGCCGCCACACCCTCGCCCTGAAGCGGATCCAGGCCGCCTGCGAGCGTGCCCGCCCGGCAGGCCGGCACTGGTACCTTGAGGAGGTCGGCACCGTCCCGTCCGCCCGCGGGCGCGGGGCGGCGAGTGCGCTGGTGCGCCACGGCCAGCGCCGCGCGTCGGGTCTGCCCGTGCACCTCGAGGCGTCCGTGCCCGCCACCGTCCCGTTCTATGAGCGGCTCGGCTTCCGTGCGACCGGCCACGTGCCCGTGCCCGGGGGCGAGCCCCTGACCTGCCTGCGCTGGGAGGCCTGAGATGAGACACCCGATCCCCGACTACCTGGCGAGCCTGATCACCGAGCTCGGCGCCGTGAACCCGGGAGAGACGGCCCAGTACATCCCCGTGCTCGCGGAGGCGGACCCGGACCGCCTCGGCATCGCGCTGGCCACCCCCACCGGGCGGCTGCACTCCGCGGGGGACGCGGACGTGGAGTTCACCATCCAGTCCGCGTCCAAGCCGTTCACGTACGCGGCCGCGCTCGTGGACCGGGGCTTCGCCGCCGTGGACCGACAGGTGGGGCTGAACCCCTCGGGCGAGGCCTTCAACGAGCTCTCCCTCGAGGCGGAGTCGCACCGCCCGGACAACGCCATGATCAACGCGGGCGCGCTCGCGGTGCACCAGCTGCTGGTGGGGCCGGAGGCGAGCCGGAAGGAGCGGCTGGACCGGGCCGTGGAGATCATGTCCCTGCTCGCCGGGCGTCGGCTCGCGGTGGACCGGGAGACGTACGAGTCCGAGATGGCGGTCTCGGACCGCAACCTCTCCCTGGGGCACATGCTCCGCAGCTACGGGGTGCTGCAGGACTCGGCCGAGGAGATCGTGGCCGGGTACGTGGCGCAGTGCGCCGTGCTCGTCACCGCCAAGGACCTCGCCGTGATGGGCGCGTGTCTGGCCACCGGGGGCATCCATCCGATGACGGGTGAGCGCGTGCTGCCGTCCATCGTGGCGCGGCGCGTGGTGTCCGTGATGACCTCCTCCGGCATGTACGACGCCGCCGGGCAGTGGCTCGCCGACGTCGGGATCCCGGCCAAGTCCGGGGTGGCCGGCGGTGTGCTCGGCGCGCTGCCGGGCCGCGTGGGGATCGGCGTGTTCTCGCCGCGCCTGGACGAGGTGGGCAACTCGGCGCGCGGCGTGCTGGCGTGCCGCCGCCTCTCCGAGGACTTCCGGCTGCACCTCATGGACGGCGACAGCCTGGGCGGAACCGCCGTGCGCTTCGTGGAACGCGAGGGTGACCGCGTGTTCCTGCACCTGCAGGGCGTGATCCGGTTCGGCGGCGCCGAGGCGGTGCTGGACGCGCTCACGGACCTGCGCACCGGTGCGGAGAAGCCCGGCACCGGCTGGGACGCCGCCGTCTACCCGCGGTGGCAGGAGGCCGCGGCGGACAGCGCGGCGCTCGCGGCCGCGACCGGCGGCGGGGCGGTGTACGAGGCCGCCGCCGTGGCCGCCCAAGACGAGAACGACGGGCCCATCCGCACCGTGGTGCTCAACCTCACGCGGGTGGACCGGATCGACGACGTCGGCCGACGGCTGATCGCCGAGGGCGTGCGCCGGCTGCAGGCCGACGGCGTGCGCGTGGAGGTCGAGGATCCGGAGCGCATCCTGCCGCTGGAGGAGGCCGGCGCCCACTGAGGCGGCGGGGCGGGCAGGAGGGGGGCGCGGCGATGTTCTCCGTCTCGCTCCCTTTCGTTCAACTGCTGTTCATGTGAGAATGGGCGGTCTCATCCCTTGACTCCACCGTTCGAGGACGACCCCCCATGCCCCTTTCCACCCTCCGCGTCAGCCTGCCCTCCCTCCGCCGCACCCGCCCCGCCCCGCAGGGGGTCCGTGAGCGGATCGCGCACGCCGTCGTGTCCCGGCTGCAGCCGCGTCCCGTGCCGCCGGTGGACCGTCGGAGCCGCCTGGCGTGGCACGTCTCGGGGGCACTGCCGCTGATCGGGTGCCTGACCTCGTTCCCCATCGGCATGTCCAAGGACTCCATGGTGATCCCGGGCGTCGGCTATCAGGGCGGTTTCCCCGCGGGCTGGTCCCACGCCCTCAACCAGCCGGCGTACTTCACGTGGCTGTCCAACGCGCTGGTCGCGGGCACGTCGCTGACGCTGGCCGCGCGTCGTGAGGCGCCCACGTCGGACGCGTTCTGGGCCGTGCGCACCGCCGGCCTCGGCTCGGTGATGGTCACGGGGATCGTCTACAACGCGGTGCTGCGCGGCCGCGAACAGGACACCTTCCTCTACCGGTTCAACGACGCGCTGCAGCACATCGTCAACCCCGTGCTCGCCCCGGCGGTGTGGGCGCTGTTCGACCCCCGCGGGCAGATCACGCCGCGGCGCGCCGGGCTGGCCTCGGTCATCCCGCTGATGTGGGCGGCGGCGACCATGGCGCGCGGGCCCCGCATCGACTGGTACCCGTACCCGTTCCTCGACGTGCCGCGGCTCGGCCGACGCAGCGTGGGCGTCGTACTCGCCGGGATCCTGGCCGGCTTCACCGGGCTCATGGGTGTGCTCGGCACCGTGGACCGCCGCCTCGGCCTGGCCTGAGGGGCGGTCCCCGGCGCTGACGGCGCGTCAGTCGCCGCGGACGGCCTCGGCCACGGGCACGTCGCCGTCCACGAAGTCGATCTTCCGGCCCACCGTGCCCGGTTCGTTGAGCACGGCCACGATCGCTCGGGCGACGTTGCCGCGGCTGGCCCCACGCTGCGGGGCATCGGAGTCGGAGAGATCCGGGTCCACGGTGATGCGGCCGGACGGCTCCTCATCGGTCAGGGTGCCGGGACCGAGGATGGTCCAGGCCAGCCCGGAGTCCCGCAGCGCCTCGTCCGCCTCGGCCTTGGCCTGCGCGTAGGCGTAGAAGGGGTCGTCCTCGGGCACGTCGTGGTGCAGGGACGCGCCGAGGTAGGACACCATCACGTAGCGCCGCACGCCCGCGGCCTCGGCGGCGCGCATGCTGGCGACGGCGGCGTCGTGGTCCACGGCCCGGGTGCGCTGGGCGTCCCCGCCGCCCGCGCCCGCGGAGAACACGACGTTGTCCGCGTCGCGCAGCGCGTGGAGCAGCTCCTCCTGGTCCGCCTTCTCGATGTCCAGGACGAGCGGTTCGGCGCCGGCGGCGCGGACGTCCTCGGCGTGGTCGGGGTTGCGGATGATCGAGACGACGTCGTGGCCGGCCTCCGCCAGCAGGGGTGCGGCGAGGAGGGCCACCTTGCCGTGGCCGCCGATGATCACGGTGCGGGTCATGGGGATCTCTCCTTCGGTTCGATCGGGTGCTGGACTTCCACAGTAGGGAGAGCCCGACGCCGGTGCGAGGGTGGAGCGGCGCTCCACCACCCCACTCCTCAGCTCTCCGCCTGGCCCTGCCGCCAGTAGCCCATGAAGGAGACGTGCTTCTTCGGCACGCCGCCGGGGCCCACGCTGAGCCGGCGCAGGGCGCGCACCATCGCGGACTCCCCGGCGAGGAACACGTAGGCCTCGGGCCGTTCGTCGGCCTCGAGGGCGGCGACGGTCCACTCGCGCTCGACGGAGGCCGCGGGCGGCGCGACCGGCCCGCCGGCGTCGTCGGGGTCCACGCCCAGCAGGGCGGCGAGGCGGGCGTGCGCCCAGGACCCCGACGGCGCCCCCGGCGCCCGGCGGCCCACGTGCAGGCGCACGCGGCCCCGGTCCGTCAGCTCCGTCACGGCCCGCCAGTCCCACGGCTCGGGGACGGCCAGGCGCTCGGCGATGAGGTCGGCGGCCTGCCCGTCGTGGGGCAGCTCGAGCACGAGGTCCGCCTCGCCGTCGAACCCGCCGAACGGGTCCGCGAGCTCCTCCGCCACGGACACCAGGGCGGGGACGGCGGTCTCGTCGCCCACGGCCAGCACACGGTGCGCCCCCGTCTGCCGCCAGCCGGACCACGCCGGCGCCTCCGCCGAGGGCACCAGCACGTTCACCGCGTCCCCCGCCTGGACGGCGCGCGCCCAGCGCAGGCCCGGCCCCTGATGCGGGTCGGCGGGGTCGTCCGGGTCGCCGTGCAGCACCACGTCCACGGTCAGCGAGGGCACCTGCCGCCCGTCGAGCCGCACGAGCCCGGCCGAGCGCACCGTGTACGTGCGCATCCAGCCGCGCTCCTCCTCGGGGATGGCCAGGAACCCGGCCCGGAACCCGGCGGACAGGTCCGGGTCCGCCGATGTCCCGCCCGGTGGGGGGATCAGCAGCTTCACGTAGGCGTCCCGGCGCGGCCGCGCGCCCCGGTACAGGGCGTGCAGGTCGGCGACGCCGGGCGGCAGCAGTCCCAGCAGGTCCCCGCTGGCGGCCTCCAGGTCCGGCCCCGCCAGCACGATCCGCCGCAATCCGCGGCACGGCTGCTCCACGGACACCACGCGCGTGTGCGCCACGATCATGCCGTCGGCGCTCATCGGCGGTCCCCGTCCCCGCGCGGCAGCACCACGGGGTGGCCCAGCAGCGGGTCGGCCACCACGTCCGCGTCCAGGCCGAACACCTCGGCCAGCACCTCCGGCACGATCACCTCGCCCGGCGTGCCCTGCGCCACCACCCGGCCCGCGGCCATCGCCACGATGTGGTCCGCGCTGCGCGCCGCCAGGTTCAGCTCGTGCAGCACCGCGACGACGGTCGCCCGGCCCCCGCCGCGCGGGTCCGGGAGCGCGCGCACCAGGTCCAGCACCTCCACCTGATGGCTGAGGTCGAGGTAGCTCGTGGGCTCGTCGAGGAGCACCACCGGGGTCTGCTGGGCGAGCACGAGGGCGAGCCACGCCCGCTGCCGCTGCCCGCCGGAGAGCGTGCCGGCCTCGCGGTCGGCGAGCTCCACGAGGTCGGTGCGCTCGAGCGCCGAGGCGATCGCGGCGTCGTCGCCGGCGGCCCGGCCGCCCAGGAGCCCGCGGTGCGGGTGACGGCCGCGCGCCACGAGCTGCGCCACCGTCATGCCCTCGGGCGCCACGGGATGCTGGGGCAGCAGCGCCACGGTGCGGGCGTAGTCGCGCGCGGACACGCGGGCGGCGTCCCGGCCGAGCACCTCGATGCTCCCGGCGCGCGGGGCGAGCTGGCGGGTCAGGCCGCGCAGCAGCGTGGACTTGCCGCAGCCGTTGGCGCCGATGATCGCGGTGACGCGCCCGGCGGGCACGTCCAGGTCGAGGTCCTCGACGATCGGCGGTGCCGAGGCCGGGCCGTAGCCGAGCGTCAGGCCGCGCAGGCGGATCGCGACGTCGTCGGCGGCCCCGGCGCGCGGTGCGGCGGGGGACGGGACGGTGAGCGGGGGAGCGGTCATGCGGGGCGCACGCCTCCTGGGGTCCGGCCCTGGCGCAGCAGCAGCCAGAGCATGAGCGGGGCGCCGGCGGCGCCGGTGAGCACACCGGTGGGCAGGGCGGCGCCGGTGAGCAGGGGGACGGCCTCGCCGGCCACGAGGTCCGCGAGCAGCACGAGCGCGGCGCCCGTGAGCGCCGCCGCGGGCAGGGAGGGCAGGCCGCGGGTGAGCCCGCGCGCCACCGGGGTGGCCAGCAGCGCGACGAACGCCAGCGGCCCCACGACGGCGGTCGCCACGGCGGCCAGCACTGCGCCGAGCCCCAGCGCCGCGGCCGAGGTGGGGCGCGCTCGGGCGCCGAGGGCGTGTGCGAGGTCCGGGCCGACGTCGGCCGGGGCCAGCTGCGTGTGGAGCGCCCCCGCCAGCGGCAGGGCGGCCGCGAGCACGCCCGCGAGCAGCGCAATGCGGCCCCACGTGACGCCGTTGAGCGAGCCGGCGATCCAGACGGTGGCCGACTGCAGGTCGTGCTGGGCCAGCGAGAGCATCGCCCCGGCCACCACGGCCTGGCCCGCCGCCGCCACCGCGATGCCGGCCACCACGAACCGTTCGCCCCCCACGGAGCGGGCCGTGGCGAACACGGCGGCCACCGCCACAAGGCCGCCGATCAGTGCCGTGGCGGCGCGCATCAGGTCCGATCCTCCGCCGGTCTGCCCGGCGGTCGCCAGCATCCCCAGCACGACCGCCGCCGCGGCGCCCTGGGTGACGCCCAGGATGTCCGGCGAGGCCAGGGGGTTGCGCAGCGTGCGCCGGTAGAGCGCGCCGGCCGCGCCCAGGGCGGCGCCGGTGAGCACTGCGGCCACGGCGCGGGGCAGCTTCTCCTCCAGCACGATGAAGCTCGCTCCCGGGATCGTCTCCCCGCCCAGGATCCGCACGAGGTCCGGGACGGTCACCTGGTACGTGCCCCACACCACGCGCAGCAGGGCGAGGACCAGCACGGCCACGGCGAGGCCCGCGCAGGCCCGTCCGAGGCGGCGCCGGTCGGAGCGGCGCAGGCGGGCGACGACGTCGTCCGGGGCGGTGTGCTGGAGGTTCATGCGGCCACCCCCGGGCGGCGCAGCAGCGCCAGCAGCACGGGCACGCCGAGCAGGACGGTGGTCACCCCGAGGTGGATCTCCCCGGGCGCCACGACGAGCCGCCCGGCGAGGTCCGCGAGGATCACGAGGACGGCGCCCCACAGGGCGCAGCCGGCCATCAGGGCTCGCGTGCTCGGCGGCCGCAGACGGCGCAGCGCGTGGGGCACGAGCAGCCCCACGAACCCGACCGGCCCGGCCAGCGCCACCGCCGCGGCCGTGAGCAGCACGACCGCGCCCAGCAGCACCGCGCGCACCCGCTCCGGGCGCCCGCCCAGACCGTGCGCGAGGTCGTCGCCGAGGGCGAGGGCGTCGAGCCCGGGGGCCACGGCGACGGCGGCGAGCAGCCCGACGGCGATCACGGGCGCCAGGGCGAGCGCCTCGCCGAGGTCGGCGCGGGCCACCGTGCCCACGGCCCAGAAGCGCAGTCGGTCCTGGACCGTGGGGGAGAGCACGAGCAGCGCCGTGGTGCCGGCGGTGGCGCCGGCGGTGATCGCGGCGCCGGCCAGCACGAGCGCCATGGGGGAGGGGGCGCCGGGTGTCGTCCGGCCCCTCCGCGTGGCGGCCGCCGCCACCGCGTAGCCGAGCGCCGCCGCGACCAGCGTCCCGACGGCGGCCAGCGCCAGCACCCCGAACGTGGAGCCGGCGACGCCGAGCGCCATGCCCGCCGCCACGGCCAGCCCCGCGCCGGCGGAGAGCCCGAGCAGCCCCGGGTCGCCGAGCGGGTTGCGGGTGGCCCCCTGCAGGGCGGCGCCGGCCACGGCCAGCGCCGCCCCCACCAGCGCCCCCGTCACCACGCGGGGCACGCGGGAGGCCACGGCCGCCGCCTCGATGCCCTCCGGCACGGGGTGCCCGGTGAGGACCGCGCCCAGGGTGTCGAGCGCCGTCGTCGCCGGCACGGTGCGCGCGCCGAGGGCGACGCCGGCCACGAGCGCCGCCAGCAGCAGCGCCGCGGGCAGGGCGCCCATCAGCACGCCCGCGCGGACGCGGGCCGGGGAGGCCAGGGCCGTGGACGGCATGGGGAGGGATCAGCCCTGCGCGGTCTTCGCGGCCTCGGCGATCGGCGGGACGACCTTCTCGAGCGCGAACGGGATGGACAGCGGGGAGATCGCGGAGACGGAGAGGACCTCCTGCTCGTCCGTCTGCAGGACGAGGGCGCCGGCCTTCACGGCCGGGATCGAGCCCAGCAGGGGGTCGGACTCGATGGCCTCGCGGACCGAGTCCTGGGCGGCCCAGGAGACGAACACGTCCGACTCCAGCTCGTCCGCGCGCTCGGGCGACCACGTGAAGAAGAACGCCTGGTCCTCCGGGGAGTTCTCCGTCACCACCGGCGCCTGCTCCATGCCGAGCAGCTCGAGGAACTTCGGGCGGTTGTCCACGTCCGTGTAGATGCTGATCTGGTCCGCGGCGGCGGGGTCGATGGTGCCGTAGACGAAGGACGCGCCCTGGAGGCCCGCGTGCTTCTCGCCGGCGTCCTTGATCTGCTGCTCGAGGTCCGCGATGAGCTCCTCCGCCTCCTGCTCCTTGCCGAGCACGCGGCCGATGACCTCCGTGGACTGCTGCCACGAGGTGCCGTAGGCGGGGACGTCCTTCGGGTAGGCCACTGTGGGGGCGATCTTCGAGAGGCGGTCGTAGTCCTCCTGCGTGATGCCGGAGTAGACGGCGAGGATGACGTCCGGCTTCACGGCGGCGATCGCCTCGGCGTCGATGCCGGAGGCCTCGGACCACTGCACGGGCTTCTGGGCGCCCTCGGTCTCGGCGAGCTTCGCGTCGAACCAGTCGGTGGACTTCTCCGCGTTCCCGCCGAACTCCACGGCGGCCACGCCCACCGGCACCACCCCGAGGGCGAGGGCCACGTCCTGGTTCACCCAGGACACGGTGGCCACGCGGGCCGGGCGCTGCGGGATCTCGGTGGTGCCGTAGACGTGCTCGATGCTGCGCGGGAACGCGGCGTCCCCGCCCGCGGCGTCTGACGACGACGCACCGGCCGACGAGGACGAGGCCGAGCCTCCGGCCGGGCCGGTGGAGCACGCGGCGAGCAGGAGGGTGAGCCCGACTCCCCCGCTGGCGAGGAGGGAGCGGCGGGACAGGGGGGACGGTGCCATGGTGGTGGCCTTTCACGGTCGCGACGCGCGGGCGCCGGGCGGAGGGGGTCGGGTCTGCGGTCGGAGGATGCGTCGGCCCTGCCGGGCCGGTATTAGCAAACACCGACGTGAGGTAACTCTGGAAGATTAGGGCAACCTAACTCCCCTGTGCAATCCCGGTGAGGGGCGTCGTCGGGGGAGGTGGGCGGGATACGGTGGCCTGGTGAGCCAGAACCCCCTCCCCGCCCCGCGCGGCGACGCGCAGCGCGGCGCCGCCGACCACCACGACCGGGTCTCCGCGATGTTCGACGCCATCGCCGGCCGCTACGACCTGATGAACGCCGTCATGACATGGGGTCAGGAGCCGCGCCTGGTGCGCCGCACGGTGGCGCGGGCCAACATCCCCGCGCAGGCCCGCGTGCTCGACCTGGCCACCGGCACCGGGGACCTCGCGTTCGAGGTGCTCAAGCAGCACCCCGACGCGCAGGTGGTGGGCGCCGACATCGCCGCCGAGATGATGGAGGTCGGCCGTGCCCGCGCGGGCGGGGACCGCATCGAGTGGGTCGTCGCGGACGCCACGGACCTGCCGTTCGAGGCCGGCTCGTTCGACGCCGTGACCCACGGCTACCTGCTGCGCAACGTCGCGGACATCCCGGCGACCCTCGCCGAGCAGTTCCGTGTGCTGCGCCCGGGCGGCTGGGTCGCGGCCCTCGAGACGTCGCCGGCGCCGGACAACGTGCTCAAGCCCTTCTCCTCCTTCTACATCCACCGGGTGATGCCACAGCTGGCGAAGCTGATCGCCGACCGGCCGGAGGCCTACGCGTACCTGTCCTCCTCGACGAAGGCGTTCCACACGCCGGACGAGGTCGCGGACCTCTTCGCCGAGGCCGGCTTCGTGAACATCGGGCACGAGACCCACATGTTCGGCACCCTGGCCACGCACTGGGCCATGAAGCCGGTCGACTGACGCGGGCCACGCGGCGCGGCGTCAGCACAGGGCGGCCCCGGTGGCGCCGCCGGATGCGTCAGGGCTGTGACGAGTCACGCTGATGTCCGCAATCCGAGAAGACTCTGGGCCGACCCGGCTGATCCGCGTAGCATGGGGCTCCGTCGAGGGGGGATCCGCGCACCCCCCGGCCTCCGGTCGCCGCCCGTCCGCCATCCCCCGGAACGGCGTCGCCCCTCCGTCGCGAGGCGCTCGTCCCCCGCAGCCCGCGACGTCCGCGTGGGCACCGTGAACCGTCTCTTGAACGTAGAGGAACCTTGTGAGCCCCATCCAGAGCACCACCGGCCCGTCATCCATGGCGGAGCTGAAGAAGGTCCTGCCCGAGCTCTCGCACCCGGACGGCGCGCCGGTGCGGGTGCTCGTCGTGGACGACGAGCCGATGATCGCCGACCTGCTCTCCATGGGCTTCACCCTCTGCGGCTGGGAGGTGATCGTGGCCCACGACGGCGCGACCGCCGCCGAGCTGGGCACCGCCGGCCGTCCGGACCTGGCGATCCTGGACGTCATGCTGCCGGACATGGACGGCCTGGACGTCCTGGATCGCCTGCGCGCCCACTGGTCGGAGATGCCCGCCATGTTCCTCACCGCCAAGGACGCGACCGAGGACCGCGTGGCGGGCCTGGCCGCCGGCAGCGACGACTACGTGACCAAGCCCTTCTCCATGGAGGAGGTGCTCATCCGCGCGCACCGGCTCGTGCAGCGCTCCGGCGTGGTCTCGGGCGGCTCCGAGGTGCTCGTGGTCGGCGACCTGGTGATGAACACCCGCACCCACGAGGTGACCCGCGGCGGCGACGAGATCGAGCTGACGGCCACGCAGTACAACCTGCTGAAGTTCCTCATGGCCAACGTCCGCACGGTGCTCTCCAAGGAGCGCATCCTGCAGGACGTCTGGGGCTACGACTTCGGCGGCCGCGCGAACATCGTCGAGCTGTACATCTCCTACCTGCGGAAGAAGATCGACGCGGACCGGGATCCCATGATCCACACCATCCGCGGCGCCGGGTATGTCATCCGGCCTGCCTGAGACCGCCGCGGTCCCGTCGGGGCACGGCAGCACCCGCCGCAGGCGGCCCACGTCGCTGGCCCGACGCATCGGCGCCGGCGTCCTTCTGATCCTGATGGCCACCATCCTGGCCTACTCGTTCTACGCGGCCGGCATCACGAAGGCCCTGCTGACCGAATCCGCCTCCCGGGACGCCTCCGAAGCATGGATCCGCGCCTCGGAGCAGCTGACGGCCCCCTCGCCGGGCGGAGGGGGCGACGGCGGCCCGGGGCAGGGGGACCTCCGCGTGCCGGGCACCCTCGGCCAGCCCGAGGGCACGGTGGTCGCGCTCGTCCCGCTCTCCGGTCTGGAGGAGCATCAGCAGGACGCCCTCATCGGGCACCGGGTCGGTGACGCCGGGGAGTCCGTGCCGCTCACGGCGCGGGAGGCCCACGACCTTCTGCACGCCCTCCGGGACCGGCCGGGCGGGCCGATGCTGGACGCCGTCGTCGGCGACGTCTCCTATCGCGTCCAGGCCCAGACCCTGACCGCGCCGGGCCCCTGGGTGGCCGCGGACCAGGTGCTCGTGGTGGGGGCGCCGACGGGCGCCATGTCCGACGTCACACGGCAGGCGCTGCTCGCGGTCGCCGTCGGACTGTCCGTCACCGTCCTCACCACCGCGATCCTGGTGACCCTGTGGCTGCGTCGGGGACTGGCCCCGCTGCGCGAGGTCGCCGCCGTCGCCGAGCGGGTCGCCCAGGTGGACATGGCCCGCGCCGGGCTCGATCCGGAGGACTCACGCATGCCGCCTCGGCTCCTGCAGGGGCCGGACGAGGTGGCCGTCGTCGCCCAGGCGCTCGAACGGTTCACCGGCTCGGTCGAGGCGGCCCTGGAGCAGCGCCGCGTGCAGGAGCAGCAGATGCGCCGGTTCATGGCGGACGCCTCCCACGAGCTGCGCACGCCGCTCGCCTCGGTGCGCGGCTACGCCGAGATGATCGCGATGACGGAGGAGCTCTCCGCGGCCGGCCGGCGGTCGCTCGACCGGGTGCTGTTCCAGGCCGACCGGATGGCCGCCCTCGTGGACGACATGCTCCTGCTCGAACGGCTCGAGTCCGTCTCGCGCGGCCGGGCCATGGGCCTGGAGCCCTCCGAGGAGGTGGCGCTGGCCGAACGGGTGGATCTGTCCGAGGTGGTCCTCGAGGGGGTGATGGACGCCCGCGCGGCGTGGCCGGACCACACGTGGGTGGTGGACCTGCCCGAGGGGGTGGAGCCGGGCACCCAGCGGTCCGTCACCGGTGACCGGTCGCAGCTGGCCCGCGTGGTCGGCAACCTGCTCTCCAACGCGGCCAAGCACACCCCCGTCGGGACCACCGTCACGGCCTCCGTGCGGCAGGACCAGCCCCGGCCCGGCTTCATGCTCGTCAGCGTCCACGACGACGGCGGCGGCATCCCGGCCGACCGACACGCCACCCTCTTCCACCGCTTCGTCCGCGGCCCCGGGAAGGGCCGGACGGGCCCCCCGGGCACGGAGCCGTCCACGGGTCTGGGTCTGGCCATCGTGCGCTCGATCGCGCGCAGCCACGGCGGGGACGTGACCGTGGCGTCCGAGGGCGGGTGGACGCGTTTCGACGTCGTCGTGCCCTGCACCCCGGGGCGCGCCGGGCCGGGGGCTGCGGGCTCCTGCTGCGGCTCCGCCCGGGCCGGCCGGCCCTGACCCCGGGACGGCAACCGTTGACGTATCCCCACCCCCCTATGCGTACGGTGCCTGTGTATGACCGACAGGGTCGTCCGGGACTTCCGGCCGATCCACCCCGACGCCGGTCGGCGCAGGCCGCCGGTGAGAGGAGCACGATCATGACTGACATCCGCCGCACCGCCACCGCCCTGACCCTCGGCGCCGCCGTCGTCACCGGCCTCGGTGCCCCCGCCGCCGTCGCGCAGACCACGGCCCCGGCCACCGAGACCGCCACCACGGCACCGGCCTCCGAGTCGCCCGCCCCCCAGGAGGAGGAGAAGGACGACAACGGCAACTGGGGCCTGTGGGGCCTGGCCGGCCTGCTGGGCCTCGCGGGCCTGGCCGGTCGCCGCAAGCGTGAGGTGCACGCCGAGCCCGTGCGCCGCGACCACCACGTGGCCGGCGCGCACCGTGACCACGACGTGCACCGCGTGGACGACCGCGCCGGCGACGTGCGCACCGAGGGCGCGGACGCCCGCCGTCGCGAGGCCGACGGCACCCTGGGCGACGCCACCCGCCGCCCGGGCACCGGCGACGCCCGCTGACCCGACCCCGGCCGCCCCGAGCGGCCCGTGACCGCGACCCCCGCCCCTCCGGCGGGGGTCGCGGTGTGTCCGGGAGAGTCTCGAATGCGCCCGTCAGTCCGCGGTGTCCCCCGCCGAGGGCGCGGCGCGCAGCACCGCGTCCGTGAGGCGGTCCAGAGCCGCGGTCCCGGCCGTCCAGCGCTGCCAGTGCAGGTGCACGTCGGCCGCGCCGAGGGCCGGGATCGGCTCGAGGTCGGGGTGCCGGCCCTCGAGCACGCCCGGCGGGATCTGCACCGAGGGGAGCATGCCCCAGCCCAGCCCGAGCTCCACCGCCCGCAGATACGCGTGCACGGACGGCACGAGGTGGGTCGGCGGGTCGGCCACGGGCCGGCCGCGGGTGACGCGGCGCAGCACCGTGTGCTGCAGGCCGTCACGGGGGCCGTAGTCCACGATCGGCAGCGAGCCGAAGTCCACCCGGCCCCGCGCGTCGCGGTGCAGCTCCAGCAGGAAGGACGCGCACACCGCGTGATAGCGCATCGTGCCCAGCGGGGTGGAGGTGCACCCGGCCACGGGCGTGGGGTCGTCCGTCACGGCGGCCACGACCGCGCCGTCCCGCAGCAGGACGGCGGTGTGCTCCTGATCCTCGGACTGCATCTGCAGGACGACGTCGTCCCACGTCGCCGCCTCGCGCAGCACGGGCTCCCACCACGTGTCGAGGGAGTCCGCGTTGAGGGCCACGCGCAGCGGCACGCGGCCTCCGTCGCCGCGGCCGAGCGCGGCGAGCGCCTCGTCCTCGAGTGCGAGGGTCTGCCGGGCGAGACGGAGCAGGCGCTCTCCGGCCGCGGTCGGCCGGACGGGGACGGTGCGGGCCAGGAGCACCTGGCCCACCTGCCGCTCGAGGGCCTTGATCCGCTGCGAGAAGGCCGAGCCGGAGATCCGCAGGGAGTCCGCGGCGGCGTCGAAGGTGCCGTGGTCGACGGCCGCGACGAGGGCGCGCAGGTGGTCGGAGTTCATGCGGTCCAGGGTAGGGGTGGTCATGAAGGATGTCTTCAGATCTTGAAGAAGATCGCGATGGCACGGACGTGGGACGGCTCCTATCCTCGCTCGGTGACCATCTTCGCCACCGGATTCCTGACCTACCTCGCCCTCATCGTCGCCATCGGCGCGCAGACCCTGTTCCTGCTGCGCCAGATCGTCCGACGCGACCGCGTGTGGACCGTCCTGACCGTGTGCTTCGTGGCCGATGTGGCGCTGCTCGTGCTCGGCGCCGGCGGCGTGGGCGTGGTGGCCGAACGCTGGCCGTGGCTCGTGCCCGCGCTGACCGTGGCCGGCGTGGTCTACCTCCTCGCGTTCGCCGTGGGCGCGCTGCGCTCCGCCTGGCGCGGGGACCGGACCCTCACCACCGCGGCCGCGGACGTCGAGGGGACCGGGCACGGCCCTGACCGCATCGACCTCGCGGTCCTCACCGGCGAGCTGCCGCTGATCGACCCGGCGACCGGCCGCCTGGCCGATCGCGAGCCGGCCGGGGCCGGCGTCGGCCGTCACGACGACGGCGCGCCCGGCTTCGGCGCCCCCTCGGGCGGCGGGTCGGTGGCGGTGCGGCAGCGCGTGCAGCCGCGCCGCGTGGCGCTGGACCGCCCGCAGACGCCGCTGCCGCGGATCATCCTGCTGGCGCTGTCCGTCTCCCTGGTGAACCCGCACGCCATCCTCGACACCGTGGTGATGATGGGCACCTTCGCGCAGACGTTCGGGGCGGCGAAGTGGGTGTACGTGGGCGGCGCGGTGGCGGCCTCGCTCGTCTGGTTCACCGCGCTCGGCTGGGGCGGCACCAAGCTCGCCCCGTCCATGGACTCGGCGCGGACGTGGCGGATCGTGGACGCCGTGGTGGGCGTGCTCATGCTGGGAATCGCCGTGAAGGTGGGGCTCACGCTCCTCTGAGCCGCCCGGGGAGGATGATGGGGGCATGAGTCCTTCCCCCTCCGACTCCGCCCGCACGCCGACCGTCGCGGGCGGGGAGGTCATCCGCGTCTCCGCCGTCGTGCTGGCCCGCCCGGACCGCCGCGTGCTGACCGTCCGCAAGGCCGGCACCGCCATGTTCATGTTCCCCGGCGGCAAGCACCTGCCCGGCGAGGCCGCCGTGGACACCGCCGTCCGCGAGGTGGCCGAGGAGACCGGGTTGCGCCTGCGCCCGGACGAGCTGACCCGCCTCGGTGCGTGGGACACCGCCGCGGCCAACGAGCCCGGTGCCGCCCTGCACTCGGAGGTGTTCGCGCTGTGGCGGCCCGTCGCCCGGCACGAGGTCCCCGAGCCGACGGACGAGATCGTCGAGCTGCACTGGATGGACCCCGCCGCCCCGGCCGCACCGGGCGGGCACGGCGTGGCCCCGCTGCTGCACCCCGTGCTGGCCGCCGTCGCCGCCACGCCCCCGTTCTGACGTCCTGGCGGGCCGGCCGGCCCGCGCTGATGTCCGCCCCGGCCACTAGCCTGGCCCGGTGACGTCGCTGCTCCGCATCCTGCGCCTTGCGCCCCAGCTCCACCGCCTCTACCTCGGCATCGCCGTCAGCTCCGTGCTGGCCGCGGTGCTGGCCCTGGCCACCCCGTTCCTGATCGGTGCGGCCACGGACCGGATCGTCGCCGCCGTCGCGGGGGAGACCGACGTGGCCGAGGCCGTCACCGCGGTGACCTGGCTGGCGGTCGCGTTCCTCGCCGTCGAGGTGGCGACCACCCTGGTGGTGAGCGTCGGCGGCTACTGGGGCGACGTGATGGCCGCACGCATGCGCACCATCCTCTCCACGCGGTACTTCGAGCAGCTGCTGCACCTGCCCCAGCGGTACTTCGACACCGCGATCACCGGGCGGGTCGTCAACCGGTTGAACCGCACCATCAACGAGCTCACCCAGTTCCTGCAGTTCTTCGCGAACAACGCGTTCACCATGCTCATCACCACCGCCGCGGTGCTCGTGATCACCGCGTTCTACTGGTGGCCGCTGGCGATCCTGCTGGCCGTCGTCTTCCCCGTGTACATGTGGCTCACCGCCCGCACCTCCGCGAAGTGGCAGGTGTGGGAGGGGGAGAAGAACACGGAGGTGGACATCGCCTCGGGGCGGTTCGCCGAGGTGGTCTCTCAGATGTCCGTGGTGCGGGCCTACAACCGGCAGGACCACGAGCTCACCGGGTTCCGCGACCGGTTCCTGCGGACCGTGGGGATCACCCGGCAGCAGTCCCGGTTCTGGCACGGCATGGACGCCGGGCGGCGGCTCGCCCTGAACGTGGCCTTCGGCGCGATGTACCTGATCGTGTTCGTCCGCACCGCGCAGGGCCTGTTCTCCGTGGGCGACATGGTGATCCTCCTGCAGCTGATGAACATGGCCCGGCAGCCGATCTTCTCCATGAGCTTCCTCGTGGACTCCGCCCAGCGGGCCGTCGCCGGGTCGAAGGACTACTTCGAGGTGCTCGCCGAGGAGCGCGAGCGGGCCGGCGGGGCGGCGCTCGCGGTGGCGGGTGCGGAGGCGCCGCGCACGCCGGCGGAGCCGCGGGCCGACGTCGTGCCGGGTGCGCCGGGCGTCCCCGCGGACGTGCCGGCCGTGCGCTTCGACGAGGTCTCCTTCGCCTACGACGCCGACGCCTCCCGCCCCGTGCTGGACCGCGTGTCCTTCGACATCCCGCGGGGTGCCAGGGTGGCGCTCGTGGGCGAGTCGGGCGGCGGGAAGTCGACCATCGCGCACCTGCTGCTGGGTCTGTACCCGGTGACGAGCGGACGCATCGAGGTGTTCGGACAGGATGTCGCCGGGCTGGACCTGGCCGCGCTGCGCGGGCGGATCGCCACCGTGTTCCAGGAGCCGAGCCTGTTCTCCGGGACGGTGCGCGAGAACATCGCCTACGCGGACGCCGGCGCCTCCAACGAACGCGTCCGGGCCGCCGCCAAGGCCGCGTACGCGCACCGGTTCGTGGAGGCGTTCGACGACGGCTACGAACAGGTGATCGGCGAGCGCGGGCTGCGGCTGTCCGGCGGGCAGAGGCAGCGGATCGCGGTGGCGCGGGCCGTGCTCAAGGACGCACCGATCCTCGTGCTGGACGAGGCCACCTCCGCACTGGACACGAAGTCCGAACGGCTCGTGCAGGCGGCCCTCGAGGACCTGATGGTGGGGCGGTCGAGCCTGATCGTGGCGCACCGGCTGAGCACGATCGCGTCCGTCGACCGGATCGTCACGCTGCGCGGCGGGCAGGTGCAGGAGATCGGGACCCCGGCCGAGCTGGCCGAGTCAGGCGGGATCTACGCGCAGCTGCTCGAGCTGCAGAGGGCCGGCACCCAGGAGGCCCGGAAGATGCTGAAGGAGTACGGGCTGAGCGGATGATCCCGGAATCTTCTGCGGATCCGACCCTTCCGAGCGCTGCGCGGCGGCCCAGAAGGGTCAGATGTGCAACGGATTCCCAGCGCGCGGCAGGACGTCCACGACGACGTCGGCCCGACGCCTCCGCAGGGCCTGTGGACAACCGGGCCCGCCGACGTCGGGAGCGAGCAGGATCGGGGCCATGCGCGTGCCCGGACCCTTCCCCGCCCACCTCCAGGACGCCCCGTTCACGCGGGCGCAGGCGCTGGCCGCCGGGGTGTCCGGGTCGCGGCTGCGCAGCCGGGACGTCGAACGCGTCGCGCACGGCCACTACCGCTGGATCGGCCCCGTCACCGGGGCGACGCCGCCCGCGCGTCCCCTCGCCACCGAGCTGTCCCGGCTGCAGGACCTGGCGGCGATGCGTCCCGACGTCGTGGTGACCGGAGAGTCCGTGGCCCGGTTGCTGGGCTGGCCCCTCCCGGACGACGTGAAGGCCCGGGTGCGTCCTACCGTCCTGCGGTCCCGCACCCGCCGGGTGCTACGGGAGCCCGGCGTGCGCACCCGGCTCGTGGACCTGGACCGCGTCCTCGTGCGGAGGGACCGGCTGCACGGGCTGCGATGGACCTCGCACGCCGACACCTGGTTCCACCTGGCCACCGTCCTGGACCGAGACGCGCTCGTGGCGGTGGGGGATCGGCTGGCACGGGAGGACGAACGGCGGGGGAAGGTCGCGCTGGCCACCCGCCGGGAGCTCGGCGCCGCGCTCGAGCGGCACACCGGCGAGGCCGGGATCGTGCGGGCGCGGGAGGCGCTCGCGCTCGTGCGCACCGGTTCCGACTCCCCGGCCGAGACCGAACTGCGCCTGGCGCTGATGGCCGCGGGGCTGCCCGAGCCGGACCTGCAGATCGAGCTCTGGGACCCGGACTACTCGCTGTGGCACCCCGCCAGCGCGGACCTCGGCTACCGGTGGTGGCGGATCGCGATCCACTACGAGGGCAAGACCCACGACGGCGCCGCGCAGGTCGGCAAGGACACCCGCCGGGACGCGGTGTTCCTGCGTCAGGGCTGGCTCAACATCCGGGTGGCGGGGACGGACCGGTGGCGGGGATTCGTCGAGACGGCGGGGCTGGTGCGGGCCGCGATCGCGGAGCGTGGCGGTCTCGACGCCGGTGGCGCGGAGGATCGTCTGCGGAACTGACCCTTCTGGGGCGGGAGCGGACGTCCAGAAGGGTCAGGGGCGCAGAAGATTCCGGAAGGCCGACGACGGCGCCGCGTCACGCGACGACGCACCGCGGTCGCGCTCCTACCATGACGGGATGACCGCACCGGATCCCGCCCCCACCGACGCCCGCCGCGCGGAAGACCGCTCCGCACGCATCGCCGTCACCGTCTTCCCGCTGCTGGTGCTCGCCGCCGCGCTCGTGGGCTTCCTCGCCCCGACCGCCGCGAAGACGCTGCTGCCCCAGGTCAACCTGTTCCTCGGGATCATCATGTTCGGCATGGGCCTGACGCTGACCCTTCCGGACTTCGGCCTCGTCGCCCGCCGGCCGCTGCCCGTGCTGCTGGGCGTGGTGGCGCAGTACGCGATCATGCCGCTGCTGGGGCTCGGCGTCGCCGTCGTGCTCCAGCTGCCGCCCGAGCTCGCGGCGGGCGTGATCCTCGTGGGCTCGGCCCCGGGCGGCACGTCCTCGAACGTGGTCAGCTACCTCGCCCGCGCCGACACCGCCCTCTCCGTGGCCATGACCTCCGTGTCCACGCTCCTGGCCCCGCTGCTCACGCCGTTGCTCACCCTGTGGCTGGCCGGCCAGTACATGGCCGTCGACGGCGGCGCCATGGCGAAGTCCATCGTGAACATCGTGCTCCTGCCGGTCCTGGGCGGACTCGTCGTGCGCCTGCTGCTGCGCCGCGTCGTCGACCGCGTGCTGCCCGCCCTGCCGTGGGTCTCGGTGGTGTTCATCGCGCTGGTGGTGGCCGCCGTCGTCGGCAACAGCGCCTCCCGCGTGCTGTCGGCGGGCCTGCTGGTGTTCGCAGCGGTGGTGCTGCACAACGGGCTCGGCTACCTGCTCGGCTACGGCGCGGCGAAGCTGTTCCGGCTGCCCACGCCCGTGGCGCGCACGGTCTCGATCGAGGTCGGCATGCAGAACTCGGGCCTGGCCGCGGGCCTCGCCGCGCAGTACATCTCGCCGGCGGCAGCCCTGCCGGGCGCCGTGTTCTCGATCTGGCATAACCTCTCCGGGGCCGTGCTCGCGATGGCCTACCGCCGTTCCGACGGCCGGCGCGCCGCGCAGGAGTGAGGGCCGCGGCGCAGGTCAGCCCTGCGCGGGCGGCTCGTTGATTTGGAACGTGGCCCCGGCGGGGTCCTGCACGGTGGTGACGCGGCCGAACGGGGAGTCCTGGGGGCCGTCCAGGACCGTGCCGCCGTGCTCGCGGATCACCTCGAGCGCGCGGTCCGTGTCCGCGACGGCGATGTACATGCGCCAGTACCCCACCGCGTTCGGCGGCAGCCAGGCCCGCGCGTCGCACAGGCCCGCGGTCGCGCGGTCGAACGGGTGGTTCGTCGCGTAGCGGGGGCCGTCGTGGGCCGCGTCCTCGGCGTCGGCCGCGGTCTGCGTGTCCTCCGGGGCGCCGTCGTCCCCCAGCGGGGTGGGCTGCCAGCCGGCCACGGCGCGGTAGAACTCGGCGGACTCGTCGAAGCGGGTCGTCATGAGCTCGAACCACACGGAGGTGCCGGGGGTGAGCGGCAGGTCATGGCCGGCCAAGGTGCCGGACTGCCAGAAGCCCACCACCTCGTGGCCCGGGCCCTCGGCCATGGCCATCACACCGAGGTCGCCGACGGGCATGGCGTCCACGAGCACGGCGCCGCCGTTCTCCCGCACGGCGGTGAGGGTGGCGTCCATGTCCTGTGTGCGCAGGTACACGGTCCACGCGGCGGGCGGGGCGTCCTCGCCGGTCATCTGCGAGAGCTGGTCGGCGTCCATGGCGCCGCCCACGGAGGCGCCGTCCTTGGTGATCATGCGGTAGTGGCCGAACTCCTCGCCGGAGTCGGTGAAGGACCAGCCGAAGAGGGCCTCGTAGAAGGCCTGCTGGCGGGCGAAGTCGGGGGCGGTGTAGTCGATCCAGGCGGGGGAGCCGGCGGGGGCGGCAGGGGCAGCGAGGAGGGTCTCGCTCATGCGGCTCAGCGTAGGGCGCGCCCGGGACCCCGTCACGAGGTCTCGGGCGCGTCGCCGGGGCCGCGGACCGGCGCCGAGCTGTGGGGCGCGGCTCGCACGCACCGCGCCCCGCCTGCTCACACCTCGGTGGAGGTGGCGGTGTCCAGGTTGCCGGTGGGCTCGTCCCCGAACACGACGCCCGGTCGGGTGAGCAGGGCGCGGGCGACGGCGACGCGCTGCTGCTGACCGCCCGAGAGCTCGTGCGGGCGGTGGCGCAGGCGGGTCAGGGCGGTGTCGTCCAGTCCTGTGATCTCCGTGCCGCCGATCCTCACGGAGCCCGAGGTCCGCGCGTCCAGCCCGGCCAGGCAGTGCAGGAGCGTCGACTTGCCCGACCCCGAGGGCCCCATGATCGCGGTGAACGCGCCCGAGGCGAAGTCCACGTCCACCCCGCGCAGGGCGTGCACCTGCGCGTCACCGCGCCCGTAGGCGCGGGTGAGGCCGCGGGCGCAGACGGCGGGCGCCGTCGTCGTGGTGGCGGACGACGACGGCGTGCCCGGCCCCGGCGCGACGGGGCCGGGGGTCGTGGGGGAGAAGGGGTGTGCGGGGGAAGAGGTGTCCATGGCGGCCACTCTCCCGCGCGGACCCGGCGGGGCGGATCGGAGGAGGGGACCACCTCCGCGGGCGGCGGGTCATGCCCGGGGATGAGGCGGGCCGGCGAGGCGTGGACCCGAGGGCGTCAGGTCCCCGCCGCCGGGCGGTGCCGGGCGGAGTGGGATGATGGGGACATGAGAGCCGACGCCCGCGCCAACCGCCAGGACCTGCTGGCGGCCGCCGGCCGTCTCATCGCCACCCAGGGGGCCGCGATGTCCCTCCGCGGGGTGGCGCAGGAGGCCGGGGTCGGCGTGGGCACGCTGTACGGGCACTTCCCCACGCGTCGGGATCTGCTGGACGCCGTGCTCGAGGACGTCGTGGCCCGCACCGGAGGGATCCTGCAGGCCTTCCTCGACGGGGCGGCCGGGGACGAGCGCGACGGCGGGGCCGAGGCGCGGTGGCGGCGGCTCGCCGAGGACCTGGGGGCCGTGAACCTGGCCTCGCTCGCGGCGGCCCGGGACGACTTCGACCCAGCCGACCGGCCGCCGGAGGCCCTCATCGCCGAGGCCGAGCGTGTGATCCTCGAGCTCGCGGACCAGGTGGTGGCCGGGGCGCGGCGGGCCGGGCTCGTGGGCCCGGACGTGACCGGGGCGGACTACCTGTTCGGCCTGCTCATGGTCACCCGGTCGCCGGAGTGCGAGCTGCTGGGCCACGGCCCGGGCCAGCGGGGCTGGCTGCTGGACACGTACCTGCGCGGCCTGCGGCCCTGAGGGCGCAGCCGGGTCAGTCGCCCGGGGCGTCGTCCTCCAGGACGGGGCGGGCGGTGGCCCACGCGACGGCGCCGGCGAGCAGGCCGGCGCCCGCGGTGAGTGCCAGGCGGAGCAGCCCCTCGACCCCCGTGAACAGGCTCAGGCCCAGCATCACGACGGCGGCCGTCACCAGCGCCACGAAGAAGGCCACGCATTCACTGTCCCGCTGCGCCTGCTCGGCGGCTGGGTCGGAGGCGCGGGACGTCGTCGGGGTGGGGTGGTCCAGGATGCTGCCGGTCATGGTGCCTCTCCTCCAGTGCGCGTCGGGCCGGGGCGGCCATCGGCGCGTGCACCCCGGCGGCGGACCCGCTGCGGGGCCTGCGTCCAGCATCGCGGAGGGGGTGGGCGCACCGGCAGGGCCATGAGGATGAACCTCGGGGCGTCCGACTCATACCCAGGTATGACCTGTGATTGTGCTGGCAGGTGCCTGGGGAGTGGCTCAGGGAAGGGCCCCGCCGCCCCGGCCGACCGCTGAGGCCGGCCGTTGAGGCCGGCCGTTGAGGCCCGCCGCCCAGGCCCGCAGACACGCCGCTACGACGACGGCGTAGCGGCGCGTCTGCGGGCCTCGACGAGGGGTGGGGCAGGGGCTAGGGCGGGGGCTGCAGGGCGTGCCGGAACGGCGGGTCAGAACTGCACGAGGCCCGCGCGGTGGGCGATGAGCACGGCCTGCACGCGGTCGCGGGCGCCGAGCTTGGCCAACACCCGGCCCACGTGCGTCTTCACCGTCGCCTCGGAGAGCACGAGCTCGGCGGCGATCTCCAGATTCGCGGCGCCCTGCGCCATGAGCACCAGCACCTCGCGCTCGCGCGGGGTCAGCGACGCCACCGCCGCCTGCTGCTCCTCGCACTCCGCGCTGCGGACCTGGTCCGAGCGCAGACGCGGGGCCATGTGCGTCAGGAGCCGGCGCGTCGTGGACGGGGCGATCACGGCGTCGCCCCGGTGCACCGTGCGGATCGCGGCGAGCAGCTCCTCGGGAGGGGCGTCCTTGAGCAGGAAGCCGCTGGCGCCCGCCTCGATCGCGTCGAAGGCGTACTCGTCCAGGTCGAAGGTGGTCAGCACCACGACGCGCGGGGCATCCGGCCGGCGCAGCAGCGCGCGGGTGGCCTCGATGCCGTCCATCTCCGGCATGCGCACGTCCATCAGCACGACGTCGGCGCCCGCCACGGACACCGACGCCACCGCCTCGCGCCCGCTGCCCGCCTCCGCCACGACCGTCAGGTCCGGCTGCGAGTCCACGAGCATGGCCAGCCCGGACCGGATCAACGCCTGGTCGTCCACCAGGGCCACGCGGACGGGGGCGGTCTCCTCGGAGCTCATGGGGTCATCCTCTCAAGTCGGGCGGGGGCGGCCACCCCTCACACCGCCGAGTACGGCAGGTGGGCGGACACGCGGTACCCGGCCCCCACGCGCGGCCCCGACTCGAGCGTCCCGCCGAACAGGGCCGCCCGCTCGGCGGCCCCCCGCAGACCCTGGCCGCTTCCCCGGGTGGCGGGGTCGGCGGCGGCGCCGCAGCCGTCGTCGTCGATCTGCAGGTCCAGGCCGCGCGCCGTCCAGGCGAGCGTGACGAACGCGTCCGCGTCCGGCCCGCCGTGGCGCAGCGTGTTGGTCAGCGCCTCCTGCACGATCCGGTACGCGGCCAGCTCGCCGCCCGCCGGCAGCGCACGGCGGGGCGTGCCGGTCTCCAGCAGGGACACCTCGAGTCCGGACAGCCGCATCGTCTCCACGAGCGCGGGCAGGTCCGCGAGCCGCGGCTGGGGTCGGCGGCCCGGGGGTAGGCGGGTGCCGCGGCCGTCGGGGGAGGCGTCGGCGGCGGGCCGCCGGGCGTCGTCGTCCGTCACGCCGGGCACCCCGGCCACGGTCTCGCCGGTCTCGCGGAGCACGCCGAGCAGCTGGCGCATGTCCGCGAGCGCGGAGCGGCCGGTCTGGCCGATGGTCTCGAGCGCGGTGACCGCGAGCGCGGGCTTGGCGGCGGCGGCGTACCGGGCGCCGTCGGCCTGGGAGATGACCACCTGCAGGGAGTGGGCGACGATGTCGTGCATCTCCCGGGCGATGTGGCTGCGCTCGTCGGCGGCGGCGAGCTCGCGCTCCTGCCGGGACTGCACCTCGAGGCGGTGGGCGCGGTCCTCGAGGGCGCGCACGGTGAGGCGGCGGTTGCGCACGACGTCGCCGAACGCCCACGCGGTGAGCACCATGAGCCCGCAGCCGATCGCCATGATGACCATGGCCAGCGGCTCCGCGGGGGAGCGGACGGTGAGGCCGTCGGGCGTGACGAACTGCGCCGGGAACAGCCACACCTTCACCCCGTTGGCCACGCCGCCGGCCAGCCCCGTGAGGAGCCCGGCCACGGAGATGCTCCGGGGCGCGTTCGCGGCGAGGTTGTAGACGGTGAGCGGCACCATCAGCAGGGACATGCTGAACTCGGGCCCGGCGAGCAGGTGCAGGACGGCCGCGGCCGTCACGACGGCGGCCGAGGCCACCGGGCGCACCCGACGCACGGCCCACGGCAGGACCATGCCGGCCCCGGCCAGGAGGGAGACGGCCGTCTGCCTGCCCTGGGGGTCCGGGGCGACCATCGGCCCGAGCGCGATCCACGGGAGCGCCACGAGCACGGTGAACAGTGCCGCGGCGGCCATCACGTCGGTGCGCACGGGGTGCAGGCGCGTCCACTGGTCGAGGCGGCGCAGGGGGTTCACGCGGGCCAGCCTAGGTGTTGTGGGTCATGAGGTTCTTGCCACGAGGCGCCGGCTGAGATGAGACGAGTGGGCCTCTCCCGCAGGATGGAAGTTCCTCAACAACCCACCTGCCCGAAAAGACCCACTCATGACTCACGCTAACGCACCCCTGACCCCCACCGGCCGTCTCAGGATGGTCCACCGCCACCTGCACGACGGGATCCCACAGGCGCACGTGGCCGCCGAGTTCCGGGTGAGCCGGCCCACGGTGGCCACCTGGGTGGCCCGCTACCGCGCCGAGGGCGAGGCCGGGCTGCTCGACCGGCCCAGCCGTCCGCGCCGTTCACCTGCCCAGCTCGATCCGGCCCTGGTCACCCAGATCCTCACCCTGCGCCGGGAGTGCAAGTGGTCGGCCCGCCGGATCCATCACCACCTCGTCTCCGAGGGCCACCGGGTGTGCCTCCGAACGGTGGGCAGGTGGCTGCACCGGCTGGGCATCTCCCGGTTGCCAGACCTCGCGCCCACAGGTGAGGACCTGCGCCAACGACCCCAGAAGATCACCGCGAGAGGGCCGGGGCACATGGTGCACCTGGATGTGAAGAAGATCGGGAAGATCCCAGACGGGGGCGGCTGGCGCACCCACGGACGTGAAAGTGAAGCAGGCCGTGCTTCCAAGCGCGGGCCTGGCCGGCGGGTCGGCTACACCTACCTGCACTCGGCGATCGACGGGTACACCCGCCTGGCCTACACCGAGGCGTTGGAGGACGAGCGGGCGGCCACGACCGTGAGCTTCTACTGCCGGGCGCGGGCGTTCTTCGCCGCCCACGGCATCACCGTGGACCGGGTGATCACGGACAACGGAAACAACTACCGGGCYGYGGACTTCACCGCGAAGGTGGTCTCGCTCGGGGGCCGGCAYCACCGGATCCGACCCTACACCCCGCGCCATAACGGGAAGGTCGAACGCTACAACCGGCTGATGGTCGATGAGGTCCTCTACGCCCGCCCGTACTCCTCAGAGCAAGCTCGGCGTGAGGCCCTGGCGGTGTGGGTGAACCACTACAACTACCATCGGCCTCATACCTCCTGCGGAGACGCCCCGCCGGCCTCACTGGCCCCGACCCGAGTCAACAACGTCATGCCCTCCTACATCTAGTGAGCGGCCCGGTCACAGGGCCTTGCGCATGATCACGGCGTCCTCGCCGCCCGGGTAGTAGCGGCGGCGCACATGCAGCTCCTCGAATCCGTGGCGCGCGTAGAGTCGCCGGGCGGCGGCGTTGGAGGCCCGGACCTCGAGCATGAGCGAGCTCGCACCGCGCGCCGCGGCCTCCGCGGCCATCCAGCGCAGCTGGGCCGCCCCGATCCCCCGCCCCTGCGCCGCCGCGACCGTGCCCACGGTCTGCACGTCGGCGACGTCGCCGACCACCATGATCCCGCCGTAGCCGACGATCTCGCCGGGGGCGGGGCCGTCGTCGTCCGCGGAGCCGGGCGCGGGCACGTCGCGGACGACCACGCGGTAGTCCCGGGTGGGCGGGCGGCCGTGCGCGTCCCGTCCGCCGGCGGGGCCGGTCTGGGCGAGCTCCTCCTCGTAGAAGTGCGCGGGCCAGGCGTCGAGCGGGAAGAGGGTGGCCTCGTGGGCGAGCACCTCGGGGATGTCCCACACGGTCATGGGGCGCAGCAGGTATCCGGGCGGCAGCCCGTGCTCGTCCTCGGCGGGGCGCCCGTCGTCGGTCGGGGCCGGCTCGGCCGGGCTCACGCGCCTGCCCGCTTGCGGGGGCCGGGGACCTTGGCGTCGGACTCGCGCAGGTAGAGCGGCTCGGCGGGCACGAGGCCGCGGCCGCGCCGCAGGGCGAGCTCGGCCACCTGCCCCACCCCGACGGCGGACGGCGTGGCCGTCTCCCAGTCCGGCACCGCGCGCAGCGCCTCGGGGTAGAGCCCGGCCCCCGCGCCGTAGACGGGCAGCGGGGTGACCTCGTCCGCCGGCGAGACGAAGGGGCCGTGCAGCAGCGTCGGCTGCCCGCCGACCTGCGCGTAGTGGGCCCAGTAGACCTCGCGGCGGCGGGCGTCCGTGGCGACCACGAACTCCTCGATCCCGTGGCGGAAGGCGTCGACGCCGGCCGCGTGGGCGAGCGCGTCGAGGCTGCGGACCCCGTGCACGGGCACGTCCCACGCCAGGCCGAGGGCGGCCGCGGTCGCCAGACCCGCGCGCAGCCCCGTGAAGGGTCCGGGGCCGACGCCGACCGCGAGCGCGTCCAGCGCGGTGCCGGTGACGCCGGCCTCGCCGAGCACGGTCTGCACCGCGGGGGCGAGCACCTCGGCGTGGGCGTGGGTGTCGTCCGTGGCCCAGTGCGCGAGCTCCTCACCGTCCCGCAGGACGGCGACGGAGGCGGCGGCGGAGGAGTCGATCGCGAGGAGCAGGGCCATGGCCGCCAGTCTACGGAAGCACGACGCCGACCCAGCGCGGGCCGCGGCCGGTCACGACGGCCGAACGCAGCTCCTCGGCCTGGCCCCCGTCCTCGTCGGAGAAGTCGGTGACGATGCCGTCCTCGCCCTCCCCCGCCGGGGCCGCGGGGGCGTCCTCACCCCCGCGGGCCCGGACGATCTCGATGTCCAGCCACGAGGCGTCCGGGTCCTCGGGGAACCCGGCGAGGGACTCGGCCATGCCCCGGCCCCACTCGACGACGGTCACGGAGCGGTCCACGCTCGCGTCGAGGTCGAGGTCCGTGAGCTCCCCCGCCGAGCGCAGCCGGTACGCGTCCACGTGCACGAGGTCCGGGGTGCCCGCCGGGGCGTCGGCCGGGGCGGGGTGGACGCGGGAGAGGACGAACGTCGGCGAGACCACGCCGGAGGCCACGCCGAATCCGCTGGCCAGCCCCTGGGTGAAGGTCGTCTTGCCCGCGCCGAGGTCGCCCGTGAGGATCAGCACGTCGCCGGCGCGGAGCACCCCGGCGAGGGCGCGGCCGAACGCCCGGGTGCCGTCGGCGCCCTCGAGCGGGACCGTCGCCGTCAGCACGGGCTCGGGCAGGGTCGCGCCGGGGGCGGGGATCGCGTGGTCGCTCATGGGCGGGCCTCCTGGGTCGGCGTGGGGTCCACGTGCTGCCGGTCCACGCGGCCTCCGATGCGGGTCACCAGCTCGTAGTTGATCGTCCCGGCGGCCGCGGCCCACTCCTCCACCGGAATGCCGGAGGCCGGTCCGAACAGCTCGACGGCGTCGCCGGGCGCGTCCGCGGCGTCCGGGCCGAGGTCCACCACGAACTGGTCCATCGCGATGCGGCCCACCACGGGGACGGTCCGGCCGCCGACGTGGACGCGCGTGCCCTCGACGACGCGCGGGACGCCGTCGGCGTAGCCGAGGGGCACGAGCCCGAGGGTGGTGGGCTCCGCCGTAACGTGGCGGAACCCGTAGGACACGCCCTGCCCGGCGGGGACGGCCTTGACGTTGGCCAGGACGGTGACGAAGGACATGGCCGGGCGCAGTCCGAACTCGGCCGCGGTGACGTCCGCGAACGGGGAGAGCCCGTACAGGCCCAGGCCGACGCGCACCATGTCCAGGTGCGTGTCCGGCCGGGCGAGGGCGGCGGGCGTGTTGGCCAGGTGGCGCAGCAGCGGGTGGCCGAGCGTCTCGGCGGCCTCGGCGGCCATCCGTTCGAACCGCAGCAGCTGCGCCGTGGTCTCGGCGGCCCGGTCCGGCTCGTCCGCCACGCCGAGGTGGGAGAACACGCCCTCCACCCGCACGAGGCCCGCGGCCTCGAGCTCGGCGGCGCGCGCGACGAGCGCGGGCCACCGCTCGGGCGTGCAGCCGTGGCGGCCCAGGCCGGTGTCCGCCTTCAGATGCAGGACCGCGCGGGCCTCGGGTCCGGCCCCGCCACGGGCCCGCAGCCCGCGGACGGCGTCGGCGACGGCGTCGAGGTCCCAGCCCGAGACGCCGAGGGTCACCTCCGCCTCCACCGCGGCGGCGAAGTCCGTGGCCCCGGTGTGCAGCCACGCGAGCACGGGCAGGGGCACCCCCGCCGCGCGCAGGGCCAGGGCCTCGCGCACGTGGGCCACCCCGAGCCGGTCCGCGCCGGCGGCCGCGGCGGCGCGGGCGACGGCCACCGCGCCGTGGCCGTAGGCGTCGGCCTTGACGACGGCGGTCAGCAGCGGCCGGCCGCCGTCGGGGCGCCGGATCCGCTCCCGCAGCACGCCCACGTTGTGCCGGACGGCCGCCAGGTCGATGCGTGCGGCGCGCTCGGTGTCCGCCGGGTTGACGTCGGCGCGGCTCATCGGACGGCCTCCGGCTCGGCGTCGTCCGGCCACCACAGGTGCGCGACGCGCGCGCCCAGCGCGGTCGGCAGCGTGGCCGTGGTGATCCGCCCGGCGCGGGCCTGGTCGGCCCCGGCCCGGGCGTGCAGCCAGGCGGCGGCGGCCGCGAGCCGGGCCGTGGGCGCCGGGCCGGGATCCTCCCCGGCCCGGCGCGCCCGCGAGCGCCGCGCCACGTCCGCGGCCAGGACGGCACCGATCGCCCCGGAGAGCACGTCGCCGGTGCCGCCCATCGCGAGGTCGGGCCCGCCGCCGGTCACGACCCACGCCTCGCCGTCCGGGGCGACCACGAGGGTGCGCGGGCCCTTGAACAGGACCGTGGCGCCGTGTTCGGACGTCCACGCCCGCAGCGCGGCGAGCGGGTCGGCGGCGTCGGCACCGTCCGCGGGGACGCGCTCGCGCAGGCGGGACCACTCCCCGGCGTGCGGCGTCAGGACCACGGGCGTGCCGGCCGCGCGCAGCGACCGCAGCTCGGCGGCGGTGACCAGGTCCAGGGCCGAGGCGTCGGCGACCAGGGCCGCCTCCGGCCGCTCCTCGAGCGCGGCGAGGACGCCGGCCCAGCGCCGCCGCGCGTCGTGCTCGGTGTCCAGGCCGGGGCCGGCCACCCAGGCGTCCGCGCGCGACGGCTCGGGCCCCTCCGCCGAGACCAGCGCCTCGGGGTGGGCGGCGAGCACCAGGTCCCGGGTGGTCTGCGGCCCGGCGTGGTGCACCATGCCCGCGCCCGTGTGCAGCGCGCCCGCGCTCGCGAGCACGGCGGCCCCCGGGTAGCGCTCCGATCCGGCGACGACGGCCACCACGCCGCGCGTGTACTTGTGGGCCTCGGCCGCGGGGGCCGGGTGGGCGGTCCGTGCGGCGGCCTCGTCCATCACGCCCAGCCGCGCGGCCGGCGACGTCGGCAGGTGCGGTCCCAGCCCGATGTCCACCACGTGCACGGTGCCCGCGCGCGCCGCCCCCTCCCCGAGGACGAGACCGGACTTGAGGGCGCCGAACGTCACGGTCGTGTCCGCGCGGAGGGCCTCCCCCCGCACCTCGCCGGTGTCCGCGTCCACGCCGGAGGGCACGTCGCACGCCAGCACGAGCGCCTCCGCCGGCAGCGCGCGCGCCGCAGCGGGCAGCTCATACTCGCCGGTGAAGCCCGTGCCGAGCACGCCGTCCACCACGAGCGCGGCCTCGGGCGGCACCGCGTCGGCGCGGCGTCCCCCGGCCGCTCGCAGCGCAGCCCAGCCCTCGGCGTGCCAGCGCGGGGCGCCGTCGTCGTCCCGGCGGACGGGCACGGCGACCGCGGCCACGCCCCGGCCGCGCAGGAAGGCGAGGGCGAACAGCGCGTCCCCGCCGTTGTTGCCGGGCCCGACGAGGGCGGCCACGGTCGCCCCGGCCACCGGGCCGCGCTCACGCAGCAGGGCGGCGGCGTGCTCGGCCAGGGCCCAGGCGGCGGCGCGCATCAGCTCCGGGCCGCGGCCGGCCGTGAGCAGGGGCTCCTCGGCCGTGCGCACGGCCGAGCCGGTCACGGCGATGCGGGTCAGGTCATCGGCGGTCATGCGGACTCCTCCTCGGCCGCGCGGCGTTCGGCGACCACGTAGGCGGTGGCGACGTCCCCGTCATGACTGAGGGAGAGGTGCCAGTGGGTGATGCCCAGGGCCTCGGCCTGGGCCTGGACGGTGCCGGTCAGGTGCACGGTGGGGCGGCCGTCGCCGTGGTCCGGGCGCGGGATCCAGCAGTGGTGCCACATCATCCCGGGCGGGGCGCCCATGGCCTTGGCGATCGCCTCCTTGGCGGCGAAGCGCGCGGCCAGCGAGCGCAGCGGCAGGTCCCGCTCGTCCTCGGTGAACAGGCGTGCGCGCAGCGCCGGCGTGCGCTCGAGCTGCGCCCGGAACCGCGGGACGTCCACCACGTCCACCCCCACGCCGACGATCACGTCGCCCCCGCCCGCCGAGCGCCCACGACGACGGCGCCGGCCTCGTCCCCGACGGGCTGCCCGCGCAGTCGCTTGGCCAGGTCCAGCGGCCACTGCAGCACGCCGGGCAGCTGCTGGTCACAGCCCGGCGTGAGCATCGCCTTCCCGTAGGCCAGCACGCCGTAGACGCCGTGCTGCAGGCGGCCGAGCCGGTCGAAGCCGGCGTCGAACGCGTACAGGGACACACGGCCCTCCTCGGGGGTGAAGCACCGCTCCGCCAGCAGCCGCGCGCGCTCCACGTGCTGGTGGAAGGTGAGCACGCCCAGGTGGTGCAGGCCGAGCTCGCGCATGCGGTCGCCCGCGTGGATGACCTCGCCCTGGGTGGTCACCGGATCGGGCGCGAAGCACTCGACGGTGACGCCGGCCAGCCGCGGGTCGCGCTCCTCCGGGCCGCCGCACAGCTTCTCGTGCCCGTCCGGCCCCAGGTACGCGGAGACGAAGAGCCGGTCGGTGAGGCCGGACGCGGCGAGCTCGATCGCGGCGTCGTAGACGCGGGGCTGGCTGTAGAGGACGAGGAGGGCGTCCACACGCGGTGCGTCGTCCGGGTGCGGGTCCGTCACGGCGTGCGTGGCCCACCCCGCGCCGAAGGCCAGTGCCAGCGCCGCCAGGGTGGCCACGGTGGCGCAGAGGGCCCGCGCCCACCGCGGCAGGCCACGGCGGACGCGCCCCCGGTCGACCCGCTCGTTCATGCGCCCTCGGGCACCTGCCGCAGCACGACGGTGGAGCGGGCCGGGAGCTCAAGCACGTCCCCGGCACGCACGCGGGGGCGGGTGCCGTCCGGGGCGACGTGGGACGAGGTGTCCACGACGACCTCCCACTCCGCCGGGAACGTGGGCCCGGGCAGGGTGTACGGCACGGGCTCCCACCACGCGTTCATGAGGACGTAGAAGTCCCGGTAGGGCTCCTCCCCTTCCTCGTCCCCGCGGGTGAGCATGTGCCCGTTGAGGTAGAAGCCGATCGACCGGGCCTCGGCGCCCCAGTCGTCCTCCGTCTTGGCGGTCGCGTCCGGCTCGAGCCACACGATGTCCGGCAGGGGCGCCTCGACGTCGCGGGCCGCGGGGCGACCGTCGAAGTGGTGGCGACGGCGGAACACCGCGTGGTCACGGCGCAGCGCGATCAGGTCGCGGGTGAACGCCACGAGCGAGTCGTCCATGGCGGACCAGTCGATCCACGAGATCTCGTTGTCCTGGCAGTAGACGTTGTTGTTGCCGCCCTGGGTGCGGCCCAGCTCGTCGCCGTGGCTGATCATGGGCACGCCCTGGCTGATCAGCAGGGTGGCCAGGAAGTTGCGGCGCTGGCGGGCGCGGAGCGTCACGACCTCGGGGTCGTCGGTCTCCCCCTCCACGCCGCAGTTCCACGAGCGGTTGTGCGCCTCACCGTCGTTGTTGTCCTCGCCGTTGGCCTCGTTGTGCTTCTCGTTGTAGGAGACGAGGTCGCGCAGCGTGAAGCCGTCGTGGGCCGTGACGAAGTTCACGGACGCACCGGGGCCGCGCCCGTCCCCCTCATAGAGGTCGGCCGAGCCGGTCAGGCGGGTGGCGAACTCGCCGAGGGTGCCGGGCTCGCCGCGCCAGAAGTCGCGCACCGTGTCCCGGTACATGCCGTTCCACTCGGACCAGAGGCCGGGGAAGTTGCCCACCTGGTAGCCGCCCCAGCCCACGTCCCACGGCTCGGCGATGAGCTTGACGGTGCGCAGCACCGGGTCCTGGCGGACCACGTCGAAGAACCCGGAGAACATGTCCGGGCCCTGCTCCCCCTCCACCCGGGTGAGGGTGGTGGCCAGGTCGAACCGGAAGCCGTCCACGTGCATCTCGGTGACCCAGTAGCGCAGGGAGTCCATGACCAGCTGGAGGGCCTTGGGGCTGGAGAGGTCCACCGAGTTCCCGGTGCCCGTGTAGTCCATGTAGTGCCGCTCGTCGCCCTCGACGAGGTGGTAGTAGCCGGCGTTGTCCAGCCCGCGCAGGCTGAGCATGGGGCCCTTGTCGTTGCCCTCGGCCGTGTGGTTGTAGACCACGTCGAGGATCACCTCGAGACCAGCGGCGTGCAGGTCCTTCACCATCTGCTTGAACTCGCGGACCTGGCCGCCCACCTCCGAGGAGGAGGCGTAGGCGGCGTGCGGGGCGAAGAAGCCGAGCGTGTTGTAGCCCCAGTAGTTGCTCAGCCCCTTCTCCTGCAGGGTGGCGTCGTTGACGAACTGGTGCACGGGCATCAGCTCGACGGCGGTCACCCCGAGCTCGGTCAGGTGGCGGACCACCTCCGGGTGGGCCATGCCCGCGTAGGTGCCGCGCAGCTCCTCGGGGACGGCGGGGTGCAGCTTGGTCATGCCCTTGACGTGGGTCTCGTAGATCACCGTGTCCGTGAGCTCGACGGCGGGTGGGGCGTCATCGCCCCAGTCGAAGTCCTCGGCGACGACGACGCCGAGCATGCTCGTGCCCAGGTTGTCCGAGGTGTCGATGCGGTCCGGCTCGTCGAAGTCGTACGAGTGGTGCTGCTGGCCCCACTCGTAGTCGCCGGTGAACGCCCGCGCGTACGGGTCCACGAGGATCTTGGCCGGGTTGTGCCACAGGCCGCGGGCGGGGTCCCAGGGGCCGTGCACGCGGTAGCCGTAGCGCTGCCCGTGGCCGATGCCCGCCACGTGGGCGTGCCATGTGGTGCCGTGCCGCTCCTCGAGAGGGATGCGCGTCTCCGTGCCGTCGTCGGCGACGAGGCACAGCTCGACCGCCTCCACCTCGCGGGAGACCGCGAGGGCGAAGTTGGTGCCGGTCTCGTCCACGGTGGCCCCGAGGGGGTACGGCTGGCCGATCTCCACTGTGTGCATGGCTCTCCGGGGTCTCGTCGTGCGGCCCGCCGGGTGCGGCGGGCCTCCTCGGGGAGTCTACTGGGGCGGGAGGACACCGTCCCGGACGCGTCGCGGGCCCGGCCGCTGTGTGGCGGCCGGGCCCGGCAGGAGAGGTCTCGGTGGCCTCAGCGGCGGATCACTCCACCGTGACGGACTTGGCGAGGTTGCGCGGCTGGTCCACGTCGTAGCCCTTCGCCGTGGCGAGCTCGAGGGCGAAGATCTGCAGCGGGACCGTGGTCAGCAGCGGCATGAGCATCGGCTGGGTCTCGGGGACCTCGAAGACGACCTCGGCCTGGCCGCGCACGGCCGCGTCGCCGCGCTCGGCGACCGCGAAGGTGCGGGCGCCGCGGGCGCGGACCTCCTGGATGTTCGAGACCACCTTGGCGTGCAGCGAGTGACGGTCCATGGGCGAGGGCATGACCACGAAGACCGGCTGGCCGTCGTCGATCAGGGCGATCGGGCCGTGCTTGAGCTCGCCCGCGGCGAAGCCCTCGGCGTGGATGTACGCGAGCTCCTTGAGCTTGAGCGCGCCCTCCATGGCCACCGGGTAGCCCACGTTGCGGCCGAGGAACAGGACGGAGGTGGCGTCGGCCATGGAGCGGGCGAGCTCCTTGACCTGGTCCTTGGCGGCGAGGATCTCCTCGATCTTGCCGGGGATCGCCCCGAGGTCCGCCAGGATGTCCTTGATCTGGCCGCTGAACAGCTTCTTGTTCAGCTGGGCCAGGTACAGGCCCAGCAGGTAGGCGGCGGTGATCTGCGCCAGGAACGCCTTGGTGGAGGCGACGGCGATCTCGGGGCCGGCGTGCGTGTAGAGCACGGCGTCCGACTCGCGCGGGATCGTGGAGCCGTTGGTGTTGCAGATGGACACGGTGCGGGCGCCCTGCTCCTTGGCGTAGCGGACCGCCATGAGGGTGTCCATGGTCTCGCCGGACTGGGAGATGGACACCACGAGGGTGTGCGGGTCGATGATCGGGTCGCGGTAGCGGAACTCGTGGGAGAGCTCCACCTCCACGGGGATCCGGCACCAGTGCTCGATGGCGTACTTGGCCACCGTGCCCGCGTAGGCGGACGTGCCGCACGCCAGGACGATGATCTTGTCGACGGCCTTGAGCTCCTCGGGGTCGATCCGCAGCTCGTCCAGCATCAGGGCGCCGGCGGCGTCCGTGCGGCCCAGCAGGGTGTCCTGCACGGCCTGGGGCTGGTCGTGGATCTCCTTCTCCATGAAGGTCTCGAAGCCGCCCTTCTCCGCGGCCGAGGCGTCCCAGTCCACGGTGAAGCGCTTGCCCTCGGCGGGGCCGCCCCGGAAGTCCGAGATCTCGACGGCGTCGGCCGTGATCGTCACGACCTGGTCCTGCTCGAGCTCGATGGCCTCGCGGGTGAAGTCGATGAAGCCGGAGACGTCCGAGCCGAGGAAGTTCTCCCCCTCGCCCAGGCCGACGACGAGCGGCGAGTTGCGGCGCGAGGCCACCACGCGGTCCGGGTGGTCCACGTGCACGGCCAGCAGGGTGAAGGCACCCTCGAGGCGCTGGGAGGCCAGCTGCATGGCGCGGGTCAGGTCCTGGCCGGCCGCGTTCCGGTAGACGTCGGCGAGGAGGTGGGCGGCCACCTCGGTGTCCGTCTCGGAGAGGAACTCGACGCCCTTGGCGAGCAGCTCCTCGCGCAGCTCGGCGTAGTTCTCGATGATGCCGTTGTGGATCAGCGCCAGGCGGCCCTCGTCCGCCACATGCGGGTGGGCGTTGCGGTCGGTGGGGCCGCCGTGGGTGGCCCACCGGGTGTGGCCGATGCCGACGAGGCCGGTGGGGATGGGGTGCTCGGCGAGCTCCTCGGCGAGGTTGGCGAGCTTGCCCGCCTTCTTCCGGTGGTACAGCTGACCGCCGTCCACCACGGCCACACCGGCGGAGTCGTATCCGCGGTATTCGAGACGGCGCAGGCCCTCCATCAGGACGTCGAGAGCGCCGTGCTCACGATCCGACTGGGGCTGGCCGATGTATCCGACGATTCCGCACATGCGCACGAGAATACCGGGCCGGACCCGACTTCGGCGCACGGCGGGCCGGGTCACTCCGTCCGGGACGAGAACCCCGCGGGGTTGGCCTCCTGCCAGGCCCAGAGGTCCCGCACCATCGCGGTCACATCGCGCCGGGCGTGCCAGCCCACCTCGGCGCCGATCGCGTCCACGGCGGCGCACGACTCGGCGATGTCCCCGGGCCGGCGCTCGACCACGCGGTACGGGATGCGGCCGCCCGTGACCGCCTCGAAGGCGCGCACCATCTCGAACACGGTGACGCCCTCGCCCCGGCCGATGTTCCAGACCCGGGTCGTCGCACCGCCCCCGGCCGCCACGCGGGCCGCGAGCCAGTCGAGCCCGGCCACGTGCGCCTCCGCGAGGTCCATCACGTGGATGAAGTCGCGCACGGCGCTGCCGTCGCGCGTGTCGAAGTCCGCGCCGAACACCCGCAGCTCGGGGTACGCGCCGGAGGCCACCCGCGCCACGAAGGGCATGAGGTTCGCCGGCACCCCGCTCGGGTCCTCGCCCAGCCGCCCGGAGGGATGCGCGCCGACCGGGTTGAAGTAGCGCAGCATCGCCAGCCCGCCGCCGTCGACCGTGGCGCAGACGTCGCGCAGCACCTGCTCCGCCATGAGCTTGGAGTGTCCGTAGGGCGAGACCGGGTCCGTGGCCGCGTCCTCGGCGACCGGCACCGGCGCGCGGTCGCCGTACACGGTCGCGGAGGAGGAGAACAGGACCGTGCGGACGCCGGCCGCGAGCGCGGCCTCGGCGACGGCGGCCGTGCCGCCCACGTTCACGTCGTAGTAGGCGGCGGGGCGGGTCATCGACTCGGTGGGCGACTTCAGCCCGGCGAAGTGCACGAGTGCGGCCGGGCCGAAGTCCGCGAGCGCCCCGCGGTAGTCCTCGGGGCGGCGGATGTCGGCCACGTGCAGGCGCAGCCGCGACCCGCCCAGACGCGTTCCGGCGAGCTCGGCGACGCGCTCGAGCGACGTCGTCGTCGCCGTGACCAGGCTGTCCAGGACGAGGACGTCGTGGCCCGCCTCGAGCAGCGTGAGCACGGTGTGGGATCCGAGGTATCCGGCACCGCCGGTCACGAGAACGCGCATGGGCCGATCCTATCCGGGCCCTGTGACGTCACGCGGGGGCCCGCTCCGGGCGGGCCGCGGCCATAATGGATCGGGTGACCTACACCCCCCCGACCTCCGAGCTGCCCCTCGTGGGCCCCGAGGAGCCCGCGGACGCCGTGCCCGACGGCCACCAGCGCTCCCCCTTCGTGGAGCTGGACCGCCAGACCTGGGCCCGTCTCGCCTCGGAGATGGCGCAGCCCTTCGACCAGGCGGACGTGGAGCGTCTGCGCGGCCTCGGCGAGCATCTGTCCCTGCGCGAGGTCGCCGAGGTCTACCTTCCGCTCTCGCGCCTGCTGAGCATCAACGTGGAGGCCTCCGCGGCCCTGCGCAGCGCGACCAACGCGTTCCTCGGCGAGCGGACGGGGCGCACCCCGTACGTGATCGGGGTGGCCGGGTCGGTCGCCGTCGGCAAGTCGACGACGGCGCGCGTGCTCCAGGAGATGCTGCGCCGCTGGCCGACGACGCCGCGCGTCGAGCTGGTCACCACGGACGGTTTCCTGCACCCCAACGCGGTGCTGCACGAGCGCGGCATCATGTCCCGCAAGGGCTTCCCCGAGTCCTACGACCGCCGCGCGCTGCTGCGCTTCATGGCGGACGTCAAGTCCGGGGCGCAGGAGGTGCGCGCGCCCGTGTACTCGCACATCACCTACGACATCGTGCCGGGCGAGGAACAGGTGGTGCACCGTCCCGACGTGCTGATCGTGGAGGGACTCAACGTGCTGGCCCCGCCGCGCACCCGGGCCGACGGCACCGCCGGGCTCTCCGTCTCCGACTTCTTCGACTTCTCGGTGTACGTGGACGCGCGCGCGTCCTGGATCCGGTCCTGGTACATCGACCGGTTCATGGGTCTGCGCTCGGGGGCCTTCGCCGACCCGCGCAGCTACTTCCACCGGTACTCCTCCCTGTCGGACGCCGAGGCTCAGGCGACGGCCGAGTCCATCTGGGACTCCATCAACGGCCCGAACCTCGAGCAGAACGTGCGCCCGACCCGCGGGCGCGCCCGGCTGGTGCTCACGAAGAACGCGCAACACGAGGTGACCCGCGTGCTGCTGAGGAAGGTCTGACCCATGCGTCGCCCCCTCCCGCTCGCCGCGCTGGCCGCGCTCGCGCTGCTCGCGGCCGGCTGCGGCACGCCCGCCGCGGGCCCGTCCTCGACGCCGACGACGCCGACGTCCGGCTCCGCGAGCGCGGCCGCGTCGTCCCGCGCCGCCTCGAGCACGGCGCCGTCGTCGGGCACGCACGCCGACCCGGCCACCCTCGACGTCGTCGTGAACAAGACCCGCCCCGTGGCCCCGCCCGACTGGGCGCCCTCGGATCTGGTGGCCGTGCCCGGCAGCGAGCTGCCCCTGCGGGCGGAGGCCGCGACGGCGGCCGCTGACCTGCTGGATGCCGCCGCGGCGGCGGGCCACCGCCTCACCACCCTGAGCGCCTACCGCTCGTACGACTACCAGGTCCGGACGTACGGCCACTGGGTCGACGAGCTGGGCCGCGCCGAGGCCGACCGCGTCTCGGCGCGTCCGGGGTACTCCGAGCACCAGACCGGCCTGGCCTGGGACGTGGGCGACGCCGCGACCCCCACGTGTGACCTCGAGGCGTGCTTCGGCGACACCGCCGCGGGCCGCTGGGTGGCCGCGCACGCCGCCGAGTACGGGTTCGTCATCCGCTATCCCGCCGGAGCCGAGGACGTGACGGGCTTCGATCACGAGCCGTGGCACCTGCGCTACGTCGGGTCCGTGGAGGCGGCCCGGGTCGAGGCGGCCGGCGGCGTCCTCGAGACCGCGTGGGGTCTGCCGCCGGCGCCGGACTACGCGGACTGAGACGCACGACTCGCTCGACCCTGTACCGCGCCGCCCTCGTCACACGTAGGATTCTTCCCATGCTCCAGGGATTCAAAGACTTCATCATGAAGGGCAACGTCCTCGACCTTGCCGTCGCCGTCATCATCGGCGCCGCCTTCGGCAAGATCGTGAACGCGCTCGTCGAGGCGGTCCTCATGCCGCTCATCGCCGCCGCCGTGGGCTCGCCGAACTTCGACTCGTTCGCCGTGCTGACGGTCAACGGCAACGACGTGAAGTTCGGCGTGCTGCTCACCGCCATCGTCAACTTCCTGCTCATCGCCGCGGCCGTGTACTTCGCCATCGTGATGCCGATGAACAAGATGATCGAGGCCCGCAACCGCCGCCTCGGCATCGACCCCGCCGAGGAGGAGGTGGCCGCTGACGTCGCCGTGCTCACCGAGATCCGCGACCTGCTCGCCGAGCGCCGCGGCGGCCCCACCTCCGGGACCACCACCCTCTGATCTCCCCCTGTCCGACGCCGAAGGGCCCGGGATGACTCACGCGAGTCGCCCCGGGCCCTTCCTTCATGCCCGCGGCGGCGCGGGGGCCGTGCCCTCAGGGACGCGACGTCGTCCGGTCCGCGCTGGACCCGGCGTCCGGGGCGACCTCCGAGTCCTGCCGGTCCGGATCCAGGCACGGCAACCACTCCACGGGGGCGCTCTGCCGCGCGCACACGGGCGCCTCCACGGCGAGGAACGCGGCCGACCACAGGACCGCCAGCCCCGCGAGCAGCCCCGCGAACAGGGTCCAGCGGCGGGGCCGGGGGGCCGCGTCCGACACCATCGGTCCGGTCAGTCGTGCAGGCGCAGCTCGCGCTGCACGACGTCGGCCAGCACCTGGGCCTCCCGGCCGGCGGTCTCCTCGTCCGGGGCCTCGACCATGACGCGCACGACCGGTTCCGTGCCCGACGGGCGCAGCAGCACGCGGCCGGTCTCGCCGAGGCGGGCCTCCGCCTCGGCGACCGCCGCCTGGACGGCCTCGTCCTCGGCGGCGCGGGACTTGTCCACGCCGCGCACGTTCACGAGGACCTGGGGCAGCCGGTCCATCACCGCGGCCAGCTCGGAGAGCGGGGTGCCGGTCTCGGCGACGCGCGAGGCGAGCTGCAGGCCGGTGAGGACGCCGTCGCCGGTGGTGGCGTGGTCCGAGAAGATCACGTGGCCGGACTGCTCGCCGCCGAGCGAGTAGTCGCCGAGCTTCATGCCGGCCAGGACGTAGCGGTCGCCCACCTGGGTCTCGACGAGCTGGACGCCCTCCCGGCCCATGGCCAGCTTCAGGCCCAGGTTGGACATGACGGTCACGACCAGGGTGTCGTCGCGCAGGGCGCCGCGGTCCTTGAGCGCCACGGCCATGACGCCCATGATCTGGTCGCCGTCGACGACCTCGCCGCGCTCGTCCACGGCGAGGCACCGGTCGGCGTCGCCGTCGTGCGCGATGCCCAGGTCCGCGCCGTGCTCGCGCACGGCCGCCTGGAGCTTCTCGAGGTGGGTGGAACCGTAGCCGTCGTTGATGTTGAGCCCGTCCGGGGACGCGCCGATCACCACGACCTCCGCGCCGGCGGCGCGGAACGCCTCGGGAGAGCAGCCGGCGGCCGCGCCGTGTGCGCAGTCCAGGACGACCTTGAGCCCGTCCAGCCGGTGCGGGAGGGTCTGCAGGAGGTGGAGGACGTAGCGGTCCTCGGCATCCGCGAAGACGCGCACGCGGCCCACGTCCGCGCCCTGGGGCCGCCGCGGGGTCACGCCCTCGAGGTGGCGGATGATCTCGTCCTCCTGCGCATCGGTCAGCTTCTCGCCGCCGCGCGCGAGGAACTTGATGCCGTTGTCCGGCGCCGGGTTGTGGGAGGCGGAGATCATCACACCGAAGTCGGCGTCCAGGTCTTCCACGAGATAGGCGGCGGCGGGGGTCGGCAGCACGCCCGCATCCCACACGTCCACGCCCGAGGACGCCAGGCCCGCCTGCACGGCGGCCGCGATGAACTCGCCGCTGATGCGCGGGTCCCGGGCCACGACGGCGACCGGGCGTCGGCCGGCGTCGAAGGCCTCCGCGCCGAGGACGGGCGAGGCGGCCTGGGCCAGCTGGACGGACAACTCCACGGTGAGGGTCTCGTTGGCCAGGCCACGGACGCCATCGGTTCCGAACAATCTCGACATGATCAGTCAGTGTAGGGGCCACCTCTGCGGCCCGCATCACGGGAGGGTCACGAAATAGGCCCGGGGGCGGTAGCATCGGAGCGGTCGAGCCCCCGCGGCCGCGCGCCCGTCCGCTCACATCCGCCCGGGAGGCCCCGCCCCGAACCCGAAGGACCTCGATCCATGCCCGACGTGACCCCGCCCCCGCTCCCCCGTTCCTGGACGCGCCGCAGCGTGCTGGGCGGCACGGGCCTGGCGATCGCCGCCGGCGTGGCCGGCTGCGGGCGTGATGAGCAGGCCGAGCAGAGCTCGGAGGGCGACGAGCAGGCCACCCGTCTGCCCGCCCCGGACATCATCACCACCGCGCAGTGGGGCGCCATGCAGCCCAACTACTACCTGCAGACCCTGAACGAGCGCCCCTCCTACCTGGTGATCCACCACACCACCACGCCGAACGTCACGGACGGCTCCCGGGAGGCGGCGGAGAGCATCGCGCAGGTGGTCCAGAACGCGCACATGAGCCCCGCGAACGACTGGGGCGACACCGGGCAGCACTTCACCGTCTCCCGCGGCGGCTTTGCGATGGAGGGCCGCCACGGCTCCCGGCACGCGCTCGAGGGCGGACAGACGTTCATGCTCGGCGTCCACGCGCTCGGGTTCAACGCGTATGCGCTCGGCATCGAGTGCGAGGGGCTGTACATGCTGAACCCGCCGCCGCAGAGCCTCTACGCCGGCCTGGTGCCGCTCGTCGCCTACATCTGCCAGCAGTACGAGCTGCCGCCGTCCCGCATCATCGGCCACCGCGACGTCACCGCCACCAGCTGCTGCGGCGACGCGTTCTACGCCAAGCTGCCGATCCTGCGCGAGGACGTCCGCCTCTCCCTGGCCTCGGGCGAGTACCACGTCTCGGAGGGCTTCGGGGCGGACAACCTCTTCGACGACGCCCACGTCACCCCGGAGTACGTGGAGGAGGAGCGCGGCTGAACCCGCCCCCGCTCCCCACGACGGCGCCCCTCCCCGGAAGGTGAGGGGCGCCGTCGTGCGCGGCCCGGTCAGCGCACGCGCGGGAACGATCCGCCGGAGACCTCGCCGTACTCGGCCAGCTCGTTGGCCGGGCCGCAGATCTGCGGGTCGGGGCGGTGGACGATGCGCTCGTCCTTGTCCGGGTAGGGCAGCGTGTGCAGCACATGGCGGATGGCCTCGAGGCGGGCGCGCTTCTTGTCGTTCGACTTCACGACGGTCCACGGGGCGTCGGCCGTGTGCGTGTAGAAGAACATGGCCTCCTTCGCGTTCGTGTAGTCGTCCCACTTGTCCAGGGAGGCCAGGTCGGTGGGCGAGAGCTTCCAGCGACGCACGGGGTCGGTCTCCCGCGCGGCGAAGCGGTTGAGCTGCTCGCGCTGGGACACGGAGAACCAGAACTTGATGATGTGCACGCCGGAGTTGACGAGCATGCGCTCCAGCTCAGGGGTCTCACGCATGAACTCGAGGTACTGCTGCGCCGTGCAGTAGCCCATGACGCGCTCGACGCCGGCCCGGTTGTACCAGGAGCGGTCGAACATCACGATCTCGCCGCCGGAGGGCAGGTGCCGGATGTAGCGCTGGAAGTACCACTGCGAGGCCTCCTCCTCCGTGGGCTTCTCCAGGGCCACGGTCCGGGCGCCGCGGGGGTTGAGATGCTCGTTGAAGCGCTTGATGGCGCCGCCCTTGCCGGCGGCGTCCCGGCCCTCGAAGATGATCAGGACCTTCTGGCCGGTCTCCTTGACCCAGAGCTGCATCTTCAGCAGCTCGATCTGCAGCTCGCGCTTGCGTCGTTCGTAGCTCTTGCGGCTGAGCTTGGTCTTGTACGGGTAGCCCTCACGCCAGGCCTGCGGGTCCGGGGTGGGGGTCTTCTTCTCCCCGCCGAGCTTGCGGCCCAGCTCCCGGATCTCGTCCACCTCGGCGGCGTAGTCACGGGTCACGGCGAAGGGGGCCTGCGCGGCGTGCTCCGTGCCGTGCTCGCCACGGGTGCGGGGGTCGGGCGTGGGACTCGTGTTCTCGGCCACGGCGGCTCCTGAGGGTGTCTCCGATCGGACCGCGCACCGGACGGGCGAGCGGCCCGTCATGGCGTCGTCGCCATGCGCCTTCATATTACCCCTGGGTCAGGTGCCGCCGGCCCACGGAGACGGCGGACGCCCCGCCCCGCTCGTGAGGAGCGGGACGGGGCGTCGGCGGGGGCACGGTGGGGACACCGTGCGGCGCAGGATCAGCGCTTCGAGAACTGCGAGGCCTTGCGGGCCTTCTTGAGGCCGGCCTTCTTGCGCTCGATGACGCGGGCGTCGCGGGTCAGGAAGCCGGCCTTCTTGAGCGCCGGGCGGTTGTGCTCGCGGTCGATCTCGTTGAGGGCGCGGGAGATGCCCAGGCGCAGCGCACCGGCCTGGCCGGAGGGGCCGCCGCCGTGGATGCGGGCGATCACGTCGTAGGCGCCGGTCAGCTCCAGCAGCGTGAAGGGGTCGGAGACCTCCTGCTGGTGCAGCTTGTTCGGGAAGTAGTTCTCCAGGGCGCGGCCGTTGATGGTCCACTGGCCGGAGCCGGGGACGAGGCGCACGCGGGCCACGGCCTCCTTGCGGCGGCCGACGGCGGAGCCGGGCACGGTCAGGGCCGGGCGCTCGGAGGCGACGGGGGCCTCGGCGGCGGCGGTGGACTCAGAGGTGTAGCTCGTCAGCTCCACGTCGTCGTTCTCGTTGATGCTCATGGTTCTCCTCAGGGAAGGTCTGCGTCAGTGGCCCGCCGGGGTCACTGGGCGACCTGGCCGATCTCGAAGGTCTGGGGCTGCTGGGCGGTATGCGGGTGCTCGGCGCCCTTGTACACCTTCAGCTTGGAGAGCTGCTGGGCGGCCAGCGAGTTCTTCGGGAGCATGCCCTTGACGGCCTTCTCCACGGCGCGGACCGGGTTGGTCTCGAGCAGCTCGGCGTAGGACTGCGACTTCAGGCCGCCCGGGTAGCCCGAGTGGCGGTAGGCGCGCTTCTTCTCGAGCTTGGCGCCGGTGAGGGCGACCTTCTCGGCGTTCACGATGATGACGTAGTCGCCCATGTCCATGTGGGGGGCGAACGTCGGCTTGTGCTTGCCGCGCAGGAGGGCGGCGGTGTGGGAGGCCAGGCGGCCGAGGACGACGTCGGTGGCATCGATGATGTGCCACTGACGGTCGGCGTCACCAGGCTTGGGAGAGTACGTACGCACGTTGTCTGCCTTCAGGGTCGGTGGTGGTCCACAGCACCTGCCCGCCGGGTCGTGATTCCGGCGCGCTCGCGCTGTCAGTTCTCCGTGCGCGCCGGTCCCCCAGGTGAGGGCTGGAAGGCGTCCGGGCCCGATGCCCCGGGGGTGCGGCGCGAGCTGAAGGCCATGCAACTGAGCCACTCGCGGCACGACGCATCCGGGTGCGGGCATGCGCAACGTCCACCCATCCTACCGAACGCGGGCCCCGGAGCCAAAAGCCGCCGCCGCGGGCGACCCCGGCTCACAGGGTCCGCTTCGCCCGGGTGCCCTCGGCGCGCCGGCGCAGCTCCTCCGCTTCGTCGGGATAGCCGACGGCGAGCAGCGTCAGCCCCCCGGGCGGGGCGAGGCGCACCTCGGAGTCGCGGGCCGGCCTCGCCACCCGGTGCGCGAGCCAGCCGGGCTCGCGGGCCCCCTCCCCCACCTGCAGCAGCGCCCCGACGATGGCCCGGACCATGTTGTGGCAGAACGCGTCGGCCCGGATCCGGACGCGCACGACGCCGTCCTCATCGCGTCGCACCTCCAGGTGCTGGACCTCGCGGATGGTCGTGGCGCCCGCGCGGGGCCGGCAGAAGGACAGGAAGTCGTGGAGTCCGAGGACGGCGTCGGCCTCCAGCGCCATGAGGCGATCGTCCAGGGCGGCGCCGTGCCAGTGGGTGAAGCCCCGCGTGCGCGGATCACGCGCGGCGGGTGCGTCGTCGATCCGGTACTCGTACTCGCGCCACAGCGCGCTGAACCGCGCGTCGAAGCCCGCGGGGGCCCGCCGCGCCCCGTGCACGACGACGGCCCCGCCCCACCCGGAGAGCACCCCGCCGAGGCGTCGGGTGAGGGAGGTGGCCGGCTCCAGGCCGGGCCGGCCGCGGGTCAGGCCCGCCCACTCCGTCTCGGTCAGGTCGAGGTGGACGACCTGGCCGCGCGCGTGCACCCCCGCGTCGGTGCGGCCGGCGACCACCGTGCGCACGGGTCGGCGCAGGATCCGCTCGAGCCCGTCCTCCAGCGCACCCTGGACCGAGTCGAGACCGGGCTGGCGGGCCCAGCCGTGGAAGGTGCCGCCGTCGTAGGCCAGGTCCAGGCGGACTCGCACGGACGCGGGTTCCCCGGGCGCCGACGGGGCGTCCGGGCGGTGCTGCTCGCTCATGCTGCTCCTCTCAGCGGGGCGGGGCCGGGGACGGCGAAGGGCCGCCCACCGAGTGGTGGACGGCCCTTCGCCGATGCGTCGTCACGGGGACGGACGCGGACTCCCGCGATGGCGTCAGGCCATCTTCTGGGCGGCCTCGCCACCGGCGGGCTCGAAGCCCGCGGCCTTGGCCTCCTCGACGGTGGAGAACCAGACCTCGGCGGTGGTCTGGTCATACCAGCGCGAGCCGGGGACGTGGTACTTCTTCGAGCTGGCGTTGCCCTTGATGGTGGCCTCGGCCGGAGCCGAGCCGTCCTCGGTGGTGGGCACGGCGCCGTCGATCTCGGCGGCGGTCTCCTGCGACTCGGCCACGGTGACCTCCTCGGTGGCGGCCGGGTCGACGGCCTCCACCGGGGTGGACTCGGCCGGGGCGGCCGGCGCGGACGCGGCGGCCTGCTCGGCCTCACGCACCACGGCCTGCTTGCCGGAGATCGGGTCCATGATCAGCTCGATCACGGCCATGGGCGCGTTGTCGCCATGGCGGTTGCCGATCTTGGTGATGCGGGTGTAGCCGCCGTTGCGCTCGGCCATCGCGGGGCCGATCACGGTGAACAGCTCGTGCACGACCGCCTTGTTGGTGCGGTTCTTGGCGGCGATGAGACCCTGCACCTTGCGGCGGGCCGGCAGATCGCCCTTCTTGGCGAAGGTGATCAGGCGCTCGGCGTAGGGGCGCAGGCGCTTGGCGCGGGTGAGCGTCGTGGTGATCGACTTGTGCTCGAACAGCTGGGCGGACATGTTCGCCAGCATGATGCGCTCGTGGGCCGGGCTGCCGCCCAGACGCGGACCCTTGGTGGGGGTAGGCATGGTGTTTCTCCTCGGGTGGGACCCTTCAGCCGGCTGCGGCGTCGGGTCGAAGATGTCAGGTGGTGCGGGATCGGCTCAGAAGTCCGAGAACGGGTCGTCGTCCATCTGGCGCGCGTGCGCCTGCGGGTCGTAGCCGGCCGGCGAGTCCTTGAGGGACAGGCCCAGCTCCTGGAGCTTCTCCTTGACCTCGTCGATGGACTTCGCGCCGAAGTTGCGGATGTCCATCAGGTCGGCCTCGGACCGGCCCACGAGCTCGCCCACGGTGTGGATGCCCTCGCGCTTGAGGCAGTTGTACGAGCGCACGGTGAGCTCGAGCTCCTCGATCGGCTGGGCCAGGTCGGCGGAGCCCTCGACGACCTCGGGCTCGTCGCCCAGGTCGATGCCCTCGGCCTCGACGTTGAGCGAGCGGGCCAGGCCGAACAGCTCGACCAGGGTGGAGCCGGCAGAGGCCACCGCGTCACGCGGCAGCATGTTCTCCTTGGTCTCCACGTCCAGGATCAGACGGTCGAAGTCGGTGCGCTGCTCCACACGGGTGGCCTCGACCTTGAAGGTCACCTTGAGGACCGGGGAGTAGATGGAGTCGACCGGGATGCGGCCGATCTCCGCATCCGCGGACTTGTTCTGGGCGGCGGTCACGTAGCCGCGACCGCGCTCGATGGTCAGCTCCATGTCGAACTTGCCCTTCGCGTTCAGGGTCGCGATGTGCAGGTCCGGGTTGTGGATCTCGACGCCGGCCGGCGCGGTGATGTCCGCGGCGGTGACGACGCCGGCCCCCTGCTTGCGCAGGTAGGCCACCACGGGCTCGTCGTTCTCCGAGGAGACGGAGAGCTTCTTGATGTTGAGGATGATCTCGGTGACATCCTCCTTGACTCCGTTGACGGTGCTGAACTCGTGCAGCACGCCGTCCACGCGGATGCTGGTCACGGCAGCACCGGGGATCGACGAGAGCAGAGTGCGGCGCAGGGAGTTGCCGAGGGTGTAGCCGAAGCCGGGCTCCAGGGGCTCGATGACGAACCGGGAACGACGGTCGGAGACGACCTCTTCGGTCAGCGTGGGGCGCTGTGCAATGAGCACGGACATTTCCTTTCGGCGAGCGTCCGCCATATGACGCACGCGGTGGGTGGAAACGAGGACGGGGTGGGGGCAGGTCCGCAGACCTGTCCGCGCCCGCCCCGGACGGGGGCGGACGCGGACACAGCGCTCAGGTCAGACGCGGCGGCGCTTCGCCGGGCGAGCGCCGTTGTGGGCCATGGGGGTGACGTCCTGGATGGACCCCACCTCGAGGCCGGCGGCCTGCAGGGAGCGGATGGCGGTCTCGCGGCCCGAGCCCGGACCCTTCACGAAGACGTCCACCTTCTTCATGCCGTGCTCCTGCGCACGCTTGGCGGCCTGCTCGGCGGCCATCTGCGCGGCGTACGGGGTCGACTTGCGCGACCCCTTGAAGCCGACCTCGCCGGACGAGGCCCAGGAGATGACGGCACCCGTGGTGTCCGTGATGGACACGATGGTGTTGTTGAACGTGCTCTTGATGTGGGCCTGGCCCACGGTGATGTTCTTGTTGGCCTTGCGACGCGGCTTGCGGGCAGCCGATGCGCGAGTCTTGGGGGGCATGTGATTCTCCTCCGGGAAAGCTGCTGGTGCTGATGCTGCGGGCGGGGCGTCCGGACGTGGACGCGGTCACCGCCGGCGCAGGATCACTTCTTCTTGCCGGCGACCGTCTTCTTGGGGCCCTTGCGGGTACGGGCGTTGGTCTTCGTGCGCTGGCCGCGCACCGGCAGGCCGCGGCGGTGGCGCAGGCCCTCGTAGGAGCCGATCTCCACCTTGCGACGGATGTCGGCGGCCACCTCGCGGCGGAGGTCGCCCTCCACCTTGTAGCTGCCCTCGATGTGGTCGCGCAGCTGCACCAGCTGCTCGTCGGAGAGGTCCTTCACGCGGATGTTCGGGTCGATGCCCGTGGCGGCGAGGGTCTCCTCAGCGCGGGTCTTGCCCACACCGTAGATGTACGTGAGTGCGATGATCACGCGCTTCTCGCGCGGAATGTCAACGCCTGCAAGACGAGCCATGTGGCCGTCCTCCTGTTCTTCTGCAGCAGGGGTCTGCACCAGGGACGTCCCGTACGACGCGGCACTGGGCCTCGCGGACCCGTCGTCGCGGCGCCGGGGAAGATCCGGCGTGCTCCGCGGCGGGCGTCCGCCGTCGTCGGTCTCCGGCCCCTGCGGCCGGAGGTGGGGGCCCTCCCCTCACGGGGGGGACCGCTGTCCCTGCTGTTCGGCCCGATGGCCGGTGGGTGGTGTGGTCAACGCGACGGCGTCGCTCCCCGGGCTCCCGGGGAGGCGATCAGCCCTGGCGCTGCTTGTGGCGCGGGTTCGAGCAGATCACCAGCACGCGGCCCTTACGGCGCACGACCTGGCACTTGTCACAAATCCGCTTCACGCTCGGCTGAACCTTCACGGCTCTTCCTCCTGCGCTCGCTTGGACGGGGGTTCTTACTTGTATCGGTACACGATCCGACCCCGGTTGAGGTCGTACGGGCTAAGCTCCACCACGACGCGATCCTCGGGGAGGATGCGGATGTAGTGCTGACGCATCTTTCCGGAGATCGTGGCGAGCACGACGTGCTCGTTCTGCAGACGGACCCGGAACATCGCGTTCGGCAATGCCTCCGACACCGTGCCCTCGACCTCGATGACACCTTCCTTCTTAGCCATGTCCTCCACAATCGTCATGCCCCGGGCACGGCCGCGGAGGGCCGGATGACGGGGCGGGAACGGGTCTGCTCGCCGGCGCACACGAGTGCGCGCACACGAACAACGTTCGATGATACCGCATTCTCGGTCTGAGAACCAGCACGGACGACGACGGCCGCCCGGCCCGCCGGACGGGCGGGACGGACGGCCGACAGCTCGGGCCCCTCACTCCCCCGGCGGGACCGGGACCACGCCGAACCGGGCGAGCTCGGAGGCGCCGCCGTCGGGCGCGGTGAGCACCCACAGGCCGCCGTCGTGCCGGCAGACCGAGTGCTCCCACTGGCTCGCGCGGGCGCCGTCGAGGGTCACCACGGTCCAGTCGTCCGCGAGCACCTTCGTGTCGATGGAGCCACGCACCAGCATCGGCTCGATGGCGAGTGCCAGACCGGGGCGGATCTTGGGCCCCCGGTGGCCGGTGCGGTAGTTGAACACGTCCGGCGGCAGGTGCATGGCCGAGCCGATGCCGTGCCCCACGTACTCCTCGAGGATGCCGAGCTCCTCGCCCGGCTGCGCGGTGACGAAGTCGTCGATGGCGTCCCCGATGTCCCCGACGTGGGTGGCGGAGGCGAAGGCCGCGATGCCGACCCAGAGCGCCTCCCGCGTGATCGCCGAGAGGCGCTCGTCGGCCGGGTCCGCGGTGCCGGCCGCGGAGGAGCCCAGGATCACCGTGCGGGCCGAGTCGGCGTGCCAGCCGTCCACGATCGCGCCCCCGTCGACCTTCAGCACGTCGCCGGTCTGCAGGACCCGGTCTCCGGGGATGCCGTGCACGACCTCCTCGTTGACCGAGGTGCAGATCGAGGCCGGGAAGTCGTAGTAGCCCAGGAAGTTGGAGGTCGCACCGCGTTCGGCCAGCACACCCGCGAACACGGCGTCCAGCTCCGCGGTGGTGACGCCCGGCGCGGCCGCGGCCAGCGTGGCGTCCAGTGCCTCGGACAGGACCACCCCCGCGCGCTGCATGGCCAGCAGCTGGGGGGCGGTCTTGAGCTCGAGCGAGCGGCGGCCGATCACGGGGTCAGGACTCCGCACCCGGCTGGATCAGGGGCAGGGAGCCCGTGGCGGAGCGCACGGAGTACACGGCCTGCAGCAGGCGCTCGGTGACGTCGTCGATCTGGCCGGTGCCGTCCACGCGGGCGACGATGCCGCGCTCCACGTACTCCTGGATGACGGACTCGGTCTCGCGATGGTACAGGTCCAGGCGGTGCTCGATGACCTCCTGGGTGTCGTCCGCGCGGCCCTCGATCTCGGCACGCTTGAGCAGGCGCTCCACGAGCTCCTCGTCGGGCACCTCCAGCTCGACGACGGCGGACAGCGACTGGCCGGCCTCGGCGAGCATGGCGTCCAGCGCCTCGACCTGGCCCTTCGTGCGCGGGTAGCCGTCCAGCAGGAAGCCGTGCTCCGCGTCGGCCTGGGCGATGCGGTCCGCGACCATGCGGTTCGTGACCTCATCGGGGACGAAGTCGCCGTTGTCGATGTACCTCTTGGCCTCGACGCCGAGCGGCGTCATCGACTTGACGTTGTGGCGGAAGATGTCACCGGTGGAGATCGGGACGATCCCCAGCTTGTCGGCGATCCGGGTGGCCTGGGTGCCCTTGCCGGAACCGGGAGGGCCCATGAGCAGCATGCGGGTCATCGTGTGTTCCTCACTGTCGATACGGACGGCGTTGCGGGATCGGGTCGGGGCTCAGCGCAGCAGGCCCTCGTAGTGGCGCTGCTCCATCTGTGCGCTGACCTGCTTCACGGTCTGGAGGCCGACGCCCACCATGATGAGGATGGACGTGCCGCCGAGCGGGAAGTTCTGGCTGGTGCCGATCACCGCGAAGGCGATCAGCGGGATCATGGCCACGATACCGAGGTAGAGGGCACCCACGAACGTGATGCGGCTGATGACGTACTGCAGGTAACGCTCGGTGGGCCGGCCGGCGCGGACGCCGGGGATGAAGCCGCCGTAGCGCTTCATGTTGTCCGAGATCTCCACCGGGTTGAACGTGATGGACACGTAGAAGTACGTGAAGCCGATGATGAGCAGGAAGTACAGGGCCATGTACACCGGGTGGTCACCGGAGCCGAAGTACCGGCTCAGCCACGTGATCCACGGGGCCGGCGCACTGCCGTCCTGCGGCGTGTTGAACTGGATGAGGATGCCCGGGAGCATCAGCACGGAGGAGGCGAAGATGACCGGGATGACGTTGGCCATGTTCACCTTGACCGGGATGTAGGTGCTCGACCCGCCCACGGTCCGTGAGCCGATCTGCCGCTTGGCGTACTGGACCGGGATCCGGCGCTGCGACTCCTCCACGAAGACGATGGCCAGCATGGTGAGCAGGCCGATCCCCATGACGATCGCGAACACGCGCCAGCCCTGCGTCTGGACCACCTGGCCGAGACCGGCCGGGAAGCCTGCCGCGATGGAGGTGAAGATGAGCAGGGACATGCCGTTGCCCACGCCGTTCTCGGTGATCCGCTCGCCGAACCACATGACGATGAGACAGCCGGTGGTCAGGGCGATGACCACGAGCAGCACCGTGAGGATGGAGCCGTCGCGCAGCAGCGGCAGGCTGCATCCGAGCAGCGCCCCGGTGCGGGCAAGCGAGGCCATCGTGGTCGCCTGCAGCAGGGCGAGGGCGAGGGTCAGGTAGCGGGTGTACTGCGTCAGCGTCGCCTGGCCCTGCGGGCCCTCCTGATGGAGCTGCTCGAAGCGAGGGATCACCACGCGCAGCAGCTGCACGATGATCGACGCCGTGATGTAGGGCATGATGCCCAGCGCGAAGACGGACACCTGCAGGAGCGCCCCGCCCGAGAACATGTTCACGAAGGAGTACAGGCCGCCCTGGGCGTTGCCCGCCGCGAGGCACTGCTGCACCGCCGGGTAGTCCACCCCGGGGGCCGGCACGAAGGCGCCCATCCGATAGACGGCGATGAGCCCGAGCGTGAAGGCGATCTTCCGCAACAGGTCAGGCGTCCGGACGATCCGGGCGATGGCCTTGAGCACGAGTCCTCCTGCGGTGGTCCTGTGGGGCGTGCGCCGGCCGCGGGGCGGGGGCACGAGACGGCGGCCACACCGGGGCGGCCGCTGTGCGAGTCTACACGGACGGACCGAGGGCCCTGGTCCGGAGCGGCTGCTCCGGGCCAGGGCCCTCGGTCGATGGGTCGGCGTGTCAGAGGGTCTCGGTGGACCCGCCGGCGGCCTGGATCTTCTCCACGGCGGACGAGGAGAAGGCGTTCGCCTTCACCTGCACGGCCGCGGTGATCTCCCCCGTGCCCAGCACCTTCACGGGCTGGCCACGACGGACGAGGCCCTTGGACACGAGCGCGTCCACGGTGACCTCACCGCCCTCGGGGAAGTGCGCGGAGAGCTTGTCCAGGTTCACGACCTGGTACTCCGTGCGGAACGGGTTCTTGAAGCCGCGGAGCTTCGGCAGACGCATCTGCAGGGGCAGCTGGCCGCCCTCGAAGCCCGCACGGACCTGGTAACGGGCCTTGGTGCCCTTGGTGCCGCGACCGGCGGTCTTGCCCTTCGACGCCTCACCGCGACCCACGCGGGTCTTGGCGGTCTTGGCACCGGGGGCCGGACGCAGGTCGTGGACCTTGATGGCGTCGTTGTCAGCCATTGTTGACCTCCTCCACGGACACCAGGTGCGGCACGGTGTTGACCATGCCGACCGTCACCGCGTCGGCCTTGCGGGTGACCTGGTGGCCGATCCGCTTCAGGCCCAGCGAGCGCAGGGTGTCCCGATGGTTCTGCTTGGAGCCCGTGACGCCGCGGGTCTGGGTGATGACCAGGGTGGCGTCCGAGGGCTGGATGTTCTTGCGAGTGGGCTCAAACACGGCTCACGCACCTGCCTTCGCGCTCTTCTGGGCGCGATCGTTCTCCATGGTGCGCAGCATCGCATGGGGGGCGATCTCGTCCAGGGCCTTGCCGCGGCGGGCGGCGACGGCCTGGGGCTCTTCCAGCTTCTTGAGGGCGTCCACGGTGCCGCGCACGATGTTGATCGCGTTCACGGAGCCCATGGACTTGGACAGCACGTCGTGGATGCCGGCGCACTCGAGCACGGCGCGCACCGGACCGCCGGCGATCACGCCGGTACCCGGGGAGGCCGGGCGGAGCAGCACGACGCCGGCGGCGTCCTCACCCTGCACCAGGTGCGGGATGGTGGAGCCGACGCGGGGGACGCGGAAGAAGGACTTCTTGGCCTCCTCCACGGCCTTCTGGATCGCGGCGGGGACCTCCTTCGCCTTGCCGTAACCGACGCCGACGGTGCCGTCGCCGTCACCCACCACCACGAGGGCGGTGAAGGAGAAGCGGCGGCCGCCCTTGACGACCTTGGAGACGCGGTTGATGCCCACGACGCGCTCGAGGAACTGGTCCTTCTCGTCGTCCTGGGCGCCACGACGGTTGCGGTCGTCGCGACGGCCGCCACGACGATCGCCGTCACGGCCACCGCGGCCGCCGTCGCGACCGCCGCGGCCACCGGTGGCGCGCTCGGTGGTCTGGCTCGCCGAGCCCGACCCGGTCTCGGAGACGGTGGTCTCGGTGCTCTCGGTCACCTGAGTGTCCTTCTGGTTGATGTTCTCGGTCACAGCTGCAGCCCACCCTCTCGCGCACCGTCGGCCACGGCCGCGACGCGCCCGTGGTACTTGTTGCCGCCGCGGTCGAAGACCACGGCATCGATGCCGGCCGCCTTGGCACGCTCGGCGACGAGCTCGCCCACGCGCTTGGCCTTGGCCGTCTTGTCGCCCTCGAGCGCACGCACGTCGGCCTCCATGGTGGAGGCGTACGCGAGCGTACGGCTCTGCGTGTCGTCCACGACCTGCACGAACATGTGCCGTGCAGAGCGGTTGACGACGAGGCGGGGACGGACGGTGGTGCCGGAGATCCGCTTGCGCACCCGGAGGTGGCGGCGGGTGCGGGCGTTGAACTTGCCCTTGCCCTTCACCTTCAGAGTAGACATCACTTACCTGCCTTTCCGGCCTTGCGGCGGATCTGCTCGCCCGCGTAGCGCACGCCCTTGCCCTTGTACGGGTCGGGGCGGCGCAGCTTGCGGATGTTGGCGGCGGTCTCGCCGACCTGCTGCTTGTCGATACCGGCGACGGTGACCTTGTTGCCCTCCACCGTGAAGGTGATGCCCTGGGGCGCCTTCACCGGGACGGGGTGGGAGTAGCCCAGGGCGAACTCGAGGTCCTGGCCCTTGGCCTGCACGCGGTAGCCGGTGCCGACGACCTCGAGCTGCTTGGAGAAGCCGTTGGTCACGCCCTCGACCATGTTGCTGATGAGGGTGCGGGTCAGACCGTGCAGGGAACGGGACTCACGCTCGTCGTCGGGGCGGGCCACGGTGACCTGCCCCTCCTCGAGGGTGACCGTGATGGGCGTGGGCAGCGAGTGCTCGAGCTGGCCCTTGGGGCCCTTCACGGAGACGCGGTCGCCGTCGATGGTCACATCGACGCCGGCGGGGATGGTGATCGGGAGACGTCCGATTCGAGACATGTCAGTTCAGCCTTTCTTCCGTCTTGCCCGTCACCAGACGTAGGCGAGGACTTCTCCGCCCACGCCCTTCTTGGCGGCCTGCTGGTTCGTGAGGAGACCAGAGGAGGTGGACAGGATGGCGATGCCGAGGCCGCCCAGCACGTGGGGCAGGTTCGTGGACTTCGCGTACACGCGCAGGCCCGGCTTGGAGATGCGGCGCAGGCCGGCGATCGCACGCTCACGCTGCGGGCCGAACTTCAGGTCGATGGTCAGCTTCTTGCCGACCTCGGCCTCCTCCTCGCGCCAGTCCTGGATGTAGCCCTCGGCCTTGAGGATCTCGGCGACGCGAGTCTTCAGCTTCGAGGACGGCATGGACACGGTGTCGTGGTAGGCCGAGTTTGCGTTGCGCAGACGGGTCAGCATGTCTGCGACGGGATCGGTCATGGTCATGTGGGCTTCACGCCCTTTCTCGCCGTGGTTTCCGCCACCGGTTCACCGGTGGAGGACCTGTGGCGTGGAGGTCTTACTGGTCGGTCTTGAACGGGAAGCCCAGCGCCTTCAGCAGCGCGCGGCCCTCGTCGTCGTTCTTGGCGGTCGTCACCACGGTGATGTCCATGCCGCGCACGCGGTCGATCTTGTCCTGATCGATCTCGTGGAACACGGTCTGCTCGGACAGGCCGAAGGTGTAGTTGCCGTTGCCGTCGAACTGGCGGTCGGACAGGCCGCGGAAGTCACGGATGCGCGGCAGCGCGAGCGTGACCAGGCGGTCCAGGAACTCCCACATGCGGTCGCCACGGAGGGTGGCGTGCGTGCCGATGGGCATGCCCTCACGCAGCTTGAACTGCGCGATGGACTTGCGGGCCTTGGTGATCATCGGCTTCTGGCCGGTGATGGCGGTGAGGTCGGCGACCGCGCCGTCGATGATCTTGGAGTCCTTGGCGGCCTCGCCGACGCCCATGTTGACGACGACCTTCACGAGACCCGGCACCTGCATGACGTTCCCGTACTGGAACTGCTCCTGCAGGGCGCCGCGGATCTCGTCGCGGTACTTGGTCTTCAGACGCGGGGTGACCTTCTCGGTCTGCTGCACCTCGGTCATCACAGCTCCTTCCCCGAGGCCTTGGCGAAGCGGACCTTCACGGTCTTGCTCACGCCGTCCTTCTCGACGGTCTCGAAGCGGTAGCCCACACGGGTCGGCTTCTTGGTCTCCGGGTCCACCACGGCCACGTTCGAGATGTGGATCGGGGCCTCGACGACCTGCAGGCCGCCCTCGGTGGAACCGTTGTTGTCCTGGCCGGCGCGCAGGTGCTTGGTCACGCGGTTCACGCCCTCGACGAGCACGCGCTCATCCGCCGGGAACACGCGCAGGACCTTGCCCTGCTTGCCCTTGTCCTTGCCACTGATGACCTGGACGAGGTCGTCCTTCTTGATCTTGGCCATGAGGTCAGATCACCTCCGGGGCGAGCGACACGATCTTCATGAACTTCTTGTCACGCAGCTCGCGACCCACGGGGCCGAAGATGCGCGTGCCACGGGGCTCGCCGTCGGTCTTCAGGATGACCGCCGCGTTCTCGTCGAACTTGATGTACGAGCCGTCGGGACGGCGGGACTGCTTGCGGGTGCGGACCACCACGGCCTTGACGACGTCGCCCTTCTTGACGTTGCCGCCGGGGATGGCGTCCTTCACGGTGGCGACGATGGTGTCGCCGATGCCTGCGTAGCGGCGTCCGGAACCGCCGAGAACACGGATGGTCAGGATTTCCTTCGCACCGGTGTTGTCGGCGACCTTGAGCCGCGACTCCTGCTGGATCACTTGTCTCTCCTAGCGTCGCGCCGGTTCTCCCCCACGATGGGCGAGCCTTGCGGAACGGTTGAACGGGCATCCCGGGACGCTTACCCCTCCCCCGAGGCGGGCCGCCCGCCGTCGTCCCCCGGCGACGCGTGTTCAGACAGCGTCGGGGAGGTCGAGAGCGGAGGGGCGCGCAGGGCAGGGCCGAGGCGGATCCGGGATCGGCGTGCGCGGCCCTCGGCACACAGGATGGATGGTCCTGCCAACGAGAGGGCGCACGAATATCAGAGTCTAACGCACAAGGCCGCCCCGTGCCAGTGCACGGGGCGGCCCTCTGCGTCGCCGGCCCTCAGGGGGCCGGGTCGATCACTTGGCGCGCTCGACGACCTCCACCAGACGCCACCGCTTGGAGGCGGACAGCGGGCGGGTCTCGGCGAGGCGGACGCGGTCGCCCACGCCGGCGGTGTTGTCCTCGTCGTGCGCCTTCACGCGCTTCGAGGTCTTCAGCACCTTGCCGTAGAGCGAGTGCTTCTTGCGGTCCTCGACCTCGACGACGATGGTCTTGTCCATCTTGTCGGAGACGACGATGCCACGGAGGGCCTTGCGGTAGCCGCGCTCCTCGGAGACGGCCGGGGTCTGCTCGGTCACTTGGCAGCCTCCTCGTTCTTCTCGGCCTGCGCCTCGGCGGCGACATCGCCGCGGATGCCCAGCTCGCGCTCGCGCAGGATCGTGTAGATGCGCGCGATGTCACGCTTGACGGCCTTCAGCCGGCTGGCGTTGTCCAGCTGACCGGTGGCGGCCTGGAAGCGCAGGTTGAACAGCTCCTCCTTGGAGGACTTCAGGGCCTCCAGCAGGCGGGCGTTGTCCATCCCGTCCAGGGACTCGACGTTCAGATCCTTGGTGCCGATCGCCATGGGATCACTCACCACCCTCTCGACGGATGATACGGGCCTTCAGCGGCAGCTTGTGGATGGCCAGGCGGAGCGCCTCGCGGGCGACGTCCTCCGTGACACCCGACAGCTCGAAGAGCACGCGTCCGGGCTTGACGTTGGCGACCCACCACTCCGGCGAGCCCTTGCCGGAGCCCATGCGGGTCTCGGCGGGCTTTTTGGTGAGCGGACGGTCCGGGTAGATGTTGATCCAGACCTTGCCGCCACGCTTGATGTAGCGGGTCATGGCGATACGGGCGGCCTCGATCTGACGGTTGGTCACATAGGCCGGCGTGAGCGCCTGGATGCCCCACTCGCCGAACGTCACGGTGGTGCCGCCCTTGGCGGCGCCGGAACGCTTGGGGTGGTGCTGCTTGCGGTGCTTGACGCGACGGGGGATCAGCATCAGGCGTTGCCTCCTTCAGCGGGAGCGGCGGCCGGGGTCTCGGCGCCGGCGCCGGCGTTCTCCTGGCGGGGAGCACGCTCGGCGCGATCGTTGCGACGACGACGCTCGCCGCCGCCACGGCGCTCGCCGCCACGGCCACGGCCGGAGGGCTGCGCGGCCTCCTTGGCCGCGAGCTCCTTGGCGGTCAGGTCGCCCTTGTAGATCCAGACCTTCACGCCGATGCGGCCGAAGGTGGTCTTGGCCTCGAACTTGCCGAAGTCGATGTTCGCGCGGAGGGTGTGCAGCGGCACGCGACCCTCGCGGTAGAACTCCGAGCGGCTCATCTCGGCGCCGCCGAGGCGGCCGGAGCACTGGATGCGGATGCCCTGCGCGCCGGCGCGCATGGCGGACTGGATCGCCTTCTTCATCGCGCGGCGGAACGCCACGCGCGAGGCGAGCTGCTCGGCCACACCCTGCGCCACCAGCTGGGCATCGGTCTCGGGGTTCTTGACCTCGAGGATGTTCAGCTGGATCTGCTTGCCGGTGAGCTTCTCGAGCTCACCGCGGATGCGGTCGGCCTCGGCGCCGCGGCGGCCGATCACGATGCCCGGACGCGCGGTGTGGATGTCCACGCGCACGCGGTCACGGGTGCGCTCGATCTCCACCTTGGAGATGCCGGCGCGCTCCATGCCGGTGGTCATCAGCTCGCGGATCTTGACGTCCTCCTTGAGGAAGTCAGCGTAGCGCTGGCCCTCCTTGTGGGAGTCCGCGAACCAGTGCGAGACGTGGTCGGTGGTGATGCCGAGGCGGAACCCGTTGGGGTTGATCTTCTGGCCCATTGTCAGTTCCCACCCTTCTCGTCCTTGGACGCGACGACCACGGTCACGTGGCTCGTGCGCTTGTTGATGCGGTACGCGCGGCCCTGAGCACGGGGCTGGAACCGCTTCATGGTCGGGCCCTCGTCCACGAAGGCCTCGGTGATGTAGAGGGCGTCCTCGTCGAAGGCCTGGCCCTCGCGGTCCGCCTTGACGCGGGCGTTCGCCACCGCGGAGGCCACCAGCTTGTACACCGGCTCCGAAGCGCCCTGCTGGGCGAACTTCAGGATGGCCAGTGCTTCGGTGGCCTGCTTGCCACGGACCAGGTCGACGACGCGCCGGGCCTTCATCGGCGTCACGCGCAGGTGGCGCGCAATTGCCTTGGCTTCCATTGCTTCTCTCTTTCGATTCTCGAGAAGGTCAAGCGTGCTGTGCCCTCAGGCTCAGCGGCGCTTGCCCTTCTTGTCGTCCTTCACGTGGCCGCGGTAGGTCCGGGTCGGGGCGAACTCGCCCAGCTTGTGACCCACCATGGACTCGGTGACGAACACCGGGACGTGCTTGCGTCCGTCGTGGACCGCGATGGTGTGACCCAGCATGTCCGGGATGATCATCGACCGGCGGGACCAGGTCTTGATGACGTTCTTGCTGCCCTTCTCGTTCTCGGCCAGAACCTTCAGGTAGAGGTGCTGATCGACGAAGGGGCCCTTCTTCAGGCTGCGAGGCATGTCTTCCCTGCTCCCTTATCGCTTGTTCTTGCCGGTACGACGGCGACGCACGATGAGCTTGTCGCTTTCCTTGTTCGGACGACGCGTGCGGCCCTCGGGCTTGCCGTTCCGGTTGACGGGGTGACGACCGCCGGAGGTCTTGCCCTCGCCACCGCCGTGCGGGTGGTCGACCGGGTTCATGACGACGCCGCGGACGGTCGGGCGGACGCCCTTCCAGCGCATGCGGCCGGCCTTGCCCCAGTTGATGTTCGACTGCTCGGCGTTGCCGACCTCGCCGATCGTGGCGCGGCAGCGCACGTCGACGTTGCGGATCTCACCGGAGGGCAGGCGCAGCTGGGCGTACTTGCCCTCGCGGGCGACCAGCTGCACGGACGCGCCGGCGGAGCGGGCCATCTTGGCGCCGCCGCCGGGGCGCAGCTCCACCGCGTGGATGGTGGTGCCCACGGGGATGTTGCGCATCGGCAGGTTGTTGCCGGGCTTGATGTCGGCGTTCGGGCCGGCCTCGACCACGTCGCCCTGCTTCAGCTTGGCCGGGGCCAGGATGTAGCGCTTGGCGCCGTCCGCGTAGTGCAGCAGCGCGATGCGGGCGGTGCGGTTCGGGTCGTACTCGATGTGCGCGACGGTGGCGGGCACGCCGTCCTTGTCGTGGCGACGGAAGTCGACCAGGCGGTACTGGCGCTTGTGGCCGCCGCCCTTGTGACGGGTGGTGATGCGACCGGTGTTGTTGCGGCCGCCGGTCTTGTGCAGCGGACGGAGAAGGGACTTCTCCGGCGTGGACCGGGTGATCTCTGCGAAGTCGGCCACGGACGAGCCACGCAGGCCCGGGGTGGTCGGCTTGTACTTACGGATAGCCATGTGTCAGTTCCTCGATTAAGTGGTCTCCGCACGCCGATCAGGCGAGCGGACCTCCGAAGATGTCGATGGTCCCGTCCTTGAGCGTGACGATGGCACGCTTGGTGGACTTGCGCTGGCCCCACCCGAAGCGGGTGCGACGGCGCTTGCCGGAACGGTTCAGGGTGTTGACCGAGGCCACGTCGACGTTGAAGATGCGCTCCACCGCCTGCTTGATCTCGGACTTGTTGGAGCGCGGGTCGACCAGGAAGGTGTACTTGCCCTCGTCGATCAGACCGTAGCTCTTCTCCGACACGACGGGAGCGATGATCACGTCGCGGGGATCCTTGTTGATGGAGCCGCTCACTGGGCATCCTCCTTCTTGGCGCCGGAAGCCTGGGCCACGTACGCCTCGTAGGCCGCCTGGGTGAACACGACGTCGTCGGAGACGAGCACGTCGTAGGTGTTCAGCTGGTCGGCGTACAGGGTGTGGACCGCGGGCAGGTTGCGGGCGGACAGGGCGGCGACGTCGTCGGCCCGGTCGATCACCAGCAGCACGTTCTTGCGGCCGGTGTTCAGGGACGCGAGGCCCGCCTTGGCGGCCTTGGTGGACGGGGTGGTCCCGGACACGAGGGCCTCGATGACGTGGACGCGGCCGTTGCGGGCGCGGTCCGACAGGGCACCGCGCAGGGCGGCGGCCTTCATCTTCTTGGGGGTGCGCTGCGAGTAGTCACGCGGGGTCGGGCCGTGGACGACGCCACCACCGGTCATGTGCGGGGCGCGGATGGAGCCCTGACGTGCGCGGCCGGTGCCCTTCTGCTTGAACGGCTTGCGACCGGCACCGGACACCTCGCCGCGGCGCTTCGTCTTGTGCGTGCCCTGACGGGCGGCGGCGAGCTGGGCGACGACGACCTGGTGCATGAGCGGCACGTTGGACTGCACGTCGAAGAGCTCGGCGGGCAGATCGACCTGGACGGTCTTCACGGAGTTCTCAGCCATGGTCTCAGGCTCCCTTCACGGCGCTGCGGACGAGCACGACCTGGCCCTTGGAGCCGGGCACCGCGCCCTTGATCAGCAGGAGGTTGTTCTCCACGTCGATGCCGTGGAGGGTCAGGTTCATGGTGGTCTGGCGCACGGCGCCCATGCGACCGGGCATGCGCTGGCCCTTGAACACGCGGCCGGGGGTGGACGCGCCGCCCACGGAGCCGGGCTTGCGGTGGTTCTTGTGCTGGCCGTGCGAGGCGCCCACACCGGCGAAGCCGTGGCGCTTCATGGCGCCGGCGAAGCCCTTGCCCTTGGTGGTGCCCACGACGTCGACCTTCTGGCCGGCCTCGAAGACCTCCACGGTCACGTCCTGGCCGAGCGAGTACTCGGCGGCGTCGGCGGTGCGCAGCTCGACGAGGTGGCGACGCGGGGTCACGCCGGCCTTCTCGAAGTGACCGGCCAGGGGCTTGGTCACGCGGCGGGGATCGATCTGGCCGTAGGCGATCTGCACGGCGGTGTAGCCGTCGGTCTCCTCGGAGCGCAGCTGGGTGACGACGTTCGGGTCTGCCTTGACCACGGTCACAGGGATGAGCTTGTTGTCCTCATCCCAGACCTGGGTCATGCCGAGCTTCGTGCCCAGCAGGCCCTTGATGTTCTGGGTGTTGGTCATAGTCTCTCAGCACCTCCCTCTCAGAGCTTGATCTCGATGTTGACGTCCGCGGGCAGGTCCAGTCGCATGAGCGAGTCGACGGCCTTCGGGGTCGGGTCGATGATGTCGATGAGCCGCTTGTGGGTGCGCATCTCGAAATGCTCGCGGCTGTCCTTGTACTTGTGGGGAGAACGGATAACGCAGTACACGTTCTTCTCCGTCGGCAGCGGCACGGGGCCGACCACCGTCGCGCCTGCGCGCGTGACCGTGTCAACGATCTTGCGGGCCGAGACGTCGATGACCTCGTGGTCGTACGACTTCAGCCGGATGCGGATCTTCTGTCCCGCCATGGCGTCACGCCTCTCTCGTCGGGTGTGCTGTTCCTGTCCCTGTGCGGCGGATCGTGCCCGCCTTCTTGTCCTCCACCCGCGCGGGGCGAATCCGGTCGGACCGGGTTCCTCGCCGCCGCCGGACTCCGGTCCACGCGGTCGGGCGTGTCGCATTCCTGGGAGGGCACACGCCTGTGGCGGGTCGGAGTGGTGACGTCACATCTGGGCCGAGCTGCCGCCGCGAGACACACGACGACAGCGCAATGGCGCTTGAGCAACCGAATCAGTATAGACAGAAGCGGGCCCAGTCCGCCAATCGGCGGGCCGGGCCCGGCGGTCCCCCGGGCTCAGCGGCCCCACTCGGTGGGCGGGCCGGCATTGAGCAGCAGGGTGAAGACGACGGCGACCACGGCGACCGCCAGGAGCGCGCTGACCACCGGATGGCGCAGCACCACGACGAGAAGCCGTTCGAGGGGCCCCCGCTCCCCCGGCGCGCGGTCCACGACCTGCCACCGCGACGCCGGCTCGCCGCGCCGCCGCTGGGCCCGCTCGAACGGGACCGTCATGAACGGGACGATCGTCGAACCGAGGCCGAGGAGTCCGCGGGCCACGGGCCACCGCCCATCGATCCACACGGCGACCGTCACCACGAGGTAGCAGAGGAACACGAAGCCGTGGACGCCGCCGGCGATCGGCACCATCCGCTCCGTGACTCCGCCGTACTTGAGGCCCATGGCGATCAGCAGACCGGCCCAGGTGAACATCTCGGCCATCGCCGTGACGGCGAAGAGGCGGCGCGGGCCGGGCAGGCTCATCGCTCCAGCTCCCCGCCGCGGTTCGCGCGCCGGATGCGCCGGGCACGGTCGATCTCGGGACGGAAGGTCCGCAGCGCCCAGCGCACGGCCACGACGGCCACGGCGAGCACCACGATGAGGATGAGCAGTTTAGGCATGCTCCCCAGCCTAGCCGCCGCCGCCGCGCCGTCGTCGGACACGGCGACGCCCCCGCCTCCGGAAGACCCGGAGACGGGGGCGTCGCACGTCAGCGGCTCAACGGAGCCACGAGACGGGATGCGTCAGATCACTTGGTGATCTTGGTGACGCGGCCGGAGCCCACGGTGCGGCCACCCTCGCGGATGGCGAAGCCGAGGCCCTCCTCCATGGCGATCGGCTGGATGAGCTCGACCGACATCTCGGTGGTGTCGCCGGGCATGACCATCTCGGTGCCCTCGGGCAGCGTGATGACGCCGGTGACGTCGGTGGTGCGGAAGTAGAACTGCGGGCGGTAGTTCGAGTAGAACGGGTTGTGACGGCCACCCTCGTCCTTGGACAGGATGTAGACGTTCGCCTCGAAGTTAGTGTGCGGGGTGATGGAGCCCGGCTCCACCACGACCTGGCCGCGCTCCACGTCGTCGCGCTTCAGGCCGCGCAGCAGCAGACCGCAGTTCTCGCCGGCCCAGGCCTCGTCGAGCTGCTTGTGGAACATCTCGATGCCGGTGACGGTGGTCTTCTGCACGTCGCGGATGCCGACGATCTCGACCTCGGAGTTGATCTTCAGGGTGCCGCGCTCGGCGCGACCGGTCACCACGGTGCCACGACCGGTGATGGTGAAGACGTCCTCGATCGGCATCAGGAACGGCTTGTCCTTGTCGCGGACCGGGTCCGGGATGAACTCGTCCACGGCCTCCATGAGGTCCTCGACGGACTTGACCCACTGGGCGTCGCCCTCGAGGGCCTTCAGACCGGAGGTGCGGATGACCGGGGCCTCGTCGCCGTCGAAGTCCTGGGAGGACAGCAGCTCGCGGACCTCCATCTCGACGAGCTCGAGGAGCTCCTCGTCCTCGACCATGTCGGACTTGTTCAGGGCCACGAGCAGGGCCGGCACGCCGACCTGGCGGGCCAGGAGCACGTGCTCACGGGTCTGGGCCATCGGGCCGTCGGTGGCGGCGACCACGAGGATCGCGCCGTCCATCTGAGCGGCGCCGGTGATCATGTTCTTGATGTAGTCGGCGTGACCGGGGGCGTCCACGTGGGCGTAGTGACGCTTCTCGGTCTGGTACTCCACGTGGGAGATGTTGATGGTGATGCCGCGCTGACGCTCCTCGGGGGCGGAGTCGATCGTCGCGAAGTCACGGGCCTCGTTCAGGTCCGGGTACTTGTCGTACAGGACCTTCGAGATGGCGGCGGTCAGCGTGGTCTTGCCGTGGTCAACGTGGCCGATGGTGCCGATGTTGACGTGCGGCTTCGTCCGCTCGAACTTTGCCTTTGCCACTAGTTCCTCCTAAGAACTGGTTCATCGTCAAGAAGACTGCTCAGCCGCCTGCGACGTGCTGACAACTTGACTGAGTCTACTCGGATGGTGCGGGGTTGGGGAAATCCCGGCCTCACGAGGGCCAGTCCGGTTCCAGGCCGTCGGGACCGCCGGAAGCGGACCGGACCTGACCCGTCCTGATCGCGGACCGCCGCGCCGGGGAGGGCGGTCCGGTCGCCCCGGGCCGGCCGCGGCTGCGGCGGCCGACCCGGGGCAGGTCGTTCAGAGCAGGTGACCTGCGGTCACTCGCCCTGGGACTTCTGGATGATCTCGTCCGCCACGGCCTTGGGGACCTCGGCGTAGGAGTGGAAGGTCATCGAGTACACCGCGCGGCCCTGCGTCTTGGAGCGCAGGTCGCCGATGTAGCCGAACATCTCCGACAGCGGCACGAGGGCGTTGACCACCTTCACGCCGGTGGCGTCCTCCATGGACTGGATCTGGCCGCGGCGGGAGTTCAGGTCGCCGATGACGTCGCCCATGAACTCCTCGGGGGTGCGGACCTCCACGGCCATCAGCGGCTCGAGGATGATCGGGTTGGCCTTGCGGACACCCTCCTTGAAGGCCTGGGAGCCGGCGATCTTGAACGCCATCTCCGAGGAGTCGACGTCGTGGTAAGCGCCGTCGAGCAGGGTGGCCTTCACGCCGACCATCGGGTAGCCGGCCAGCACGCCGAACTGCATGGCGTCCTGGATGCCCGCGTCCACCGAGGGGATGTACTCGCGGGGCACGCGACCGCCGGTGACGGCGTTCTCGAACTCGTAGACCTCGCCCTCGGCGGTGTCCAGGGGCTCGAAGGACAGCTGCACCTTGGCGAACTGGCCGGAGCCGCCGGTCTGCTTCTTGTGCGTGTAGTCGACCTTGTCGACCTTGCGCTTAATGGTCTCGCGGTACGCGACCTGAGGCTTGCCCACGTTGGCCTCGACCTTGAACTCGCGCTTCATGCGGTCCACGAACACGTCCAGGTGGAGCTCGCCCATGCCGCCGATCTCGGTCTGACCGGTCTCCTCGTTGAGGTTCACGCGGAAGGTGGGGTCCTCGGCGACGAGCTTCTGGATGGCGGTGGAGAGCTTCTCCTGGTCACCCTTGGTCTTCGGCTCGATGGCCACGGAGATCACGGGCTCCGGGAAGGTCATCGACTCGAGGATGATCGGGTTCGCGGGATCGCACAGGGTGTCGCCCGTGGTGGTGTCCTTGAGGCCGATCACGGCGTAGATGTGGCCGGCGACCACCTCGTCCACCGGGTTCTCCTTGTTGGCGTGCATCTGGAACAGCTTGCCGATGCGCTCCTTCTTGCCCTTGGTGGCGTTGAGGATCTGCGCACCGGACTCCAGGCGGCCGGAGTACACGCGGATGAAGGTCAGCGTGCCGAAGAAGGGGTGCGTGGCGATCTTGAAGGCGAGCGCCGAGAACGGGGCCTCCTTCGACGCCTCGCGCTCCAGCACCTCCTCCTCGTCGTTCACGGCGTGGCCCTTGACGGAGCCGGCGTCCAGCGGGTTCGGCAGGTAGGCGACCACGGCGTCCAGCATCGGCTGCACGCCACGGTTCTTGAACGCGGAGCCGCAGAACACCGGGTAGGCCTCGGCGTTCACGGTCAGCTGGCGCACGCCGGCCTGGATCTCCTCGACGGTGAGCTCCTCGCCCTCGAGGTACTTCTCCATGAGCTCCTCGGAGGTCTCGGCGACGGCCTCGACGAGCTCGTTGCGGTACTCCTCGGCCTTCTCCTGGAGCTCGGCGGGGATCTCGCGGGTCTCGTAGGAGGCGCCCATGGTGACGTCGCCCTTGGCGTCGCCCGGCCACTCGAAGGCCTTCATGGAGAGCAGGTCGACGACGCCCACGAAGTCGTTCTCGGCGCCGATCGGCAGCTGCATCACGAGCGGACGCGCGCCGAGGCGCTTCACGATGGTGTCGACGGTGAAGTAGAAGTCCGCGCCCAGCTTGTCCATCTTGTTGACGAAGCAGATGCGCGGGACGTTGTACTTGTCCGCCTGGCGCCACACGGTCTCCGACTGGGGCTCCACGCCCTCCTTGCCGTCGAACACGGCGACGGCGCCGTCGAGCACGCGCAGCGAGCGCTCCACCTCGACCGTGAAGTCCACGTGGCCGGGGGTGTCGATGATGTTGATCTGGTGGTCGTTCCAGAAGCAGGTCACCGCGGCGGAGGTGATGGTGATGCCGCGCTCCTTCTCCTGCTCCATCCAGTCCGTCGTCGCGCCGCCGTCGTGGGTCTCGCCCAGCTTGTGGTTGACACCCGTGTAGAACAGGATGCGCTCGGTGGTGGTGGTCTTGCCGGCATCGATGTGGGCCATGATGCCGATGTTGCGGACCTTGTGCAGGTCGGTCAGCACGTCCTGTGCCACGGTGTCTCCCTTGGTCGGGTGGAATGGGGGGCTCGTGAGGTGGATGCGGTGGGTGGCCCGTCCGAGAGGACGCACCTGCGGCCCGAGGCGCGGATCGCGCGCCCCGGGCCACACGGATCACCAGCGGTAGTGGGCGAAGGCCTTGTTGGCCTCGGCCATCTTGTGGGTGTCCTCGCGACGCTTCACGGCGCCGCCCAGGCCGTTCGAGGCGTCCAGGATCTCGTTCATCAGACGCTCGGTCATGGTCTTCTCACGGCGGGCCTTGGAGAAGCCGACCAGCCAGCGCAGGGCCAGGGCCGTGGAGCGGCCCGGCTTGACCTCGACGGGCACCTGGTAGGTGGCGCCGCCGACGCGGCGGGAGCGCACCTCGAGGGCCGGCTTGATGTTGTCCATGGCCTTCTTGAGGGTGGCCACGGGATCGGCGCCGTTCTTGGCACGGGCGCCCTCGAGCGCGCCGTACACGATGCGCTCGGCGGTGGACTTCTTGCCGTCGACGAGCACCTTGTTGATCAGCTGCGTGACCAGCGGGGAGCCGTAGACGGGATCGACGACGAGGGGGCGCTTCGGCGCAGGACCCTTACGAGGCATTACTTCTTCTCCTTCTTGGCGCCGTAGCGGGAGCGGGCCTGGCCGCGGTTCTTCACGCCCTGGGTGTCGAGGGCGCCGCGCACGATCTTGTAGCGCACGCCGGGCAGGTCCTTCACACGACCGCCGCGGACGAGCACGATCGAATGCTCCTGCAGGTTGTGGCCCTCGCCGGGGATGTAGGCCGTGACCTCGATGCCGCCGTTCAGGCGCACACGGGCGACCTTGCGCAGCGCCGAGTTCGGCTTCTTGGGCGTGGTGGTGTACACACGGGTGCACACGCCACGACGCATGGGGTTCCCCTGCAGGGCAGGGGCCTTCGTATTGACGACCTTGGGTGAGCGGCCCTTGCGGACCAGCTGCTGAATCGTAGGCACTCTTCAGCCTTCCTGTGTTTCGGTGATCGCTGACGTGATCGACCGGCGCCCGGGGCGCCGGCTGCTCGTTCCTCTGCTCTGCCTCTCCCTGTGGGGGCTCGCAACGAGCAGACGTCCGCAGGCGTGCAAAAGTGTGGCATCTGCCGCGCAATGACCCCGCGACCCGGACAGCGTCCAATTTGCCACACGAAAAACAATCCTTGACAGCATAGCACGCCCCGGCGCCGTCGACGAGCCGGCCCCGCACGCCAAAGGGCCCGCCGCTCCCCCGCGTGAGCGGCGGAACGGCGGGCCCCTGGGGACGCGGATCAGGCGCGGAAGTCGCCCCCGCGGTCGTAGTCGTCCAGCGAGACGGCGTGGAAGTCGTTCTCGCCGAGCGACTGGTCCAGGCCCGGGTAGTCGAAGTCCGCGAAGCCGGCCGGCGAGGCGAACAGGTTGGCCTTCGCCTCCTCCGTCGGCTCCACGACGGTCTTCGTGTAGCGGTCCAGGCCCGTGCCGGCCGGGATCAGCTTGCCGATGATCACGTTCTCCTTCAGGCCCAGCAGCGGGTCGGACTTGCCCTCCATGGCCGCCTGCGTCAGGACGCGGGTCGTCTCCTGGAAGGACGCGGCCGACAGCCACGAGTCCGTGGCCAGCGAGGCCTTCGTGATGCCCATCAGCTCGTCGCGGCCGGAGGCCGGCTGGCGGCCCTCGGCGACGGCGGCGCGGTTGGCGGCCACGAAGCGCGACCGGTCCGTGAGCTCACCCGGCAGCAGGTCGGTGTCACCGGACTCGATGACGGTGATGCGACGCAGCATCTGCCGGACGATGACCTCCACGTGCTTGTCGTGGATGCCCACGCCCTGGGACTGGTACACGTTCTGCACCTCGTCCACGAGGAACCGCTGCGCGGCCCGCGGGCCGAGCACGCGCAGGACCTGCTTCGGGTCCACGGCGCCGGCCACGAGCTGCGTGCCCACCGGCACGTGCTCGCCGTCGGCCACGAGGATGCGCGCACGGCGCAGCACCGGGTAGGCGATCTCCTCGGAGCCGTCGTCCGGCGTGAGCAGCAGGCGCACGGACGTCTCGGTGTCCTCGATGGTCACGCGGCCGGCGACCTCGGAGATCGGGGCCACGCCCTTCGGGGTGCGGGCCTCGAAGAGCTCCTGGATGCGGGGCAGACCCTGCGTGATGTCGTCGGCCGAGGCCACACCGCCGGTGTGGAACGTGCGCATGGTGAGCTGGGTGCCCGGCTCACCGATCGACTGGGCCGCGATGATGCCGACGGCCTCGCCGATGTCCACCAGCTGGCCGGTGGCCATGGAGCGGCCGTAGCACTTCGCGCAGGTGCCCACGGCGGACTCGCAGGTCAGGACCGAGCGGACCTTGATCTCCGTGACGCCGGCGGCCACCAGCTCGCCGATCAGCACGTCGCCCACGTCCGCACCGGCCGAGGCCAGCACCGTGCCGTCCTCGCCCGTGACGTCCTGGGCCAGCGTGCGGGCGAAGGCCGAGTTCTCGACCTGCTCGTGGGCCACCAGCTCGCCGTCGGCGTTCGGGGCGGCGATCGTGACGGACAGGCCGCGCTCGGTGCCGCAGTCGTCCTCGCGGACGATGACGTCCTGGGACACATCGACGAGACGACGGGTCAGGTAGCCCGAGTTCGCGGTCTTCAGCGCGGTGTCCGCGAGGCCCTTGCGGGCGCCGTGGGTGGCGGAGAAGTACTCGAGCACGGACAGGCCCTCGCGGTACGAGGACTTGATCGGACGCGGGATGATCTCACCCTTCGGGTTGGCCACGAGGCCGCGGATGCCCGCGATCTGGCGCACCTGGAGCCAGTTGCCTCGCGCACCGGAGGACACCATGCGGTTGATGGTGTTGAGCTCCGGCAGGCCGTCCTTCATGGCCGCGGCGACCTCGTCGGTGGCCTTGTTCCAGATGTCGATCAGCTCGGAGCGACGCTCGTCGTCCGCGATCAGGCCCTTGTCGTACTGCTGCTGCACGCGCTGGGCCTGCTCCTCGTAGCCCTCCATGATGGCGGCCTTGTCGAAGTCGGAGGTGATGTCCGAGATCGCCACGGTCACACCCGACCAGGTGCCCCAGTGGAAGCCGGCGTCCTTGAGGTTGTCCAGCGTCTGCGCGGTGACGACCATCGGGTAGCGCTCGGCCAGGTCGTTGACCAGCTGACCGAGGGTGCCCTTGGTCGCCTGCTTGTCCAGCCACGGGTAGTCGTCCGGCAGCAGCTCGTTGAACAGCACCTTGCCCAGGGTGGTCTCGATGAGGGCGATCTCGCCCTCGGACCAGCCCTCGGGGGCCGGCACGTCCGCCGACGGCACGAAGCCCTCGACGCCGATCCGTGCGGGCGCGTTCAGATGCAGGTCGCCGCCGTCGAACGCCATGATGGCCTCGCCGACGGTCGCGTACAGGTTGCCCGCGCCGACCTCGTCCGGACGCACCGTGGTGAGGTGGTTCAGTCCGATGATCATGTCCTGGGCCGGCACGGCGACCGCGCGGCCGTCCGAGGGCTTCAGGATGTTGTGGCTCGAGAGCATGAGCAGGCGCGCCTCGGCCTGGGCCTCCGGCGACAGGGGCAGGTGGACCGCCATCTGGTCGCCGTCGAAGTCCGCGTTGAACGCGGAGCAGACCAGCGGGTGCAGCTGCAGGGCCTTGCCTTCCACGAGCTGCGGCTCGAAGGCCTGGATGCCCAGACGGTGCAGGGTGGGGGCGCGGTTCAGCAGGACCGGGTGCTCGGTGATGACCTCCTCGAGCACGTCCCAGACCTGCGGACGGAAGCGCTCCACCATGCGCTTGGCGGACTTGATGTTCTGCGCGTGGTTCAGGTCCACGAGACGCTTCATCACGAACGGCTTGAACAGCTCCAGCGCCATCTGCTTCGGCAGGCCGCACTGGTGCAGCTTGAGCTGGGGACCCACCACGATGACCGAGCGGCCCGAGTAGTCCACGCGCTTGCCGAGCAGGTTCTGACGGAACCGGCCCTGCTTGCCCTTGAGCATGTCGGAGAGCGACTTGAGCGGGCGGTTGCCCGGGCCGGTCACCGGCCGGCCGCGGCGGCCGTTGTCGAACAGCGAGTCCACGGCCTCCTGCAGCATGCGCTTCTCGTTGTTGACGATGATCTCGGGCGCGCCGAGGTCGAGCAGCCGCTTCAGGCGGTTGTTACGGTTGATCACGCGACGGTACAGGTCGTTGAGGTCGGAGGTCGCGAAGCGGCCGCCGTCCAGCTGCACCATCGGACGCAGCTCCGGCGGGATCACCGGGACGGCGTCCAGGACCATGCCCTCGGGCGAGTTGTCCGTGGTCATGAACGCGTTGACGACCTTCAGGCGCTTCAGGGCACGGGTCTTGCGCTGGCCCTTGCCCGTCTTGATGGTCTCACGCAGCATCTCGGACTCGGCCTCGAGGTCGAAGGTCTGCAGGCGACGCTGGATCGCCTCCGCGCCCATCGAGCCCTCGAAGTACTGGCCGTACTTGTCCCGCATGGCCCGGTACAGGCCCTCGTCACCCTCGAGGTCGGCGACCTTGAGGTTCTTGAAGCGGTCCCAGACCTGCTCCTTGCGGTCCAGCTCCGCGTCCGCGCGCTTGCGGATCTGCGCCATGGTCTTGTCCGCGGCGTCGCGGGCCTTCTTCTTCTCGGCGGCCTTGGCGCCCTCGGACTCCAGCTTGGCCAGGTCCTTCTCGAGGTCGGCGGCCACCGCGGCGATGTCGGAGTCACGCTGGTCGGCCAGGACACGGGTCTCCTGGTCGTACTCGGCCTGGAGGTTGGCCAGGTCGCGGTGCCGGGCCTCCTCGTCCACCGAGGTGATCATGTACGCCGCGAAGTAGATGACCTTCTCGAGGTCCTTCGGCGCCAGGTCCAGCAGGTAGCCCAGGCGCGAGGGCACGCCCTTGAAGTACCAGATGTGGGTGACCGGCGCAGCCAGCTCGATGTGGCCCATGCGGTCGCGGCGCACCTTCGAGCGGGTCACCTCGACGCCGCAGCGCTCGCAGATGATGCCCTTGAAGCGCACGCGCTTGTACTTGCCGCACGCGCACTCCCAGTCACGGGTGGGGCCGAAGATCTTCTCGCAGAAGAGTCCGTCCTTCTCCGGCTTCAGGGTGCGGTAGTTGATGGTCTCCGGCTTCTTGACCTCGCCGTAGGACCAGCGGCGGATGTCCTCCGCCGTGGCCAGGCCGATGCGCATCAGGCCGAAAGAGTTGTCAGTGGACATGCTGTTCACGCTCATGCTCCGGTGAACTCCCTTGGTTCAGTGGTTCTCAGGTGACGTCTTGTGGATGCGGGATCGGGCCCGGCTCAGACTTCCTCCACCGAGCTCGGCTCGGCGTGGGAGAGGTCGATGCCCAGCTCCTCGGCGGCGCGGTAGACCTCGTCCTCCGCGTCGCGCATCTCGATGGCCTGGCCGTCGGCGGAGAGGACCTCCACGTTCAGGCAGAGGGACTGCATCTCCTTGATGAGCACCTTGAAGGACTCGGGAACACCCGGCTCCGGGATGTTCTCGCCCTTGACGATGGCCTCGTAGACCTTCACGCGGCCGTGGATGTCGTCGGACTTGATGGTCAGCAGCTCCTGGAGGGTGAACGCCGCGCCGTACGCCTCGAGCGCCCACACCTCCATCTCGCCGAAGCGCTGGCCGCCGAACTGGGCCTTACCGCCCAGCGGCTGCTGCGTGATCATCGAGTACGGGCCCGTGGAACGGGCGTGGATCTTGTCGTCCACCAGGTGGTGCAGCTTGAGCATGTACATGTAGCCCACGGACACCGGGTCCGGGAACGGCTCGCCGGTGCGGCCGTCGAACAGCTGCGCCTTGCCGCTGTCGCTCATGAGACGGTCGCCGTCGCGGGTCACGTTCACGTGGCCGAGCAGGCCCGTGATCTCGTACGCCTCGGCGCCGTCGAACACCGGGGTGGCCACGTTGACCGGACCGGACTGCCGCGGGAAGTTCGGCAGGTCCTTGATCCACTCCGGCTCGCCCTGGATGTCCCAGCCGCGCGAGGCGGCCCAGCCCAGGTGCAGCTCCATGACCTGGCCGAGGTTCATGCGGCCGGGGACGCCGAGCGGGTTCAGCACGATGTCCACCGGGGTGCCGTCCGCCAGGAACGGCATGTCCTCGAGCGGCAGGATCTTCGAGATGACGCCCTTGTTGCCGTGGCGGCCGGCCATCTTGTCGCCGTCGGTGATCTTGCGCTTCTGCGCCACGTAGACGCGCACCAGCTGGTTCACGCCCGGGGGCAGGTCGTCGTCCTCGTCGCGGTCGAAGATGCGCACGCCGATGACGGTGCCGGACTCGCCGTGCGGCACCTTCAGGGAGGTGTCGCGGACCTCGCGGGACTTCTCGCCGAAGATCGCGCGCAGCAGGCGCTCCTCCGGGGTCAGCTCGGTCTCGCCCTTCGGGGTCACGCGGCCGACCAGGATGTCGCCGGCCTCCACCTCCGCGCCGATGTGGATGATGCCGCGCTCGTCGAGCTGCGACAGCACCTCCTCGGACACGTTGGGGATGTCGCGGGTGATCTCCTCGGCGCCCAGCTTGGTGTCTCGGGCGTCGACCTCGTGCTCCTCGATGTGGATCGAGGTGAGGACGTCCTCCGAGACCATGCGCTGGGACAGGATGATCGCGTCCTCGTAGTTCAGGCCCTCCCAGGGCATGAACGCGACGAGGAGGTTCTTGCCGAGCGCGAGCTCGCCGTTGTCCGTGGCGGGACCGTCGGCGATGATGCTCAGCGGCTCCACCCGCTCGCCCTCGGACACGCGCACGCGCTGGTTGTAGGCGTTGCCCTGGTTCGAGCGCGCGAACTTCATGATCGGGTAGTGCGTGGTGGTGCCGTCGTCGTTCATGACGGTCACCAGGTCCGCGGCCACCTCGGTCACGACGCCGCCCTGGGTGGCCGTCACGGAGTCACCCGCGTCCACGGCCACGTACTTCTCCATGCCGGTGCCCACGTAGGGGGCCTCGGAGCGGAGCAGCGGCACGGCCTGACGCTGCATGTTCGCGCCCATGAGCGCGCGGTTGGCGTCGTCATGCTCGAGGAACGGGATCAGGGCGGTGGCCGCCGACACCATCTGGCGCGGGGACACGTCCATGTAGTCGATCTCGTCCACGGTCGAGAGCACGGGCTCGCCGTCGCCGCCGCGCTGGCGGCAGAGCACGAGCTCCTCCTCGAACCGGCCGTCCTCATCCACCGGGGCGTTCGCCTGGGCGATCTGGAAGGCCAGCTCGTCGTCGGCGGTCAGGTAGTCCACGGTGTCCGTGACCCGGCCGTCGACCACGCGGCGGTACGGGGTCTCGATGAAGCCGAAGGAGTTGATCCGGCCGAAGGTCGCCAGCGAGCCGATGAGGCCGATGTTCGGGCCTTCCGGGGTCTCGATGGGGCACATGCGGCCGTAGTGCGACGGGTGGACGTCACGGACCTCCATGCCGGCACGGTCGCGGGACAGGCCGCCCGGGCCGAGCGCGGACAGGCGACGCTTGTGCGTCAGGCCGGCCAGCGGGTTGTTCTGGTCCATGAACTGGGACAGCTGCGAGGTGCCGAAGAACTCCTTGATCGCCGCCACCACGGGGCGGATGTTGATCAGGGTCTGCGGGGTGATCGCCTCGACGTCCTGGGTGGTCATGCGCTCGCGCACGACGCGCTCCATGCGGGACAGGCCGGTGCGGATCTGGTTCTCGATCAGCTCGCCCACCGCACGGATGCGACGGTTGCCGAAGTGGTCGATGTCGTCGATCTCCACGCGCACATCCACCGGCTCGCCGTCGCGCGTGCCCTTGATGACGGTCTCGCCGGCGTGCAGCGCGGCGATGAAGTGCACCATCTGGACGATGTCGTCCTCGGTGAGCACAGACGCGTTGGGGTCGCCGAGGTGCACGTCCACGCCGAGCTTGCGGTTGAGCTTGTAGCGGCCCACCTTGGCGAGGTCGTAGCGCTTCGGGGTGAAGTACAGGTTGTTCAGCAGCGTCTGCGCGGCGTCGACGGCGGCCGGCTCGCCCGGGCGCAGCTTGCGGTAGATGTCGAGCAGGGCCTCGTCCTGGTCCGCGGTGCCGTCCTTCTCGAGGGTGGCGCGGATGGAGTCGTAGTGGCCGAACTCCTCCAGGATGCGGGACTCGGTCCAGCCCATGGCCTTGAGCAGCACCGTCACGGGCTGCTTGCGCTTGCGGTCGAGGCGGACGCCGACCTGGTCACGCTTGTCCACCTCGAGCTCGAACCAGGCGCCGCGCGAGGGGATGATCTTCGCGGAGAAGATCTCCTTGTCCGAGGTCTTGTCCGGGGTGCGCTCGAAGTAGGCGCCCGGGGAGCGGACCAGCTGGGAGACGACGACGCGCTCGGTGCCGTTGATGATGAACGTGCCGTTGCGGGTCATCAGCGGGAAGTCGCCCATGAAGACGGTCTGCTGCTTGATCTCGCCGGTCGTGTTGTTCATGAACTCGGCCTTGACGTACAGCGGGGCGGAGAAGGTCGCGTCGCGATCCTTGCACTCCTCCTCCGTCATCTTCGCGTCGGCGAACTCGGGCTCGGCGAAGGACAGGGACATGGTGCCCTGGAAGTCCTCGATCGGGGAGATCTCCTCGAAGATGTCCGTCAGTCCCGAGGTGACGGGCACGGAGTGGTCGTCGGCGGCCAGGGCGGCGTCCACGCGCGCGGCCCACCGCTCATTGCCGATCAGGCGGTCGAACGACTCGGTCTGCAGCGCCAGCAGGTCCGGCACGTCCAGCGGCTCGGAGATCTTGGCGAAGGAGACGCGTCCGGCGGAGGCGCCGGATCGCGGGGAGACGGTAGCGGTTTCGTTGGAGGTGCTCGAGGCGACCACGTAGGATCCTTCCACAGGCCTTCTGGGTTCCGTTCGCTCCCCTGCCGCGAGACGGCGGCGCCGGCCCACCGCTATATGAAGGCCGTGCGGAACCGTGCGGGCCACGGCGGGACGCGAGGTCCTGCGGGCGGCACGGAACAGGGGAGATGCAAATATCCATCCTATCCGCGCCCGTCGCCCCTGTCCAGCCGCGGGTGCGTGACCTGGGACGCCACGAGGCCCCCGGTCCGCAGTGCGGGTCCGGGGGCCTCGTGAGGAGGCGTGATGCGGCTCAAGCCGCGATCATCACTTGAGGGTGACGGTGGCGCCGGCGCCCTCGAGCTGCTCCTTGGCCTTCTCGGCGGTCTCCTTGTTGACGCCCTCGAGGATGGGCTTGGGAGCGCCGTCCACCAGGTCCTTGGCCTCCTTCAGGCCGAGGGAGGTGAGGGCGCGCACCTCCTTGATGACGCCGATCTTCTTGTCGCCGGCGGCCTCGAGGATGACGTCGAACTCGTCCTTCTCCTCGGCGGCGGCGGCCTCGGCACCACCGGCGGCACCGCCGGCGGCGGCCACGGCCACGGGGGCGGCGGCGGTGACGTCGAACTTCTCCTCGAACGCCTTGATGAACTCGGACAGCTCGATGAGGGTCAGCTCCTCGAACGCGGCGAGCAGCTCTTCGGTGGTCAGCTTGGCCATGATGGCTCCTTTACGGGTACGTCTTGACTACGTGTGAAGTGGTGGGCCGTGCAGCCCGGGGCGGACTGCTCAGGCAGCCTCGCCCTGCGCGGCGCGCAGCGCCTCGACCGTGCGGACGGTCTTGGACAGCGGCGCCTGGAACAGGGCGGCAGCCTTGGACATGCTGCCCTTCATCGCGCCGGCGAACTTGGCCAGCAGCACCTCGCGGGACTCGAGGTCCGCGAGCTTCTTGATGCCGGCCTCGTCCAGGGGCTGGCCATCCATGTAGCCGCCCTTGAGCACGAGCTTCTCGTGATCCTTGGCAAAGTCACGCAGGGCCTTGGCGACGTTGACCGGGTCCCCGGTCACGAACGCGATCGCGGTGGGACCGGACAGGTGAGCCTCGAGGCCCTCCAGACCGGCGTCCTTGGCCGCGATCTCGGCCAGCGTGTTCTTCGCCACGGCGTAGGTCGCGTCCTGACGGATGGAGTCACGCAGCTGCTTGAGCTCCGTCACCGTCAGGCCACGGTATTCCGTCAGAACAGCGGCGCTGGACTCACGGAACAGGTCCGTGAGCTCAGCCACCGCCGACTCCTTCGCGGACGTCGCCATGGCACTCCTCTCGATGATGCGTGGGAACCGCCACCCCGAGACGAGAAAACGCCCCGTGCAGATGCACGGGGCGCAGCAGGAGCATCGACGCGGCCGGACCCGGAGGGTCGACGTGCGGATGCGAGCGTGGCTCACGTTCACCTGCGCGGGCCGTCTCCGTCAGGGAGATCCTTCGGTGGGCTCTGCCCGGAGGCAGGGCACCACGACCGGCGGTCTTCGGTAGGCACCAGCGTACACGTCCGGGACGGGTCCGCAAAATCGACCCGCGACGGCGACGGCCGGTCGCCCCGCTGCGGGGACGACCGGCCGGCGTCGTGGGCCCCGATCACCGGGGCCGCGTGGCTCAGAGCTCCGAGGAGTCCACCGAGGTCACGTTCGGGTCCATGGGCACGCCCGGGCCGAAGGTGGTGGCCACGGTGGCCTTGGAGATGTAGCGGCCCTTGGAGGAGGACGGCTTCAGACGCAGGACCTCCTCGAGGGCTGCGGCGTAGTTCTCCACCAGGGCCTTGGCCTCGAAGGAGGTCTTGCCGATGATGAAGTGCAGGTTGGAGTGCTTGTCGACGCGGAAGTCGATCTTGCCGCCCTTGATGTCGGCCACGGCCTTGGCCACGTCCGGGGTCACGGTGCCGGTCTTGGGGTTCGGCATCAGGTTGCGGGGGCCGAGCACCTTGCCCAGGCGGCCGACCTTGCCCATGAGCTCCGGGGAGGCCACGGCGGCGTCGAAGTCCACCCAGCCCTCGGAGATCCGGGCGATCAGGTCGTCGTCGCCCACGACGTCCGCGCCGGCGGCGCGGGCGGCCTCGGCGCGGTCACCGGTGGCGAACACGACGACGCGGGCGGTCTTGCCGGTGCCGTGGGGCAGGCTCACGGAGCCGCGGACCATCTGGTCGGCCTTGCGGGGGTCGACCGAGAGGCGGAGGGCCACCTCCACGGTGGCGTCGGTCTTGGAGGGGTTGGTCTCCTTGGCGAGGCGGATCGCCTCCACCGGCGAGTACAGGTCCTCGCCGATCGCGGCCTTGGCCGCCTTGTATGCCTTGCTGCGCTGTGCCATCTGCGTTCTTCTCCTTGTGCAGTCGTGGTCTGCGGGCCGCGCTCGGCCCTGCCACTGGAAGGGGGTGGGGGTGGGCGTCAGCCCTCGACGGTGATGCCCATCGAGCGGGCGGTGCCCGCGATGATCTTGGCGGCGGCCTGGACGTCGTTGGCGTTCAGGTCCTCCATCTTGGTCTGGGCGATCTCCTCGCACTGGGCCTGGGTCAGCGTGCCGACCTTGGCCGTGTGCGGGGTGGCGGAGCCCTTGGCGACGCCGGCGGCCTTCTTGATGAGCTCGGCGGCCGGCGGGGTCTTGGTCACGAAGGTGAACGAGCGGTCCTCGTACACGGTGATCTCGACCGGGACCACGTTGCCGCGCTGCGACTCGGTGGCGGCGTTGTACGCCTTGCAGAACTCCATGATGTTCACGCCGTGCTGGCCCAGGGCGGGGCCGATGGGCGGGGCCGGGTTGGCGGCGCCGGCCTGGATCTGAAGCTTGATCAGACCGGTGACCTTCTTCTTGGGAGCCATGAGTGGATCCTTCTCTCACTGGGGGAACCTCGGCGCAGGAGCGCACCGGGGGCGGTGGCCGCCGTGGCGCGGCGGCCGGTGCCGCGTCCGGGCCGGCAGGCGGCCGGCCCGGTGCGGAAGCGTCGGGTGTCCTCAGATGGCCTTGGTCACCTGGTTGAAGGACAGCGTCACGGGGGTCTCGCGCTCGAAGATCGAGACGAGCACCACGAGCTGCTGGGCCTCCGGCTTGATCTCGGAGATCGTGGCCGGGAGGGTCTCGAACGGGCCGTCGTTGACGGTGACCGACTCGCCGACCTCGAAGTCCACGTGGATCGCGGGGGCGGCGGGCGCGCCGGACTCGGCCGCGGCGGGGACGGCCAGGCCGGCCTTTTCGGCGGCGCGGGCGGCCTCCTGGATCACGGACGGGGCGAGCATGTCGTACACCTCGTCCAGGCTGAGCGGCTGCGGGTGGTGGGCGTCGTTGCCCACGAAGCCCGTGACGCCCGGGGTGTGCCGTACGACGCCCCACGAGGCGTCGTCGAGGTCCATGCGGACGAGCACGTAGCCCGGGATGCGCACGCGCGAGACGATCTTGCGCGTGGTGTTCTTGATCTCCACGACCTCCTCCATGGGGACCTCGATCTCGTAGATCGAGTCCTCCATGTCCTGGGTCAGGATGCGGGCCTCGAGGTTGGTCTTCACGCGCTTCTCGTAGCCGGCGTAGGTGTGGACGACGTACCAGTCGCCGGGCTGGCGGCGCAGGCGGGTGCGCAGCTCCTCGGCGGGGTCCACGGCGGGCTCGTCGTCGGCCTGCTCCTCGACGGGGGTCGGCGCGTCCTCGCCCTCGGCGACGGCCAGGTCTGCCTCCTGCACGGTGGCCTCGGCGGTCTCGTCACCGCTGCCGACGGGCTCGTCCAGGGCGGCCTCGACGGGCGTCCCGGCGTCCTGCGCGGTCTCGGCGGCCACAGCGTCCTCCGACATCGGGACGGACTCCTCGGCGGGCTGACGATCCAGTTCCTGCTCGGACACGGTTCCTGCTTTCTGCTGACGGACGGCGGGCCCTGCCGTCGGGGAGGGCCCTCACGGGCGTGCGGGGGACGCGTCCTGCGACGTCGGGACCGTCCGCGCCGGGCTCAGAGGCCGCCGGCGCCGAACAGGAGACCCGCCACGGTGCCGAACACCCAGTCCAGCCCCATGACCAGCAGGATCATGAACGCCACGAAGGCGAGCACCACTCCGGTCGTGCGCAGCAGCTCCTCGCTCGTGGGGGTGACGACCTTGCGGAGCTCGTCCACCACCTGGCGCAGGAACAGCGCGATCCGCGCGAACAGCCCGCGACGCTGCCTGCTCGGCGTGGGGGTGGGCCCCCCGCCGTTCGCCGCCATCTCAGTCACGTGGCCTCACTCGTCGGATCGCCGAATCGCTTTCTACACGTCCGATGCCGAGCACGAGGCCCGGCATCGAGCAGGGCAGACAGGACTCGAACCTGCAACCTGCGGTTTTGGAGACCGCTGCGCTACCAATTGCGCCACTACCCTTCGGACCGACGGAGCCGGCCGAACCCTCGCGGGATCGACCGTGAACGCGGTACCGGAGATCCAGGATACGCCATCGGGCGGCGGGAGTCGAACGGGCCCCGGGCAGTCAGTACCCTGGCAGGACGGAGCCCCGCTCCGCCCCGCCCTCCCCGTCGAGCTCGAAGAAGGTCCCCATGGCCGCGCCCGCCCGCCGCGTCTCCGCCCGTCTGTCCGCCATCGCGCCCTCCGCCACCCTCGCCGTCGACGCCCGCGCCAAGGAGCTCAAGGCCGCCGGGCGCCCGGTGATCGGCTTCGGCGCCGGCGAGCCCGACTTCCCCACCCCGGACTACATCGTGGAGGCCGCCGTCGCCGCGGCCCGGGACCCGAAGAACCACCGCTACTCCCCCGCCGCCGGCCTGCCCGAGCTGCGCGAGGCGATCGCGGCCAAGACGCTGCGCGACTCCGGCGTGTCCCTCGAGGCCGCCCAGGTGCTCGTGACCAACGGCGGGAAGCAGGCCGTGTACAACGCCTTCGCCGCCCTGCTGGACCCGCAGGACGAGGTGCTCGTCCCCGCCCCCTACTGGACCACCTACCCGGAGGCGATCCGCCTGGCCGGCGGCGTGCCGGTGGAGGTGTTCGCCGGCCCCGAGCAGGGCTACAAGGTCACCGTGGACCAGCTCGACGAGGCCGTCACGGACCGCACCAAGGTGCTCCTGTTCGTCTCCCCCTCCAACCCCACCGGCGCCGTGTACTCCCCCGAGGAGACGGCGGCGATCGGCCGGTGGGCACGGGAGCGGGGGCTGTGGGTGGTCACCGACGAGATCTACGAGCACCTGACCTACGACGGCATGCCGTTCACCTCGATCGTCCGCGCCGTGCCCGAGCTGGCGGAGCAGTCCGTGATCCTCAACGGCGTCGCCAAGACCTACGCCATGACGGGCTGGCGCGTCGGCTGGATGGCCGGTCCGCTGGACGTGGTCAAGGCCGCCACGAACCTGCAGTCCCACGCCACCTCGAACGTGGCCAACGTGTCGCAGCGGGCCGCGCTGGCCGCCGTCGCCGGCCCGTTGGACGCCGTGGCGGAGATGAAGACGGCGTTCGACCGCCGGCGCCGGGCCATGGTCGAGGCCATGGACGCCGTGCCGGGCTTCCACTGCCCCACCCCGCAGGGCGCGTTCTACGCGTACGTGGACGTGCGGGAGGCGCTCGGGAAGACCTACCGCGGGGGCGTCACCCCCACGACGTCGGCCGAGCTGGCCGCCTTCATCCTCGACGAGGCGGAGGTCGCCGTAGTCCCGGGCGAGGCGTTCGGCCCGTCCGGCTACCTGCGACTGTCCTACGCGTTGGGCGATGCGGACCTCGCGGAGGGCGTCGAGCGCATCCGTGCCCTGCTCAGCGCCTGAGCCGCCCACCCCGTCCCTGAGCCCCGCGACGCCGCGCGCCACGGGGCTCAGGCGTATCCGCGGCGCGCGGCCCAGCGGGTCAGCTCGTGGCGGTTGGAGAGCTGGAGCTTGCGCAGCACGGAGGACACGTGGGTCTCGACCGTGCGGTCCGAGATGAACAGCTCCGCCCCGGCCTCGCGGTAGGTGTATCCGCGGGCGATCAGCCGCATGACCTCCCGCTCCCGTGCCGAGAGCCGGTCGAGATCCTCGTCGGGGGCCGCAGCACCGCTCGTCGCCGCGGCTGGGACGGGCGGGGACGCGGGCGCCGTGCCGCGGAAGGCGTCGAGGACGAACCCGGCCAGCCGGGGCGAGAACACCGCGTCGCCGTCGGCCACGCGGACCGCCGCGTCCGCCACCTCGGCGCCGGAGGCCGTCTTGGTGATGTAGCCGCAGGCCCCCGCACGGATCACGGCGACGACGTCCTCGGCCGCGTCCGAGACGGACAGGGCCAGGAACCGCTGCGCGGGTCGGCGCGCGAGGACACGCTCGGCCACCTCCGCTCCCCCGCCGCCGGCCCCGCCGGGCAGGTGCACGTCCAGCAGCACCACATCCGGCGCCAGGTCCAGCACGGTGCGGACGGCCTCGTCCACGTCCCCAGCCTCGCCGACGATGGCCAGTCGGTCCGGGTCCAGGTCGGCGCGCAGGCCGGAGCGGAAGATCGCGTGGTCGTCCACGATGACGGCCGTGCGCAGGGCGGGGTCGGTCATGGATGCTCCTGTCCGGTGCGCGCTCGCGCACCCTCGGGCTCGGTCAGGGTCAGGTGGACCTCGGTGCCGCCCGGGCCGGACCGGATGCGGGCGGTCCCGCCGGCACGCTTCATGCGGCCGAGGATCGACTCCCGCACGCCGAGCCGGTCGGCCGGGGCCGTGGGCAGGTCGAAGCCGGGGCCGCGGTCCCGGACGAACACCTCCGCGACGGTGCGGCCGCGGTCGTCCTCACCGGCCTCCGCGAAGACCTGCGCGTCGCCGGCGTGCCGGGCCGCGTTCTGCATGGCCTCGCGCGCCGCGGCCGCGAGCGGCTCGAGCCACGCCCCCGCGGCCCGCCCCACGGCCACGACCTCCACCCGGGACCCGTGCGCGTCCTCGACGGCGGCGGCGTGCTCTTCGAGGGCCTCCGCCAGGGAGTGCGGGCCGCCACGGGAGTCCAGGGCGAGGAACTGACGCAGCTCACGCTCCTGGGCGCGGGCCACCCGGGCCACCGCGTCCGCGTCCTGGGCGCGCCGCTGGATGAGGGCGAGGGACTGCAGCACCGAGTCGTGCAGGTGCGCCGCGATCTCGGCGCGCTGGGCCTGCACCGCGAACGCGGTCCGCTCCGCGTCGCGTCGGCGCAGCCAGGCCAGGACGTAGGGCATGGCCACCAGCGCCGCGCCGGCGAGCATCGCGACGGCGGCCAGCAGAGCCCGCCACAGCTCGCCCGAGCTCACGGCGCCCAGGACGATGGCCAGCACCGCCAGCAGCACGAGGGCCGTGCCGAGCACGAGGCGGACCAGTCGTCCGCTCCGCCCGGCCCGGGGCCCGCCCGCCAGGTCGAGCTGCATCCAGGCCAGGCCGAGGCCGATCACGAGGACGGCCACCGGGCCCACGAGCGCCCAGTCGACGGTGAGGCCGAGGCCGTCCGCGACGGTCAGCACGCCCACGCCGAGCACCACGGCGGCCAGCAGCACCGGCCAGCCGCCCTCGCGCACCCGCTCGAGCACCTCGGGGGCGCGACCACGCAGGGTGGGGGCGTCGGCGGCGGGGGCGCCGTCCGGACCCTCCTCCGGCATGAGCAGCCAGAGCCACACGTACAGGGCCAGGCCCGCGCCGCCCAGCAGGCTCAGCAGCGCCAGGGCCGCGCGGACGCGGCCGGCGGGCATCCCGAGGTGCCGGGCGAGCCCCGCGGCGACGCCGGACACCGGACGGTCGGCCCCGTGCCGCATCAACGGCGGACGCGGGGCCGGCGCGGGCGCGGACGGGGTGGACATGCCCCCATCCTGCCGTGTCGGACGGGGCGGCACATCCGGGGAGGATTCCGGGAGTTCCCGGATGGGCGGGGGCCGCAGGCGGACGAGGATGGAGACATGACGAGCACACCCGACCCGTTCACCGGCCCCGGCCCCCACGTCGCCCTCGACGGAGCCGCCGCGGGCGAGACCGGCCCCGACGGACTGGACGCCCTGCCGGGCTGGCTGCGCCGCGCCGTCCTGAGCTGGGGCGTGCGCCGCTCGCCGGCCTCGTGGGTCGGCGGGGTGCTCGGCGGGGTGGCCGAGCGCTACCGCATCGACCCGCTGCTCGCCCGCGGCGTGTTCGTCGCCGTGTGCATGATCTCCGCGGGTCTGGGCCTGCTGGCCTACGCGGCCGCCTGGGCCGTGCTCCCCGACGCCGACGGACGCGTGCAGTTCGGCCGCCTGCGCCGCGGGGAGTGGCAGGACGCCACCGTGGCCATCGGCGTGATCGGGGCGATCGGCGCCCTCAACCTGCTGCTCGGCGCCGGGTTCACCCTCATCGCCCCGGCCGTGGGCGGCCCCGGCTCCCTCGTGGGCCTGGGCGCGCTGGCCGTGCTCGTCTGGTGGCTCGTGACCCGCTGGGACGGCCGGGCGCAGGCCCGCGTGGCCCCGGGCCGGGCCCCCGACGCTGACCAGCCCGCCCACGCCGTGCCGCGCCCGGCCTGGTACGTCGGCGGAGGTCCGCGCGAGCGGGCGGCCGAGGTCACCGACCCGCACGGCTTCCGCCCCGAGTGGATCGACCCCGCGACCGGCACCTGGCGCGACCACGTCCACTCCCGCGAGCGGCGAGCCGCGGCGCGCCTGGCCGAGGAGGCCCCCCGGGCGGCCACCGCCCCGACCGGCTCGGGGTCCGCAGCCACGGCCGTGAAGCCGCGCCTCGGGCCGATCGCGCAGGCCGCCACCTACGCCGGGGCCGTCCTCGCCGCGCTCGCCGCCCTGGGGATCAGCCTGCTGCTCGGTGTCGGTCCGACCCCCACGCTGCTGGCGGTGCCCATGCTCGTCGCCGCGCTCGCGGTGATCGCCCCCGTCCTGCTGGGCGCTCTGCTCAGCGGCCGTCGTCCCGGCACCCTCGGCCCGGCGAGCGGCATCCTCGTGGGTGCGACGGCCCTCCAGGTCGCCGTCCTCGTGGCCCTCGGCTGACCCGCCGCCCGTCGCCCGTCCCCTGACGCGACGCGGCGGGCACGCCTAGGGTGGTGCCGACCCCCACGAGAACGCCCGAGAGGACCCCCATGCGCGTCGGAATGCTCACCTCCGGAGGCGACTGCCCCGGCCTCAACGCCGTCATCCGCTCCGCCGTCCTGCACGGCATCAAGTCGTACGACATGGAGATGGTGGGCATCCGCAACGGGTGGTCCGGCCTGATCGAGAAGGACGTCGAGGACCTGCCCCGCTCCCGCGTGCGCGGCCTGGCCCGCACCGGCGGCACCATCCTCGGCACCTCGCGCACGCACCCCTACAACGCGGAGGGCGGCGGCCCGGAGAACATGCTCCGCAACCTGCGCGAGCTGGACATCGACGCCGTCATCGCCATCGGCGGCGAGGGCACCCTGGCCGGCGCGAACCGCCTGGCCGCGGACGGGCTGCCGATCGTGGGCGTGCCCAAGACGATCGACAACGACCTGCAGGGCACCGACTACACGTTCGGATTCGACACGGCCGTGCAGATCGCCACGGACGCCATGGACCGGCTGCGCACCACGGGCGAGTCCCACCACCGCTGCATGGTCGCCGAGGTCATGGGCCGCCACGTCGGCTGGATCGCCCTGCACTCGGGCATGGCCGCCGGCGCCCACGCGATCCTCATCCCCGAGGTCCGCACCCCGATGTCCCAGGTCGCCGAGTGGGTGCAGCAGGTCCACGACCGCGGTCGCTCCCCGCTGGTCGTGGTGGCGGAGGGCTTCGTCCCCGAGGGCCACGACGACCCGCTGGCCGAGGCCGGCGTCGAGGCGTCCGGCCGGCCGCGTCTGGGCGGCATCGGCGAGTGGGTGACCCGCGAGATCGAGGAGATGACGGGCATCGAGACGCGCAGCACCATCCTGGGCCACATCCAGCGCGGCGGCGCCCCCACCGCCACGGACCGCGTGCTCTCCACGCGCTTCGGCATGGGCGCCGTCGACCTCGTCGCGCAGCGCCGCTGGGGACAGATGGTGGCGGCCAACGGCACGGAGATCATCTCCATCCCCATGAGCGCCGCCCTCAAGGGCCTCAAGAAGGTGCCGGTCTCCCGCTACGACGAGGCGAAGATCCTGTTCGGCCGGTGAGACCCGACCACCCCGCCGTCGGCGTGCTGGCCCTCGGGCTGGCGCGTCGGCTCGGCCTGCCCGACACCGCGCTCCTGCCCGGCGACGCCCCGGCGGCGGGCGCCGAGCCGCGCCGCATCGAGGTGGCCCGGCAGGGCGTCGCCGAGGCGGAGGTGCTGGCCCTGCCCTGGGCCACCGTCGTGGCGGGGCCGGCGTGGTTCACGCGTGCCTGCCGCGGCGTGCCCGCCGAGGCGCTGGGCGTGGAGTCGGCCCTGCTGCGGACGGCGGTGCGCGCCGCCGCCGGGGAGGCCGTGCGCTCGCGCGGCGAGTTCACGCTCTACGCCGCCGAGGAACCGCCGCCAGTCGACCCCTCGCGCACCGTCGCCGTGTCCGACGACCCCGCCCACGTCCACGCCGTGGTCGCGCAGGCCCCCGCAGACGACGTGGCCGAGGCGGGTGTCCCCTCCTGGGAGTCCTCGGTCGCGCTCGTTCCCGACGACGGCGCGGGACGGGCGATCGAAGCCGCGGTGGCGGCGGCGGGGCATCGCGTGACGGGCGGCGTGCTGGCCTCGCTGGGCACCCTCACCCCACCGCGGCTGCGCGGTCGTGGGCTCGGCCGCTACGCGGTGGCCGTGGCGATGGACCGGGCGGCGCTGGAGGGGCTGCTGCCGTTCGCCGAGGTGCCGGCGGGCCACACAGCCGCGCACCACGTGGCGATCGCCGTCGGGCTGGAGGCGGCGGGCACGCGGACCGTCCTCGCGCTGGACTGAGCCGGCGAGTCGGTCAGCGCAGGCGGCCCACGCCGCGCGGTCGGCCGACGACCTGCCCGGCGTCCGGGGACACGAGCGGCTCCTGGCTCGCGGCGATCCAGCCGCCCTCGGCGGCACCGACCTCGCCGGGAGCGTCCTCGCGGACCAGCAGCTCGGCGTCCACGGGCACCGTGCGCTTGAGCAGCGCCAGGGCGACGGCGCCCGCCTCATGGTGCTGGGCCGCGGCGGTGACCGTCCCCACCGGACGGGCGGCGGCGCGGGCCTCGGGCGTGTCCTCGGCCGGCCGGAGGATCACGGGGGCACCGTGCTCGGGGAGCGCGTGGACGGAGCCGTCCAGGAGCAGGCGGGTGAGGCGGCGGGGCGGGCGGCCCAGGTTGTGCACGCGCGCCACGGTCTCCTGACCGCGGTAGCAGCCCTTCTCGAGGTGCACGGCGGTGCGCAGCAGGTCCAGCTCGTGCGGGATCGCGCGGTCGTCCACGTCGAGGGCCCGGCGGGGGCGGCCGGCCTCGATGCGCAGCGCCTCGGCCGCCGTCGTGCCCGCCAGGGACCAGCCCGCGAGCACGCCCGTGCCGAGCGCGCGGACGGTGGCCTCGAGGTCGGCCCGGGTGACGAGGTACTCGCGCCAGGACCAGTCCGCACCCGGGTGGGTCGCCGGATCCGGATCGGCCGTGTAGGCCCAGCCGCCCGCCCCGACGCGCGGCCACGGGTCCAGCCACACGGTGCGGTCCTCCCAGCCGGGCACGGGCGCGGTGGCGCCCACGACGGCGACCGCCCCGGTGTGGTCCCGTAGCGTGACGTCGTGGGAGAAGCGCATCGAGGTGAGCCACGCGGCCAGGCCCGGGCCGTCCTCGCGGTCCGTGACGAGCCAGGCCGCGGCGCCGTCCTCGAGCAGGTGGGCGGCGTGCTCGATCCGCCCCTGCACGTCGAGGAAGAGGATCTCGGTGCTCGTGCCGGGGGGCAGCGTCTCGACGTGCTGCGTGCCGAGCGTGTGCAGCCAGCTCAGCCGGTCCGGGCCGGACACGGAGAGCACGGCCCGGTGGGAGAGGTCGACCAGGGCGCGGCCCCGGGCGAGGGCGCGCTGCTCTGGCAGGGGGCGACCGTAGTGCGCGGCGACGCCGGCGTCCGGGCCGCGGCCCTCGACGGCGCCGCCGGCCGGCCCCTGCGGCTCGGCCACGGCCAGGTCCAGCAGCGGGCTGCGGGAGGCCGTCACGACTGCTCCCCGCGAGCCCCGCGAGGACGCTCGGCCCCCGGGGCGAGCCGACCCTCGGCCGCGCTCGGCATGCGGTCCAGGATGGCGGAGGCGTGCGCCTCGAGCTCGGCGCCCGCTGCGTCCGCGACGTCCCAGCGCCAGAACAGCTGCCCGTTCACGAGACCGGCCATGCGGGTGGCCCGGTGGTACGGGCCGGCGGCGGAGCCGCGCAGGACCGCGTCCGTGGCCAGCTGAAGCTGCGGGCCCTTGATGCGGCCGTAGTACAGCTCGGACAGCGAGCCCGGATGCGTGATGGTGGCGGTCAGGCCGAAGCCCTCGTCGCCGGCGCGCAGCCGCTCGACGTCCTCGGCGGAGCGGAACGCGGGGACGATGTCCGCCGGGCGCATGCCGGGGCCGACGTCGCCGTCGCGCCGCGCCCGGTCCACCTGCCAGAAGCCGGACTCCACGGTCAGCGGACGCAGCAGCGTGCCGTCCGCCTCGCACAGCCACGACTCCGCGCGGTACTCAACGAACGGCAGACCGTGCTCGGTGAAGTCCACCCGCTGGTAGAAGATCTCGGTGCCGGCGGAGCCGTCGCCGAGGCGGCCCTGGCCCTCCCAGCTGCCGATGAGCCAGGACAGGGGCGCGAGCTCGGGGGTGAGGTCGTACGGGAGTTCAGTCGCCATGGCAGATCACGGCGCGGCCCGACAGCGGGCCGCGCGTCCTCAGCGCTGGCCCTTGAAGAGGCCGCTGATGACGACCGCGGCGACGGCGGCCATCCCCAGGCCGGCCAGGACCACGAGGGCCAGGTAGAAGATCTCGAGCGCAAGAAGGGTATCCATGCGGGACATCCTACCGAGCGGGCCCGACCTGTCAGGCCAGGAAGCCCACCATGACGTGCGCCACCACGCCGGCCGCGCCCACGGGCGCCAACGCGAGGGCGTAACCCGCCCGGCGCGGGCGCAGGGTGGTGCCCACCGGCCGGTCCTCGGGTCGCGGCCGCGACGACGGCGCCGTGGCGGCGGTCAGGGACACCAGCACGCCCACCGCGAGCGCCGCGGCCGTGACGGCCGGCCGGTCCCGGGCGCCCACGCCGGCCAGCGCCGAGACGGGCCAGGCGAGCACCGTGCCGAGGGGGATGACGACGAGCGCCAGGACTCCCGGCCGGCCCTGCATCCACGGGGTGAGGCCGACGAGGGAGACCGCGGCCACCGCGACCGCCAGCGTGATGACCAGCCCGGCGACCGCAGGGGTGTCGGCCCAGCGTGAGACGGCCACCCAGCACGCCGTCACGACGGCCATGAAAGCCCCTCCCATCGTGGCGACGGTGGACTCGAGGCGCAGCGGCCGGCCGGTCCCGCGCACCAGCTGGACGACGAACGAGGCCATGGTGCTCCAGGCGACGACGACGGCGAGCGGCTCGAAGAGCGTCCAGGCCCCGCTGTGGCCGTCCTCGAGCGGCGGCCACAGCAGCATGAGCAGCACCGCGGCGCCCCCGGCGACGGCCAGGGTGACGCTGAGCGAGAGGCGCGCGGGCGCCCCCATCTGCCGCGGCCAGCCCCAGGCGATGACCAGGATCACGACGGCGGCGGCGAGGGCGGCGGGGACCGGGCCCAGCAACGCGGCACCGCCCAGGACGAGGGCGGCGACGGCCGCACTCAGGGCCATGGACAAGCGCATCACCTGCCCCATCCTGCCAGGTGCGCACCGGCTCGGCCCTGGGCGGGCGACGGCGGGGCGCACCTCGCGGGCCACCGTCCTCCTTCCGTAGGGTGGCCGGCATGGCCGAACACCCCACCCCCACGACCTCCGACGCCGACGGCATGCCGCGCGTCGTCACCCCGCGCCCGGAGGAGGCGAGCGCCGTCCTGGACCTGGCCGACCGCGCCGGGGCGGCGGACGGTCATCCCCCGCTGTCGGACCAGACGCGGGTGCTGCTCGCCCGCGGCGGGCAGCTCTGGTGGGGAGCCACCCGGGGCCCGGACGGGGCGATCGACGGGGCGGCCGTGCTCGTGCCCGAGGGCACGGCGGCCGTGCTCGAGCTCGTCGTCGACCCGACCGCACGCCGCACCGGCCGGGGGACGGTCCTGGCCGACGCCGCGGCCGCCGCGGTCCGGGACCTGGCGCGGGAGGAGACCACGAGCGTCTGGGCCCACGGCATGCTCCCGGGGGCGGTCCGGCTCGCCCGGCGGCACGGCCTCGAGCCCGTCCGCGAGCTGCGCCGGATGCGCCTGTCGCACGCGGCGCTCGCGGCCCTGCCGGAGGTGCGGCTCGCCGACGGGGTGGCCCTGCGCGGCTTCGTCCCCGGCCAGGACGAGCAGGCCTGGCTGGACGTGAACGCCGCCGCCTTCGCGGACCACCCCGAACAGGGCAGCCTGACCCGCGCCGACCTCGACGACCGCATGGCCGAGGACTGGTTCGACGCCGACGGCCTCCTGCTCGCCGCCCGCGAGGCGGACGGGCGGCTGCTCGGCTTCCACTGGACGAAGGTGGAGCCGGATGCCGGAGCCGACGGCCCGCGCGTCGGGGAGGTGTACGCCGTGGGCGTCTCCCCCGACGCCCAGGGCCTCGGCCTCGGTCGGGCCCTGACGCTGGCGGGGCTGCACCGGATGGCGGAACAGGGAGTCGACGTCGTGGACCTGTACGTGGACGCGGACAACACGGCCGCCGTCGCGCTCTACGCGTCCCTCGGCTTCGAGCTGTTCGCCGCCGACGCCCAGTACCGCCGCCCCTGAGACCCTCGGGCGGGGACCGGCCGGGCACATCCCGGCGGCCTCGTATCCTGGTGGGGCCGGCCCCCGCGGGGTCGGCCACGCCCCGTGCCCTGCCCCAGCAGTCGTCGCGGCCGCCGCACCCCGAGAGGAACCCGCCCCATGCCCTCGTCCCACGCCGACCGCGTCGCCCGCTGGTCCACGGAGGACCGCGCCTCGGAAGGCCCCCGCGCCGAGGTGCTGGCCGCCGGCATGCTGCCGTGGCGCCGCGTGCCCGGCGGCCTCGAGGTGATGGTGATCCACCGGCCCCGCTACGACGACTGGTCGTGGCCCAAGGGCAAGCTCGATCCGGGTGAGACGCTGCCGGAGTGCGCGGTCCGCGAGCTGCGCGAGGAGGTCCGCCTGGAGCTGCGGCCGGGCATCCCGCTGTGCGTGACCGCGTACGAGGTGCCCGGCAAGCGGGGCGTACGTCAGAGCAAGGAGGTCTGGTACTGGGCCGCCGAGGTCGACGGCCAGCGCGCCCTGCCCGACGGCGACGAGGTGGACGAGGTCCGCTGGGTCGGGCCGGACGAGGCCCGGCGGCTGCTGACGAACGACTCGGATCGCGAACCGCTCGAGCTGCTGCTGCGTGCCGCCTCCCGGGGGCGCCTGCGGACCGTGCCGCTGCTGGTGCTGCGCCACGCCAAGGCCAAGCCCCGCTCCTCGTGGTCCCGCGCCGAGCAAGAGCGCCCGCTGGCGGCGACGGGCCGGCGGCAGGCGCTCGCTGTCGAGGGCCTCGTGTCGGCCTGGCGGCCGGAGCGGCTGGTCTCCTCCCCGTGGCGCCGCTGCGTGGAGACGCTGGCCCCGCTCGTGAAGTCCAGCCGGCTGCCGCTGAAGACCAAGGGCGCGTTCACGGAGACCACGGCCCGGGAGAAGCCCAAGAAGACCCGCAAGGTGATGGCCGAGCTCATGGGCCGCTCCCGGCCGCTGGTCGTGTGCACGCACCGGCCGGTGCTGCCGACGCTGTTCGAGGTGGTCGAGGACGCGGCCGCCGGCCAGGCGGACCGCGTGCTGCGGGCCCTGCCGACCGAGGACCCGTGGCTGCGGCCCGGCGCTGTGCTCGTGGCGCACCGCGCGCTCGACCTCGACGGCGACGTGGTGGCCGTCGAGGTCTACGACCCCTGGGACGACTGAGCCGCCCGCGCGACCGGGCCACCGTTGAGCGGGCCCGCCCCCGGCCCTAGGCTCGGGTCATGGAGAACACCGCCGCCCAGAGCCAGCCCGAGAAGATCGTCCACGAGCGCCTCACGGTGACCCGGGACCCGGACCGTCAGCGCTTCGAGCTGCGCCAGGACGGGACCTTCATCGGGTTCCTCGGCTACGACCAGGAGACCGTGCGCGGCGCGGACGGCGAGGACACCGTGGTCCTGCGCCTGCAGCACACCATCGTCGACGAGCAGTTCGGCCGCCGCGGCTTTGCCCGCGCCCTCGTGACCATGGTCCTGGACCGGCTGCGCGCGGAGGGTGACCGGATCGTGCCCGAGTGCTCCTACGTGGAGGACTACCTGCGCCGCTACCCCGAGTACCAGGACATGGTGCTCAACGGCTGACCGGGGGCGGGGCCCTGCCCTGCCGGCACCCGCCTCCCCTCCGTCCGGGCCCTCGCAGGCGACCTCGGCATCGCCCCCAACACCGTGGTGCGCGCCTACCGCGAGCTTGAGGCGGCCGGCGTCGTGCGCACGGCGCGCGGCAGGGGCACCGTCGTGGCGGACACCCCACCCGCCCCGGACGACGCCGCGGTGGGCGCCGCCGTCGAGCGCGCCGTGGCCCTGGCCCGGGCCGCGGGCTGGGATGAAGCCCGCCTCCGCCGGGCCGTCGACGACGCTCAGCGCGTCCGCTCGGATCGCTAGAGTGGACCGGGTGAGCATCCCGACCCCCTACGAGGACCTCCTCGCCGACGTGATGGCCCACGGGGCCGTCAAGACGGACCGGACCGGCACGGGCACGCGCAGCGTGTTCGGCCGCCAGCTGCGCTTCGACCTGGCCGAGTCCTTCCCGCTGATCACCACCAAGCGCGTGCACTTCAAGTCGGTCGCGCTCGAGCTGCTGTGGTTCCTGCGCGGGGACTCGAACGTGCGGTGGCTCCAGGAGCGCGGCGTGCGGATCTGGAACGAGTGGGCGGACGAGGACGGCGAGCTCGGCCCCGTCTACGGCGTGCAGTGGCGCTCGTGGCCCACCCCGGACGGGGGCCACATCGACCAGATCGCCAAGGTCGTGGAGCAGATCCGGACGAACCCCGACTCGCGCCGGCACATCGTCACCGCGTGGAACCCCGCCGAGGTGGACGAGATGGCGCTGCCGCCGTGCCACGCGCTGTTCCAGTTCTACGTCTCCCCCGGTCAGGACGGCGCCCCCGGGCGGCTCTCGTGCCAGCTCTACCAGCGCTCGGCGGACCTGTTCCTCGGCGTGCCGTTCAACATCGCCTCGTACGCGCTGCTCACGGTGATGGTCGCGCAGCAGACCGGGTTGACGCCCGGCGAGTTCGTGTGGACCGGCGGGGACGTGCACATCTACGCGAACCACGAGGAGCAGGTGCGCGAGCAGCTCTCCCGCGAGCCGTACCCGTACCCGCGGCTGCGGCTGCGGCGCACCCCCGCGTCGATCTTCGACTACGACTACGACGACTTCGAGGTCCTCGACTACCGTCACCACCCCACCATCACGGCGCCGATCGCCGTCTGAGCCGAGGATGCGCAGCGACCCCATGAGCCGGGCCACCCGTCCCACCGAGCCCGTGATCGCCATGATCTGGGCCCAGACCCCCGAGCGCGTCATCGGCCGCGACGGCACCATGCCGTGGCACGTCCCCGAGGACCTCGCCCACTTCCGGGCCCACACGCACGGCCACCCCGTGATCATGGGCCGGCGCACGTGGGAGTCGTTCCCGGCGCGCTTCCGCCCGCTGCCCGGGCGCACGAACATCGTGGTCTCCCGCACCCTGACGGCCACCGAGGAGGCCGGCGCGGAGCTGCGGGCCGCGGGCGCCGTCGTCGTGCCGGGCTTCGGGGCGGCCCTGGCCGCCGCGGCCGAGGCCGACGGCTGTGACACCGTGTGGGTGATCGGCGGGGCGACCCTCTACGAGCAGGCCCTCGACGTGGCCTCGCGCGCCGAGGTGACCGTGATCGACGCCGACGTCGACGGCGACACGCACGCCCCGCCGCTCGACGCCCGCTGGCGGCGCACCGCCGTCGACCCCGCCCCCGACGCGTGGCTGGACTCCGCCTCCGGCCCGCGCCACCGCTTCGAACGATGGGAACGCGACTGACATGGCCTCGACCGACTCCGACCAGCGTCTGCTCTCCCCGCAGGCGGTCTCGTTCCTCGCGCTCGTCGCCCTGCCCGTGCTGGCGTTCGTGTGCGCCGTGTTCGGGCTGATCCTCGTGCTGCAGGGCAAGACCCTCGCCGGGCTGGTGTTCCTGCTCGTGCTGACCCAGGTGTTCGCCGTGGGCGGTCTCATCGCGTGGAACAAGCGGAAGCGCGCGCAGCAGGGCCGCTAGCCTGGAGGGCATGACTTCCGCTGCCCCCGCATCTGTGAACGCCCCCGACGCGGCCGCCGTGCCCACCGTGGGCCTGGTCGGCTGGCGCGGCATGGTGGGGTCCGTCCTCCTGCAGCGCATGGCCGAGGAGGGCGACTTCGCCCGTATCCATCCCGTCTTCTTCTCCACGTCCAACGCCGGCGGTCCCGCGCCCGTGCTCGAGGGCATGGCCGGTGACCCGGGCGTGCTCCAGGACGCGTACGACGTGGACGCGCTCACGGCCCTGCCCGTGATCCTCACCGCGCAGGGCGGGGACTACACGCAGGCCGTGTACCCGAAGCTGCGCGCCGCCGGCTGGGACGGCATCTGGATCGACGCCGCCTCCACCCTGCGCATGGCGGACACCTCCGTGATCGCGCTGGACCCCGTGAACCGCGGCGTCATCGACGCCGCCCTGGCGAACGGGACGAAGGACTTCATCGGCGGCAACTGCACCGTCTCCTGCATGCTCATGGGCCTGGGGGGCCTGTTCAAGGCGGGCCTGGTCGAGTGGGGCACCGCCATGACCTACCAGGCGGCCTCCGGCGGCGGCGCCCGGCACATGCGCGAGCTGCTCACCCAGTACGCCGAGCTGGGCGGCGCGGTGCGGGCCGAGCTGGCCGATCCGGCGTCGGCGATCCTCGAGATCGACCGCAAGGTGATCGAGCTGCAGCGCGGCGGCCTGGACTCGACGCAGTTCGGCGTGCCGCTGGGCGGCTCGCTGATCCCCTGGATCGACTCCGACCTGGGCGACGGCGTCTCCCGCGAGGAGCGCAAGGCCTACGACGAGACCAACAAGGTGCTCGGACTGACCGGGGCGGACCGGATCCCGTTCGACTCGCTGTGCGTGCGGATCGGCGCCATGCGCTCCCACTCGCAGGCCCTCACCCTCAAGCTCACCCGGGACGTGCCGCTGGATGAGGTCGAGCAGATCATCGCCGCGGACAACGAGTGGGTGCAGGTGGTGCCGAACACCAAGGAGGCCACGGTCACCGACCTGACCCCGATCGCCGCGACCGGCACCCTGCAGATCCCCGTCGGCCGGCTGCGCAAGCTCAACATGGGTCCCGAGTACCTCTCGGCGTTCACCGTCGGCGACCAGCTGCTGTGGGGTGCGGCCGAGCCCGTGCGTCGCATGCTGATGATCGCCACCGGCAACCTCTGAGCCGCGACGCCGGTGCCGCGGCGCGCGCGGGGACCCGGCCCCACCCCCCTGCCCCCGTGCCCCCAGCCCCCGTTTTCGTTCGGGAAACGGCGGGTGTTCGCGCGTTGTCGTTCGGGAAACGGCGCCCGCGCCGCCTCGGGGGCGCCGTTTCCCGAACGAAAGCACTCCTGGGGGCGCCGTTTCCCGAACGAAAGTGGAGGGGGGTCAGAGGCTGGTGCCGATGATCATCGGCTCGGGGTGCAGCTCGACGCCGAAGCGTTCGCGCACGCCGTCGCGCACGGTGCGCGCGACCGTCAGGACGTCCTCGGTGGTCGCGTCGCCGCGGTTGGTCATGGCGAGGGTGTGCTTCGTGGACACCGACGCGCGGCCCCCGGCCAGGCCGGTGCCGTCGGCTCCGCGGCCGTCCGGCCCGCCCTCGCGGGGGGCGACCTCGGGCAGCCCGAAGCCCTTCGCGAAGCCCGCGCGATCGATCAGCCAGGCCGCCGAGAGCTTCACGAGCGGCGTCCCGTCCTCGGCCTGGCCGGCGGCGAACGCCGGGGCGCCGTCGGGCAGGGAGGCCCGCACGGACGCGGGCACGATCGGGTTTGTGAAGTAGCTGCCCGTGGACCACGTGTCCGGGTCCGCCGGATCGGACACCATCCCCTTGGCGGCGCGCAGGGCCAGCACCTCGCGGCGGACCACCGCGAGCGGGGCATGGGCGCCCTCCTCGACGTCGAGCGCGGCCGCCAGCTGCCCGTAGCGGACCGGCACCGTCGGCTCGGCGTCGGAGGAGGCGCGACGCAGCCGCAGGTCGATCGAGAGCACGATCCACCGGGGACTCGGCGCGCCGGTCTCCAGCATGGAGCGCTTGATCACGGAGTCGCGGTAGCCGAAGCGCAGGTCCGCGGGCGTCAGCTCGACGACGTCGCCCGCCTCCCGGTCCCACGCGCGCAGGGCGACGAGCACCTGCGAGACGTCCGCGCCGTACGCGCCGACGTTCTGCACGGGCGTCGCGCCGGCCGAGCCCGGGATGCCCGAGAGCGCCTCGATCCCGCCGAGCCCGTGCGCCACGGTCCATGCGACGGCGTCGTCCCACGGGTGGCCCGCCGCGATCCGCACGACGACGGCCTCCCCCTCGTGGTCCGCGGACCGGGCCCCGTCGCCGGCGGGCGGCGTCTCGCCCTCGCCGGGCAGCGGCCCGTCCAGCACGTGGATGCCCTCGAAGGCCAGCCGCACGACGGTGCCGGGGAAGCCGGCGTCCGCCATGAGGGTGTTGGAACCGCCGCCGAGGACGAACAGGGGCTCGCCCGCCGCGTCGGCGGCGCGCACGGCCTCGATCGCCTCGGCCTCGGTGCGCGCGGTGACCCACGCGCGCGCAGGCCCGCCGACGCGGGTGGTGGTGTGGTCCGCCAGCCGCTCGCTCACGCGCTCTCCCCCGCGGGGTCGGCCAGACGGACCACGGCCTGCGCCTTGGTCAGCACGCGCGGCTTCGCCGCGTCCGGGTTGGTGACGTTCAGGTCGATCCGCACGGTCCCGGCGGCCTCGTCCACGGCGCCGACCGTGCCGACGACCTCGAGCGTGGCGCCGGGGACGGGCGCGCCGTCGTCGTCCGTGCGCCCCGTGGTGTCCGCGACGGGCACCATGCCGGTGAAGCGGGTCTGGTAGTCGACGACGGCGCCCGGGTCGCCCGCCCAGTCCGAGACGAGCTGCACGGCCGCGCCCATGGTGAGCATCCCGTGGGCGATGACGCCGGGCAGGCCGACGTGCTCGGCGAACGACGGGGACCAGTGGATCGGGTTGCGGTCGCCGGAGGCACCCGCGTAGGCGACGAGGTCGGCGCGGGTGAACGTGACGGTGCGCGTGCCGACCACCTCGCCCCGGGCGAGGTCGGACAGGCGGGGGGCGGTGCTCATCAGGACTCCTCTCCCCGGACCAGCAGGGTGGACGTGACGGTGGAGACGGGCGCGCCGTCCAGATCCGCGATCTCGGTGACGGTGGTGACCATGCGGTTGCCGCCGAGGGACTTCACGGCCTCGACCCGCACGGTCGCCACGACCTCGTCCCCGGCCACCAGCGGGCGGTGGTGGACGAAGCGCTCGTCCGCGTGGACCACACGCGAGAAGTCGATCCCCAGCTCGGGATCGGCGACGACGGCGGCCTCGGCGCGCTGCGCGATGACGACGGCGAAGGTCGGGGGGGCGACCAGGTCGGCGTGTCCCAGGGCCCGGGCGGCCGCGACGTCGTGGTGCGCGGGATGCTGGGCCTGCACGGCCTCGGCGAAGCCGCGGACCGCCTCACGACCGACCTGGAAGGGGGGCGCGGGCGGATAGCTCCGCCCGGCGACGTCGGGGTTCACGCTCAACTCGGGCCTCCTGCGGGACGGTTCTCGACTGCCGTCCAGCCTAACGGCCGGGGCGCCGCTCCCCCTGCCGGCGGGCGGCCTGGCGGAAGCGCACGAGCTGAGCGGACAGGTGAACGGCGACGCCCGCGCCGAGCACGCCCAGGGCGGTCCCGGAGACGGCGAGGCGTCCGGTGGTGCCGCCGACGACCGCCAGCACGATGCCCACGAGGAACAGCGCGGAGCCGGTCAGCACGAGGGTCCGGTACAGCCGGGAGCCGTGCTCCCACGGGGAGACGAAGCCGCGGGGCGCGGCGGTGCCGCGGGTGGGCTGGTGGGCGGGGCGACGCGTGGACATGCCCGCCAGGCTACCGGGGCGACGGACGGGCCCCGGAACGCGAAAGGACCCGGCCCCTCCGAGGAGGTGACCGGGTCCGTCCGATTCCGTAGCGGCGGGGGGACTCGATCCCCCGACCTCACGATTATGAGTCGTGCGCTCTAACCAGCTGAGCTACGCCGCCACGACACGAGAACGCCCGCACTCACGGTTTTCACGCCGCGAGGGCGGGCTCTCATGTCAGAGCCCCGACCGGGAATCGATCCCGGGACCTCCATCTTACCAAGATGGCGCTCTACCACTGAGCTATCGGGGCAACGAGGTGAGACTCTACCAGGGCCCCGGGGCCGATGCAAAATCGGCCCCGGTCACGGCCTCCGGCGGGGTCGGCACCCCGGCGGAATCAGCGGCGGGCGCCCCGATCCGAGCGCTCCTGGGCGCCCCAGCGGGGCTTGCGGCCGCCGGGGCGTCCCCTGCGGTCGCCACGGAAGCTGCGGTCGTCCCGGTCCTTGCGGAAGCCGCCACGATCCTCGCGGGAGCCGCGGTCGTCCCGGTCCTTGCGGTACCCGCCGCGCTGGCCGCCGTCGCGGTCCCCGCGGAAGCCGCCGCGCTCGCCGCGCTCGCCGCGGTCCTTGCGGAAGCCGCCGCGGCGCTCACCGCGGTCCTCGCCGTCACGCTCGGCGCGGGTCGGGCGGCCGGTGTCCTTGCGCAGGCCGAGGCGACGGCCGTTGATCTCGGCGTTGGCCGCGGCCTCGAGCTGGGCCGAGGTCAGGTCTGCCGGCAGCTCGACGAGCGAGTGGTTGCCACGCAGGTCGATCGCGCCGATGGCCGAGGCGGGCAGGCCCACCTCGTTCGCCAGCGCGCCCACGATGTTGCCCGGCCGCACACGGTCCTGGTGGCCGACGGCGATCCAGTACGTCGCGTTGCCGGCCGCGGGCTCCCGGGCCGGGCCACGCGAGCCGCGGCCGTCGCTCGCGCCGCGCTCACGGCCGCCGTCGCGCCCACCCTCGCGACCGCCGTCGCGGTCCTTGCGGCCCCGGCCGCCGCCGGACGGGATCTCCTGTTCGCGGGCCAGCAGCGGGCGGCCGCCCTGGGCCATCATGCCCAGCGCGGCGGCCACACGCGCCGGCTCGACCTCGTGCTCGTCGACGTACGCGGCGACGATCTCACCGAACACCGCCAGCTCCTCCTCCGAGGCGCGCTCGAGGGTGCGGGTGATGCCGTCGGCGAAGCGGCGCTTGCGGGCCGCGTTGACGTCGGCGACGGAGGGCACGGCCATCTCCTCGACCTGCTGGCGGGTGGTCCGCTCGATCTGCTTGAGCAGGAAGCGCTCGCGCGGGGTCATGAAGAGCACGGCGTCGCCCTGCCGGCCGGCGCGGCCGGTGCGGCCGATGCGGTGCACGTAGGACTCCGCGTCCTGCGGAATGTCGTAGTTGACCACGAGCGAGATGCGCTCGACGTCGAGGCCGCGGGCGGCGACGTCGGTGGCCACGAGGATGTCCACGCGGCCGGCCTTCAGGTCCTCCACGGTCTTCTCGCGCTGCTTCTGGGCGACGTCGCCGGAGATGGCCACGGCCTTGAACCCGGCGCGCGTGAGCTTCTGGGCGAGCTCCTCGGTACCGGCACGGGTGCGCACGAAGGCGATGACGCCGTCGTGCTCCTCGGTCTCGAGGATCCGGCTCAGGGCCTCGAACTTCCACTGGTGACCCACCTGCAGGTAGCGCTGGCGGATCGTGGCGGACGTCGTCGACTGACGGGCGACGGCCACCTCCTCCGGGGCGTTCAGGTACTGGGCGGAGATGCGGCGGATGGCCGGGGGCATGGTGGCGGAGAACAGCGCGGTCTGCTTCGTGTCCGGGGTGGAGGCGAGGATGCGGTCCACCTCCTCCGCGAAGCCCATGCGCAGCATCTCGTCCGCCTCGTCCAGCACGAGGGTCTGCAGGTCGGAGAGGTCCAGCGAGCCGCGCTCGAGGTGGTCGATCACGCGGCCCGGCGTGCCGACGACGACCTGGGCGCCGCGGCGCAGCGCGGAGAGCTGGGGGCCGTAGGGCGAGCCGCCGTAGACGGCCAGCACGGACACGTCGCCGAGATGCTTGGCGTACGCGTCGAAGGCCTCGGCGAGCTGGAGCGCGAGCTCGCGCGTGGGGGCCAGGGCGAGGATCTGCGGGGCGTTGGCGCGCCCGTTGACGTCCGAGGCCTCCGCCAGGCGGGAGAGCGCCGGCAGCGCGAACGCGCCGGTCTTGCCGGTGCCGGTCTGGGCCAGGCCCACGACGTCGCGGCCCGCGAGCAGCAGGGGGATGGTCGCCTCCTGGATGGGCGAGGGCGCGGTGTAGCCCAGGTCCTCGACGGCGGCCAGGACGCGGGCATCCAGGCCGAGGTCCAGGAAGGTGGGGCCGGCCGGCTCGGCGGGAGCCTCGGGGGCGGCGGGCTCGGCGGCGTCGACCTGCGGGACGGTCCCGGTGGCCTCCTGCTCCGCCTCGGCGAGCTCGGGGGCGACCTCGGCGGTGGTCTGGGGATCGAGGATGTCGGACATGGGTCCTCCTGTGGGGATGCGCGGGCGCACGCCGGAGGACGTCGGTCGCGGGTCGACGTCGTGGGGCGCAGGGGCCAGCTGGGTCAGATGATTCCGTCCACCCGGCAGCCCCCGAGGGCCACGACGTTCGTGACCCGCACACACATCTGCACAGACATCTGCAGTCCGGCGTGGCACACGCGTCCACGCTCATTCATCACAGGGGGAGAGACCGGATCCGGTCCGCCCAGTCTACGCCACCGGATCCCGGGCCGGGCTGCGCCCTCGGACACCCCGGTCGCTCACCGGCCGGGGCGATAGGCTCGGCAGGTGCCCCAGAACAGCGAAGACCGCCCCCTCGCCCGCGGGCTCGGCCGGGCCGCCGGCCGCGCCGCCCAGTCCTTCCGGGAGAATCAGCGGGCCGACGACGCACGGCTGCGCGCCGAGCGCGCCCGCCTCACCGCCGAGGACGAGGAGCGCCTGGAACGGCGCCGCGCGGACCGCGAGCGCGACCTGGCCGCGCGGGACGCGGCCGAGTCCGACGCCGGCCTCGTCCACCCGCTCCTGAAGGTCGCGCGCCTCTACTGGCTCGCGGTCACCGTGGTGCTGATCGGCATCGCGGGCGCGTTCCTCTGGAACGGGGCCCGCGCACAGGACAGCGGCGAGCCCGTCATCGATCCGCTCACCGGCATGGAGTCGGTGGGCGTGCTGGGCGGCGCGACGGGGCAGTTCACGATGGGCACCGCCGTCGCCCTGCTGGCCGCGGCGTCCCTGTGGGGCTGGATCGGTCTGCTGCGCCGCCGTCGTTCGGCGATCGGGACCCTGACGTTCATCGCCGTCCTGCTGGCCGCCCCCGCGTTCCTGCGGGCCAACGGCCTGCTGATCATCCTCGCCGTCGTGATGCTCCTGGGCGCCGCGCTCGTCTGGCTGCCGCCCGTGCGCTCGCGCGTGCGGCGCTGAGCCCGCGCGTCCCGCCCCCGCCGCCGGGCGGCGGCGCCGCTCAGTCCTCCACGGGACGGGCGGAGGCGACGACGGGCCGGGCCGTGGCGAGGTCGTACTCCATGACCTGACGGCCGCCGATCCACACGCGCAGGGCCCGCTGCATGACATCGAGCGGGTCGCCGGACCAGAGCACCAGGTCGGCATCCTTGCCCACCTCGAGGGAGCCGATGCGGTCGTCCAGCCCCAGCACGCGCGCGGGATGCAGGGTGATGGCGCGCAGGGCGGTCTCCCGGTCCAGGCCCTCCTTCACCGACAGCGCCGCCTGGTAGACGAGGAAGTCGATGGGCACCACCGGGTGGTCGGTGATGATGCTGATCTCGACGCCGGCCCGCGCCAGACGGCCCGGGTTGCGCATCGAGCGGCCCCGCAGCTCCGGCTTGGACTTGGTGGTGAACAGCGGGCCGATCAGCACCGGCACGCCGCGGGCCGCGAGCTGGTCGGCCAGCGGGTGCGCCTCGGTGCCGTGGTCCAGGACGAGGTCGTAGCCGAACTCGTCGGCCAGGCGCAGGGCGGTGGCGACGTCGTCGGTGCGGTGGCAGTGCTGGCGCCAGGGGATCGTGCGCTCCAGGACGAGGGCGAGGGCGTCGAGGTGGGGGTCGCGGGTGAAGGGCTTGTCCTCGCGCTCGGCCTCCGCGCGGCGGGCCATGTAGCCCTGCGCCCGCAGGAACGCCTCGCGGATCACGAGGGCGGTGCCCAGCCGCGTGGACGGGGTGCGGCCCTTCTCCTTGTAGACGTTCTTGGGGTTCTCGCCGAGGGCGGACTTCACGCCCGAGGGACTGCGCAGCACCATCTCGTCCACGGTGCGTCCGTGGGTGTGCAGCGCCACCGCCTGGCCGCCGATCGGGTTGCCCGAGCCGGGGTTCACGTTCACGGTGGTCACCCCGCCGGCCAGGGCGTCCTTCCAGCCCGGCTCGTTCGGGTCGACGGCGTCGATCGCCCGCACCCCGGCCATCACCGGGTCCGTCATCTCGTTGACGTCCGCGGTCGCACCGACCTCGCCCTCGGCGTGCATGCCGAGGTGGACGTGGGCATCCACGAAGCCGGGCAGCAGCCAGCGCCCCTCGCAGTCCACCACCTCGGCGCCGTCGGGCGCCTCGACGTCGGGGCCGAGCGCGGTGATCCGGCCGTCCTCGACGAGCAGGGCGCCGTCGAACGGCTCGGCGGCGACGGGGACGACATGGGCGTTGACGAAGGCGGTGAGGGTCATGCCCGTCACACTACGCCGCCCCGTGCTCCCCACCCGTGCGCTAGACCTCTGGCGGACGTCGGCGGGTCAGAGGCTGCCCAGAGCCCGCTCCAGGTCCGCCACGAGGTCCTCGGCGTCCTCGATGCCCACCGACAGGCGCAGCAGGTCGTCCGGCACGGCCAGCTCGGTGCCGGCCACGGAGGCGTGGGTCATCTCCGCCGGGTAGTTCATCAGCGACTCGATGCCGCCCAGGGACTCGGCGAGCTGGAACAGGCGGGTCGACTCGGCCACGCGGCGGGCCGCCGCGGCGCCGCCGGACAGGCGCAGCGAGACCATGCCGCCGAAACCGCGCATCTGCCGCTGCGCGAGCTCATGGCCGGGGTGGTCCGGCAGCCCCGGGTAGAGCACCTGGGAGACCTCGGCGCGGCCGGTGAGCCACTCGGCGACCGCCTGGGCGTTGGCCTGGTGACGGTCCATGCGCACCCCGAGCGTCTTGAGGCCGCGCGTGGTCAGGTACGCGTCCATGGGCCCGTTCACGGCCCCCGCCGCGAACTGCTGGAACTTCACCTGCTCGGCGAGTGCGGCGTCCGGGATCACGAGCGCCCCGCCGATCACGTCCGAGTGGCCGCCGATGTACTTCGTGGTGGAGTGCACCACCACGTCCGCGCCGAGGGCGATCGGGGACTGCAGGTACGGCGTCGCGAAGGTGTTGTCCACCACGAGCAGGGCGCCGTGCGCGTGGGCCGCCTCGGCGACCGCGGCGACGTCGGAGATCTTCATCATCGGGTTCGACGGGGTCTCCAGCCACACCATGACCGGCCCCGCGGCGGCGGCGCGCTCGACGGCGGCGGCGACCTGCTCGGCGTCCCCCATGTCCACGACGACGTGCTCCACGCCCCACGGGGCGAGCACGCGGGAGATGAGGCGGTAGGAGCCGCCGTACACGTCGTTGCCGAGCACGATCGTCATGCCCGGCCGGCCCGCGCCCATGATCAGCGCGGTCTCCGCGGCCAGGCCGGAGGCGAACGTGAGGCCGGTGGCCCGGGGGGCGCCGGACTCGTCGACGCCGGCCTCGAGCGCGGCCAGCTGCTCCTGCAGCGCGTCCCGGGTGGGGTTGGTGCCGCGGCCGTAGTCGTAGCCGCGCCGCAGCTCGCCGACGGCCGTGGGCGCGTAGGTGCTCGAGAGGTGGATCGGCGGGACGACGGCGCCGAACACCTCGTCCAGGTGCTGGCCCGCGTGCACGGCGCGCGTGCCGAAGCCTCCCCCCTGGGGGTGGGCGGCGGCGTCTTCGGCGCCGGTGTCGGGGGTGGTGGCGTGCGGGTCCTCGTGGACGTTCTGCTCGGTCATCTCGGGAGCCTCCTCGGAGAGATCGGGTCGGGTGGGGCGGGCGCGGCCGGTGCGGCCGGCCTCAGGCGGTGACGTGGGCGAGGACGTCGTGCAGGGTGACGACGCCCTGGACGCGGCCGGCCTCGAGCACCAGCAGCACGGGGTCCTGGGCGAGGCGCCGGGCCACGGCGCGCAGCGGGGTGCGCGCCCCCAGGCAGGGCAGCACGGGGCCCATGACGTCGGCCACGGGGGTCTGCGCGGTGGCCCGCCCCTCAGCGAGGGCGTCCGCGAGCGCGGCGGAGGAGACGGTGCCGCGGACCTCGCCGATCCGCAGGTCGTGCCGGGGCTCGAGGATCACGGGCAGGGCGTCGACGCCGTACCGGTTCATGGTCGCCACGGCGTCCGCCACCGAGGTGGTCGGGGCCGCGGTGACGAGGGTGGGCACGGAGCCCGGGAACAGGTCGGCCTTCTCGGTCAGCAGCTCCCCCGCCGTCGCGGACCAGCGGTCGGCCTCGGCGGGGGCGCCCGCGCGGGTCGCCGGCTCGGCGTCGGCGTGCTCGAGCACCTCGACGGGCGTGCCGGCCCCGCCGGCGGCCCCCGTGGCGCCGTCGTCGTCCATCTGCGGGACCGCCGAGCGGGTGCGCCCGCGCGCCCACGCCGGCAGCACGGTCTCGCGGACGTCGTAGTCGAAGCCGCGCTCGTCCATCCACGGGTCGTTGAAGATCTTGGCGAGGTAGCCGCGGCCCGAGTCGGGCAGCACGATCACCATGACGTCCTCCGGGCCGAGCTCGCGGGCGGCGCGCAGGCCGGCGACGACGGCCAGACCGGAGGAGCCGCCCACGAGCAGGCCCTCCTCGGCGGCGAGGCGGCGGGTCATGGCCAGGGCCTCGGCGTCCTCGACGGCGATGACCTCGTCCGGGACCGCGGGGTCGTAGTTGTCCACCCACATGTCCTCGCCGACACCCTCGACGAAGTAGGGCCGGCCGGCGCCGCCGGAGTACACCGAGCCGCTGGGGTCCGCGCCGATCACGCGGACCGGACCGGACGGGCGGTCCGCCGAGACCTCCTTGAGGTAGCGGCCGGTGCCCGTGATGGTGCCGCCCGTGCCGGCGCCCATCACGACGTGGGTGACGCGGCCGGCCGTGTCCTCCCAGATCTCGGGGCCGGTGGTCTCGTAGTGGGAGGCCGGGGCGGCGGGGTTGAAGAACTGGTTGGGCTGATAGGCCCCGGGGATCTCCCGCACGAGGCGGTCGGCGACCCCGTAGTAGGACTCCTCGGACGTCGGGTCCACGGCGGTGGGCGTGACGACGAGCTCGGCGCCGTACGCGCTGAGCACGTCCCGCTTCTCCTGACCCACCTTGTCCGGGGTGACGAACACGGTGCGGTAGCCCTTGAGCTGCGAGACCAGGGCCAGCCCCACGCCCGTGTTGCCCGAGGTGGGCTCCACGACGGTGCCGCCCGGGCCGAGCAGGCCCTCGCGCTCGGCCTCCTCGATCATCTTCAGCGCGATGCGGTCCTTCACGGAGCCGCCGGGGTTCAGGTACTCGACCTTCACCAGGACGGTGGCCTCGATGCCCTCCGTCACGGAGTGCAGCTTCACGAGCGGGGTGTGCCCGATCAGCTCGAGGACGTTCTCGGCGTACTGCATGGGCTGCGCAGGGGTGGGCGCGGGGGTCTTTTCACTCACGCACCCCACGCTACGCCAGGGGCCGGACGCCGAAGGAGGGCTCCGGACACGCGGGGCAACGCCCGGCGTGCGCGCCGTCACGGCCGACGTCGTCCTGTCCGGGCCCGGGTGTACGGTGCGGGCATGACCGCCCCGGACGCCGAGCGCCGCGTGCGCGTGCCCGTCCCCGTGGACGTCGCGCTCACCCTGCGCCCCCTGCAGCGCGGTGCGGCCGACCCCACGGTCCGCGCCACACCGCAGGGCGTCTGGCTCACTCTGCGCTCCCCCGCCCCGGACGTGGCGTCGGGCGGCCCGGGCCGGCCGACGTCGTTGCTGGTCTCCGGCGTCCGGGAGGCCGCAGGGGGCGGCACCGCGGTGACGGCCCGCGCGTGGGGCGCGGGCGCGAGCGCCGCCGTCGCCGGCGTGGAACGCCTGCTCGGCCTGCACGACGACGGCTGGGACGCCTTCGACGCCCTGCTGCGGCCGGACTCCGGCGCGCCCGCGCTGCCGCCGCACGTGCGCGAGGCGCGGCGGATGCGGGCCGGGCTGCGGCTGCCAGCGGCGGGCGCGCTGTCCCGGCAGCTGCTCACCGCCGTGCTCGAGCAGAAGGTCACCCACGACCAGGCGCGGCACGGCTGGCGCACCCTCGTGCGGCTGGCCGCCCGGATCGACGACGACGGGCCCGCCCCCGGCCCGGTGCCGCCGGGGATGCTGCCGCCGCCGACCCCGGCCGCCGTCCTGCGGATCCCCTCGTGGGACTGGCATGCGCGGGCCCGGGTGCAGCCCTCCCAGTCGCGGACCATGCTGGAGGTCGCCCGGCGGGCCGCGAGCATCGACCGGCTCGGCGACGCGGTCGCCCCCGGGGACACGGCCGGGGTGGCCGCGCTGGCCCGGCGCCTGGAGTCGGTGCCCGGGATCGGGCCGTGGACCACGGCCGAGGCGCTGCAGCGCAGCCACGGGGCGGCGGACCTCGTCTCCGTGGGCGACTACCACCTGGCGCAGTACGTGGGGCAGGTCCTCACGGGACGCCGGACCGACGACGCCGGGATGCTCCGCCTGCTCGCGCCATGGGCCGGGCACCGGCAGCGGGTGGTGCGGATGATCGGGCTCTCCGGAGAGCGCAAGCAGGCGTTCGGGCCCAAGCTCGCCCCGGCCGACCACCGCGCCCACTGACGCGACGCCGGGCCGGCCGAGGCCGTGCCGGCGCGTCCGCGCGACCCCTCCGCTCCTGCACAGGCCGCTGCTCCCGGCGTGTCCTCCCCAGCCCCGGCCGGGTCCGGCCGGCCGCCCGCCCCGGGTTCCTAGCGTGGGCGATGCCGCTCCGACCGGTGCGGCGCCGCCGGGACCCTGATGAGTCCCCACCCGGGAGGAGACCGCCATGACCACCGCCTTCGAGCCCCGCCCGCACACCGCCGCCGCCCCGCGCGAACCCGACCCGCACGGCCCCGGCACGCCCGGCTCCCTGCGTCCGGGCGAGCGCGGCTCCGTGCTCATCGTGACCCGCCACCCCGACCCGGACGAGGCCATGCGGCACGCGATGGCCTGGATCACCGCCTTCGAGGAGGACTGCGGCCTCGTGCTGGACACGGACGAGACCGCGCTCTACGCCGTCGGCCGAGCGGGCGACCTGGGTGAAGCCCTGCGTCGCGGCCCCCTGGTCCACGAGGACGGCAGCCCCGCCGACACCTCCGCGTTCGTGGACGCGGTGCTCGCGGACGGCACGTGGCGCCTGCGCGACGCCGACCCGCGGGCGTGGTCGACCACGTACCGTGCCACGATCCTGGGCGCCGCCCCCGAGGCGGTCTGCACCATCTGGGACGTGTTCCCGCTGCCCGCCGCCTGAGGGTGACGGTCGTCGTCAGCCCGCACCCTGGGCGTGGGCCTGGGCCTGGGCCTGGACGACCTTCGCGCCCTCTTCGCGCAGCTCGACCTTGCGGACCTTGCCGGAGACGGTCATGGGGAAGGCGTCGAGCACGCGGACGTAGGCCGGGATCTTGAAGTGCGCGATCCGGCCCGTGGCGAACTCGCGGACGGCGTCCACGGTGAGCGGCTCGACGCCGTCCTTCATGATCACGCAGGCCATGAGCTGCTCGCCGTACTTCTCGTCCGGCACGCCCACCACCTGGACGTCCTGGATGTCCGGGTGGGTGTAGAGGAACTCCTCCACCTCGCGCGGGGAGATGTTCTCGCCGCCGCGGATCACGAGGTCCTTGATGCGGCCCTCGATGCGCACGGAGCCGTCCTCGTCCATGGAGGCGAGGTCGCCGGAGTGCATCCAGCCGTCGGCGTCCAGCACCTCGGCGGTCTTCTCGGGGGCGTCCCAGTAGCCGAGCATCACGGAGTAGCCGCGGGTGCACAGCTCGCCCGTGGCCCCGCGCGGGACGACCTCACCGGTGGCGGGGTCCACGATCTTCGTCTCCACGTGGGGCATGGTGCGGCCGACGGTCTGGGTGCGCACCTCCAGGGAGTCGTCGCGGCGGGTCATGGTGGACACGGGCGCGGTCTCCGTCATGCCGTAGCAGATGGCGACCTCGGACATGTGGAACCGGTCGATGACCTTCTTCATCACCTCGACGGGGCACGTGGAGCCGGCCATCACGCCGGTGCGCAGCGTCGTCAGGTCCAGCTCGTCCGCCTCGGGCCGGGCGAGCATGGCGATGAACATCGCCGGCACGCCGTACAGGCTCGTCGCGCCGGTGGCGGCCACGGCCCGCAGCGCCGAGACCGGCTCGAAGCTGCGCGCCGGGATGACGGCGAGCGAGCCATGGGAGACGGTGGCGATCACGCCGATCACCATGCCGAAGCAGTGGAAGAACGGCACCGGGATCACCACGGTGTCCTCCTCCGTGTAGCCCAGCAGCTCGCCGATGTGGAAGCCGTTGTTCAGCACGTTGCGATGCGTCAGCGTGACGCCCTTGGGGAAGCCGGTGGTGCCCGAGGTGTACTGCAGGTTCACGGGGTCCGCCGGCCGGGTGGCGGCCTCGCGCGCGGCCAGGTCCTCGTCCGAGACCCGCGCGGCCCCGGCCAGGAAGGCGGCCCACGTGCCCTCGGCCACGGGATCGGCGGCGTGCCGGCCGGCCACGTCACCGTCCTGCACGTGGGCGTAGGCGTCCTCGCCGCTCCCGGCCGGCAGCATGATCAGCTGCCGCAGGTGCGGCGCCGACTCACGGGTCACGGCCCGCGCGGTGGCGGGCGGGTCCATGCGTGCGTCCGCGCAGGCCACCACCAGCCCGCGCATGTCGCACTGCTCGACCACGTACGTCAGCTCGTGGGCGCGGTACGCCGGGTTGAGGTTCACGAGGATGACGCCGGCGCGTGCCGCGCCGTAGAGCAGCGAGACCCACTCGGCGACGTTGGGGCTCCACATCCCGATCCGGTCCCCCGCCTCGTAGCCCGCAGCCATGAGCGCCTTGGCCACCGTCACGGACTCCTCCCGCAGCTGCCCGTAGGTCCAGGTGCGTCCGGTGGCAGGGTCCCCGTCCGGTCCACACTCCAGGAGGGCAGCGCGGTCGGCGAACCGGCGGGCGGTGTCGTCGAGGTTCTGGGCCAGGGTCTGCTCGAGCAGCTCGACGTCGGTCGGTCCCTGGGTGAAGGACTCGGGGGCGGTGGACTCGGTCATCGGGCGCTCCTCGCGGACGGTCGGGCGACGCCGCACGGCGTCACGATGCACGGCCGTGCCGCCGCCGGACCGCGGAGGGCATCGGGTGTGACACGGACCACAGGCAGGCTACGTCGCCTGGCGGGAGGCCGCCACCTCCCGGGGCGGGGACGCGGGGTGTGCCACGGCCCCGGACGGCAGAAGACCCCGGGACCGTACGGTCCCGGGGTCTTCGTTCCGGTGGCAGATACTGGATTCGAACCAGTGAAGGCAGTGCCAGCTGATTTACAGTCAGCCCCCTTTGGCCGCTCGGGAAATCTGCCCTGCCACCCGGCGGCTGCCGGACGTCTCGAGGACGACCGCACCGGTCGGGCGAGAGTCCACTGTACAGCATCTCCGCGCCACGCCGCCAATCGGCCCGGGACCGCGTCCGTCGTCCCCGGTAGGCTGGCCCGCAGAGCGCTCCGCGCGGCCCCGCAGTGGCCGTCGACGACGGGCGCGCCCCGTCCGCAGACCCTGAAGGAGAGCACCCGTGGCCAGCGATTCCACGTTCGACGTCGTCAGCAAGGTGGACAGCCAGGAGGTGTCCAACGCCCTGAACCAGGCGCAGAAGGAGATCGCCCAGCGCTACGACTTCAAGGGCGTCGGCGCCGAGATCGACTTCTCCGGCGAGAAGATCCTCATGAAGGCCTCCTCCGAGGAGCGCGTCAAGGCCGTCAAGGACGTGTTCGAGTCCAAGCTCGTCAAGCGCGGCATCTCCCTCAAGTCCCTCGACGCCGGCGCCCCGTTCGCCTCCGGCAAGGAGTACCGCATCGAGGCGACCATGAAGGAGGGCATCGACCAGCCCACCGCGAAGAAGATCACCAAGCTGATCCGCGACGAGGGCCCCAAGTCCGTCAAGGCCCAGATCCAGGGGGACGAGCTGCGCGTGTCCTCCAAGTCCCGCGACGACCTGCAGTCGGTCATCGCGATGCTCAAGGACTTCGAGGACGCGGACCTGCAGTTCGTGAACTTCCGCTGACCTAGAGGCATAACCCCTAGTCAGCAACGATTTTCAGGGCGTCAGTCCGCAGGGAGTCCGCAGGAGCCAAGCCGGCCTCCTGCATCAGACCCGTTGCGGCCTGGCGCGTCTTGTCCTCCGCCGAGGGCCACAAGTGCGCGTAGGTGCCCAACGTGATGGTGGCCGAGGCGTGCCCGAGGGCCCGCTGGACCGTGACCACATCGCACCCGCTGGCGATCAGGCCAGAGGCGTAGTAGTGGCGGAAGTCGTGCAAGGTGTTCGCCTCCATGCCGACGCGGCCTCGGAGCTGCCTCCAGTGGTGACCGGCGATCCCCCGGTGCCACAGCGCCCCGCCCGTCTGGAAGATCCAGCGCTCCTGCCCGTAGGTGCCGATCTCCTGGACGTGGCGGGCCAGCATCTCCACGAGGGCCTCGGGGATGAAGATCTCCCGCTCGGAGCCATGCTTGGGCAGCACCACCGTCGTCGTGGCCTTGTTCGAGCCCTGGACCTGCCGGGAGACCCGGACGGTGCGTCGCAGGAAGTCCACGTCGCCCACCTGGATCCCCGAGGCCTCCCCGAGCCGTAGCCCGGCGAACGCGCACAAGCCGAGGTAGGCCCGGAACATCGGCGGCGCTTCCTGAACCGCCCGGCCCACTTGCTCGGAGGTGGGAAGCACCATCTGAGCCTCGGCACGGCGGGCACGCGGCAGGGTGACGCTGTCGGAGGGATTCTCCGCGATCCGCCGATCCCGGACCGCCCCTCGGAGCGCCATCCGCGTGAAGTTGAAGCGATTCCGGATCGTGGCCGGCGAGAGGCCGGCGTCCACCATCTCCTTGATCCACAGCTGGACGTGACGAGTCCGGAGCTTGCCCAGGGGCACGTCACCGAAAGGGACATGCTTCATCGCGGACGCCGCCGAGCTGCGCGTCCCTTCCGTCCAGATCTGCTCATCGGACCACGTCGAGAACCAGGCCGAGAAGGTGACCTTGCCGGCACCGGGATCCACGTAGCGGCCCGTGACGACGGACGCCGTGACCTCGTTCAACCAGTCCTGCGCGTCCACCTTGCGCTTGAAGTGCCGGGCGTGCTCCTTGCCGGCCTCATCCCGGTAGCGGGCGCGCCAGATGCCGTCAGGGCGCTTCTTGATGCTGGCCATCCCCATCACCGCCCCACACGACTCTGTCATTGGTGTACTCCATGTACTCGTTCAGCACATCGACCACGCTTACTTTTACGTCACGGCGACTCATGTTCACGAACCGCTTTGCGCGCTCGCGAATGCCCTCGTCAATGTTCTCGTCATCGAGCAAGCTGTCGTCCCACTGGCTCAACTCGTACTGGAGCGCCTGGCGCGCCACCTCGAAGTGGTGAATGGAGAGTTCCAGGTTCTTCGTGGCGGACTTCAGTTCCTGCCATTCGAGTTCTAGATTCCGGAGGGAACGGGCCTCTTCCGTAGGAAGAATCATCTGCCCCACCAGGGTTCCGAGCACTTGAGCGATACCGCGTGCCTCACCCAAGCGAACGGGGCGCTCCCCCTTCTCCAGTCGAGAGATCGTCGTCTGATGGAAGCCGGGCCAGCCTGCGTCGGTCATCCGCCGCGCCATTTCTCCCTGTGACCAGCCGTTCTCCTCTCGGAGCCTCTTCATCGAGGCCACGAACCTCTCTTCGTCTTCCGCCCCGAGCGGGCCAACTTCGTTCGACATGCGCCAACAGTCCCACAGATCAGACTTGACAGTCAACACGGTCCGTGTTTAGTCTCGCCAGTGTTAGATCGGTACAACACAGTGTTGGACCGCCCGACGACTACGGAGGCTTCCGTGACCACCCCGCTGATGACCACCACAAGCAACTACGACCTGATGCTGATCGACGAGGTGTCCGCGTACACGCGGATCCCGGAGGCGACCCTCCGCTGGTACCGCCACAAGGGCACCGGCCCCAAGGTCGCCAAGATCGGAGGCCGTCTGATGTACCGGCGATCCGACGTGGAGGCATGGATCACCGCCGCCTTCGAGGAGGGGGACGACGAATGAGACCCCTCCCCGGACATGACGAAAGCCCGGCCCATTCCGCCAAGAACTCGCCGAGCTTCCGCGTCCACCACCTTGCAAGCAGCTGGACCCTTCGAGACTACCGGAGACCCCTTGACCACCACCGCTGCGTCAACCTCCCCCACCTGCACACACTGCTCCGACTGGTCGCACGGCTACGCCCTCGGGTACGCCCAGGGACACGCCGCCGGCTTCTCTGACGGACGCCTCGCCGGAGCCTCCGAGGGCTCCGCGCACCCCGCCATCGTGGACTCCGTCAAGCGCATGTTCGGGGACTGGGACGGCCACGAGGCCGCACACCAGCGCTCCGTGATCCGCTTCCGCGACTGGTACGCCGCGTCCCGTCAGGAGGTGGCCGTCCGTGAACCCCGCGCTGCCTGATCCCCTGGACACCGTCTTCACCGCCGCGTCGCTGGAGAACCAGCACTTCCCCCCGCTGGAGTACGTGGTCCCCGGGCTCATCCCCGAGGGCCTCACGCTCCTGGTCGGCGGGCCCAAGCTCGGCAAGAGCTGGATGGCCCTCGGCATCGCCCTCGCCGCCGCTGACGGAGGCCGGGCGCTGGGGACGATCCAGGTGGACCGCCGCCCTGTCCTGTACCTGGCGCTGGAGGACGGACCGCGCCGGCTGAAGTCCCGCATGGAGAAGCTGGGGGTGACCACCTGGCCCTCCACCCTCCACTTCATGACGGAGCTGATCGCCCCGGCCATCCTCACCATTCAGACCTTCATGGAGAGGAACGCCCACGCGCGACCCCTGGTCATCGTGGACGTGCTGAAGAAGATCACGGGCACCTACGGCGGCAACGACGCCTACGGCCACGACTACCAGCAGATGGCGGCGCTGAAGGGCCTGGCCGACGCTGTGCCCGGATCCTCCATCCTCGCCCTGCACCACACCCGCAAGGCGGCGGCCGATGACTACGTGGACTCCGTCTCCGGATCCCAAGGTCTCGCCGGAGCCGCTGACACCATCCTGATCCTGTCCCGCTCACGCGGCACCGGGGAGGCAACTCTCCACGCCACGGGCCGCGAGACCGGGGAGGGAAGCTACGCGGTGCAGCTGAACGAGGGGGCCTGGAGCATCGACGGCTCCGGACTCCACCAGGCATCCGAGAAGGCTGCCCTGCGCGTCATCACCGGAGGCGTGGGCGACACCATGGGCGAGCTGATCGAGATCGTGTCCAACCACGAGGAAGGGATCAAGCCCGCCGACGTGGCCGTGCTGATGCCCAACGTCCCGCCCGACACGGTGCGGCAGTACCTGACGCGGGCGCACAAGGAAGGCCGCGTCGCACGGATGAAGCGTGGTCTCTATGGGCCTGTCACAAGTGTCACAAGTGTCACTACGGAGGAACTGATCCCCTCGGAAGTGACACATGTGACAGATGTGACAGACCTCCAGTGGAAGGCCGCGAGCAATGAGTGACCTCCTGCGCCCCTGCATCACCTGCGGAGAACTCTCCCTCCAGGCCCGCTGTGGGGAGCACCAGCTCCAGCGCACACCCAAGGCCGGAGCCAACGAGCTGGGCTACGACTACGCCTGGCAGAAGCTCTCCGCCCGAGCCCGCCGGCTCCAGCCCTTCTGCGAGGACTGCGGATCCCCCGAAGACCTCACCGCCGACCACTCCGTCGAGGCGTGGAAGCGCAAGGCCGCAGGCAAGGTCATCAGGCTCCGCGACATCTCCGTGGTCTGCCGCCGCTGCAACTCCGAGAGGGGAGCCGCACGCGGTGAGAAGGCGTCCGATCAGTGGCGCAAGACCTGGGGGGAAGGGGTCGCTGAAGACGTTCTAGACCGCGGGGCCAAGGCAAAGTTTCCAACCGACTGCGATTCGTTCTCAACAGAGGAGGTGGACTGACATGGCGATGGGCCCCAAGAAGGCGGTGACAGCCCCGCCGCTGGACTTCAAGGGCTGGCCGAAGGACCGTGCGAAGCGCCGCGAACGGTTCATCCGCGAGTACCTGCTGGTTCCTCGCGGCCACGGGGCGGGCAAGCCGGTGAAGCTGCGCCCGTTCCAGCGCGAGATCCTCCAGGGAGCCTTCGCGCCCGGCATCAGGACCGCCCTGGTGTCCCTGCCCCGAGGCAACGGCAAGACGGCCTTCGCGGCCATGCTAGGCCTTGCCGAGCTGTTCGTGGGCCCGCCGTCCGCCGAGGTGCTGGTGGTCGCCACGGACCAGCGCCAGGCCAACATCACAATGAACCTGGCCCGGCGGATGGTGGAGCTGAACCCGGAGCTGGCCGAGCGGGTGCAGATCTACAAGGACCGCCTGCACGTCCCCCACAACGACGCGAACCTGATCCCGCTGCCCGCCGAGTATGGCGCGCTGCAGGGCTACGATCCGTCGCTCCTGGTGGTGGACGAGCTGCACGTCGTCACGGAGGAAGTCTGGAGCGCGGCCACGTCCGCCGCCGGCAAGCGCGAGGAGTCCCTGACCCTGGCCATCTCCACGCCGGCCTCCACCGAGGACAGCATCATGTGGGCGCTGGTGAAGCACGGGCGCTCCGGCGAGGACCACCAGTTCTACTTCAAGGAGTACGCGGCCCCGGAGGGCTGCGCAACCACGGACCGGGACGCCTGGAAGATCGCCAACCCCGCCCTGGCCTGCACTCCCCCGTTCCTGGCCGAAGACGCCATCGAGGCGGTCCGCAAGACGCTGCGCGAGCCCGTGTTCCGTCAGCTGCGCCTGGGCCAGTGGGCCAAGGGTGTGGACTCATGGCTGCCCTTCGGAGCCTGGGAGGCCCTGGCCGCTCCGGAGCGGGAGATCACCGGGAAGGTGGTGCTGAGCTTCGACGGGTCCGCCTCGGGCGACTCCACGGCCCTGATCGGCTGCACCGTGGGCCCGGACCCCCACGTCTGGGTCGAAGGTCTCTGGCAGAACCCCGGCGACCTGCGCTGGCGCGTGCCTCGCTCCGAGGTGATCGCCACGATCAACACCGCCTTCCAGAAGTTCGACGTGCTGGAGTGCGCGTTCGACCCGTGGGGGTGGCGCTCGGAGATCGAGGAGCTGGCCAAGGTCCACGGCGAGCGTCGCGTCATCGAGTGGAACACCGCGCACGCCGGACGCATGGCCCCGGCCACGGACCGCATGTACCAGGCCGTGATGACCAAGACGCTCTCGCACGACGGGGACGAGCGCATGGCGGCGCACTTCGCGCACGCCGTGGCCAAGTCCACCGCTCAGGGAGATCTCGTGACCAAGGACAAGAGGAACAGCCCCCGCAAGATCGACGCCGCCGTGGCGGCAATCGTGGCCCTGGACCGGGCTGCATGGCATCACGCCAAGACCAACAAGCGCCGCGTTGTCGGCTTCTGATGGAGGACACCATGAACCCCAACCCCGTACTGAACACCCTGCTGCAGACCCTGGACGCCCCCACCGCCCGCTTCACCGAGCTGGACCGCTACTACGCCGGCGACCAGGCCCTGGCCTTCCTCTCCCCCGAGGCCTCCAAGGCCCTCGGGAATCGCATGACGCGGATCTCCGCGAACATCCCTCGCCTGGCCGTGACGTCCCTGGCCGAGCGGCTGCGCGTCATCGGCTTCTCCCGCGACGGCCAGCCCGACGCCCAGCTCTGGACCGACTGGATCTCCAACGACCTGGACCAGACCTCCACCGTGGCCCACCGCGAGGCCCTGACCCTGGGAGCCTCCTACGTCATCGTGTGGGCCGACCCGTCCGGTGCCCCGAGCGTCTCCGTCGAGTCCGCCCGCCAGGTCGCCGTCCTGCGAGACCCCGGCACGCGCCGGATCACCGCGGCACTGAAGCGATGGGAAACGGGCACCACCACGGAGGCCGTGCTGTACGAGGCGGACAAGATCACGCGGCTGCGCGCCCAGCACACGGGCGCGGTCACCTTCGGCCAGTTCGCCACGGTGGAGGTGCTGGAGAACCCGCTGGGCATGGTGCCCGTGGTGGCGCTGCGCAACAGTGACCGGCTCCTGGACGACGGTGTCTCCGAGATGACGGACCTGATCCCCCTGGTGGACGCGCTGAACAAGCTGCTGGCCGACATGATGGTCAGCTCCGAGTTCTTCGCCCGGCCTCGCCGCTGGGCCACGGGCCTGGAGCTGGTCGAGGACGAGGACGGCAACGCCGTGAACCCGATTTCCGAGGATCACCGGATGATGGTCTCGGAGGCCCCGGAGACGAAGTTCGGTCAGCTGCAGGCGGCGGACCTGTCCTCCTATGAGGCCTCCGTCCGCGTCGTCCTGGGCCAGATCATGGCGGTCTCCGGCCTGCCGGCCCACTACATCGGGATCCTGACGGACGCGCCCACGTCGGCGGACTCCATGCGCGCCGCCGAGGCCTCCCTGGCCGCACGCGCCGCCGCCCGCCAGGCTCAGCTCGGACGGGCGTGGGAGGACGTGGCACGCCTGATGGTGGCCGTCCGGACCGGCCTGGACCCGCTGAACCTGGACGTGCGCGTCCACTGGGCCGACACCACCACGCGCTCTGTCGCCCAGGAGGCCGACGCCGCCGTCAAGCTGTACTCCGCCGGCCTGCTGCCCGCCTCCACCACCCTGGCCCGCCTCGGCTACTCCGACGACGAGATCACCGGGATCCGCCAGACCCGCCAGGCCGAGGCCCTGGACGCCGCCGGGATCGACCTGACGGAGCTGGCCCAGTGAGCTACACGGAGAAGGTGGTGGCCCTCGGTGCCCGGACCGAGGCCAAGGCGACCGAGATCCTCCGTCTGTGGAAGGCCGGCCAGATCTCCAAGACCGAGGCCATCGGCACCATGGCCTCCCTGATCGCCAAGGCCAATGTGAAGGCCACGGCCCTGGCCGACGCCTCCCTGGCCGCGACGCTGAGCCTGGAAACCGGGGAGGCGGTGCCGGCCATCGGAGTCACCCAGCGCTCCGGAGGCACGATCCTGCGCCGGGCCATCAGGAAGATCCTGAACACCCCGACCACCGAGGCCGACATGCTCATGCGCGTCCAGCGGATCGCCCGCCTGGAGCCCATCGGCCAGGCAGCGCGGGCGCACTCCAAGGCCCTGGCCGCTCAGCCCGCCGTCGAGGGATGGGTCCGGGGCATGGACGCCGACCCGTGCCAGCTGTGCCGCTGGTGGTACCGGGACGGGCGCGTCTGGCCGAAGAACCATCCGATGCCCCACCACAAGGGCTGCACCTGCACGCAGATCCCCACCATGATCCCCGGCGTCCCTTCGACCGGCTACACCGCCAAGATCGAGCGCCGCCGCAACGCCCTGTCCAACACCAAGAAGCACAACCCCGAGAGGACCGCACGATGACCGAGCACGCCGCCCCCCAGATGACCGATGCCAACGGCGACCCCGAGGAGATCCTCCCCGGCACTCCGGCCTCCACGGCCCGCGAGGACGCCGAGGACCACACCACCGAGGACACCGCCGAGGTGCTTCACAAGGAAGCACCTGCCCCCGCCGAGGCCGAAGCGGACACCTTCTCCCGCGACTACGTGGAGAAGCTGCGCCAGGAGAACGGCAAGTACCGTCAGCGGGCCCAGCGCGCCGACGATCTGGCCCACCGCCTGCACACCGCCCTGGTGACGGCCACGGGACGCCTGGCGGATCCCACGGACCTGGAGTTCTCCGAGGACCACCTGGAGGATCCCGAGGCCCTGGAGGCCGCTGTGGAGGCCCTCCTGACTTCCAAGCCCCACCTGGCCGCACGCCGGCCCCGTGGGGACGTGGGCCAGGGTGCCACCAGCTCCGGTGCTACCGTGGACCTGGCCGGACTTCTCCGGTCACGAGCCTGAAAGGGGCCACGGTGAAAGAGCCGGACGCAACGCTGAACGATCTGTACGCCCAGAACGAGAGCATCATCCGCCACCTAGAGCGGATGAACGAGAACCTGTACTACATCCGCGAGGCCGTCTACGGACAGACGCGGGAGGAGTCAGGCGAGCCCTACGCGAACCCGAAGCACGGCAGCTGGGGCATGGTGGACTCGGAGCAGATCGAGTCCCTGGAGGCGGTGCTCCAGGAGATCGCTGACTCGCTGGGCAAGCGATAGGCCCTACTGGTCGAAAATACCCCCTAGGGGTATACTGAGAGGGTCGGCCCTGGTGGCCGGCCCTCTCTGCCGTCCTGGTGACGTCGAGGTCGAGATCCATCTCCCTCCGTCCCCGAAAGGACACCCATCATGGTTGAGACCACCGCCACGAACCCCGAGCTGCTCCAGGAGCAGGTCGCCCGCATCCTGATCCAGCCGCTGGAGGCCGCGTCCGTCGTCCTCGCCGCCGGCCCCCGCATCTTCGACACCGCCTCCCCGCTGCGGATCCCCAAGCTGGTGTCCTCCACCGAGCCCTCCTGGATCGGTGAGGGCGAGCTGATCCCCGAGCACGACGTGGACTTCGACGAGGTCACGCTGATGCCGACCAACCGGAAGTCCGTGAAGACCCTGATCCGGTTCACCAACGAGCTGCTGCGCCAGTCCGTCATCGGCCTGGACTCCGTCCTGAAGGAGCGCCTGGTCTCCGACGTGGCCCGCAAGATCGACGACGCCTTCCTGACCGGCGACGGCGCGGACGGCTCCGTGACCGGCATCGTGAACCAGCCCGGCGTCCAGACCGCCGTCCTGGACGCCTCCGAGCCCGACTCCCTCCTGGACGCCCTGGCCCTGGCCCACGCCGCCGAGGTCGCCCCCAACCGCTGGTTCCTCTCCGGCGCGGACTTCTTCTCCGTCCGCAAGATCAAGGACACCTCCGGCAAGTACGTCCTGGAGTCCGACCTGACCACGGACGCCACGCACCGACTGTTCGGCGTCCCCGTCACCGTGACGAACAAGCTGCCCGCCGGCACCGCCGTCCTGGCGAACATGGCCGAGGTGGCCGTGGCCCGCGACACGAACCCCACGGTGAAGATCCTGGACCAGCGCTATGCCGAGTTCGACGAGCAGGCCATCCGCGTCACCGCCCGCTACGACCTGGGCCTCCTGCGCCCCGAGGGCGTCGTCGTCCTGAAGTCCGCCGTGGCCGGGGCCTGAGATGCTGACCGGCCAGCGAATCGCTGAGTTCCTCGGTCGAGGTGATGACACCGAGCTGGCGACGCTGGCCGGTCACCACCTGCCCGTCGTGACGGCCTTCGTCCGGGCCTACACGCGCGGCAACGGCTTCTACACGGACAACGACCCGAACGACGATCTGGAGGCCGTCCTGACCACGGCCACGGCCCGCCTGGTGGTGAACCCCGACCAGGCGCGCCGGATCCAGGTGGACGACTTCTCCCAGACGTTCGCCACCCTGGACGGCTTCACGCTGCCGGAGCTGGCGGTGCTGAACATGTACCGGAAGCGGGCCCTGTGATGGACGCCGTGGCCGCAACCCTCGCCGGACGCCGCGCCGCCGAGCGCACGCTCACGGACCGGATCCGCGTCACCCGCGCCGGCGGCAAGCCCGTCACCGATCCCGACACGGGTGTGGTCACCTTCCCGGAGGCCACCGTCTGGGAGGGGAAGGCACGGGTGCAGATCACGGCCCCGGCTGCGGAGACCTCCGCCGTCGCCGGAGCCATCTACACGATCCAGGCTGCCTTCCTCCACGTACCCGTGGGAGCTGGGCCGTTCAAGATCGACGACCAAGCCGAGATCACCGCCTCGCCGCTGGACCCGCACCGCGTCGGACGCAGACTCCGGATCACCGGACTGCACGAGAAGACGCACGCGGTGCTTCAACGGCTGAAGATCGAGCAGATCACCGGCTGACAGACCGGCGTCAACGTCACCGCCCGATGCCTAGTACAGCGGTCACGGGACAACGGAAACGATGGTGGCGAGGGGGATCCTTACGCCCTGAGACCCACCAGCGCCGAGAGGCCCCTCCGACTTCGGTCGGAGGGGCCTCACCTACGTCAGCAGGTCAGCGCGTGCGGTGTTGTTGGTGACGGCAATCATGGTGTTCTCCTTCGGTTTCAGTCCGCAGGGAGTCCGCAAGACGGTTGAATCCCGTCCATACGGCCCCACACGAACCAATAGGAGGATCCGCAGAATCATGCGGAATTCATGGGTATCCGGTAACGTCCAATGCGAGACCGGAAGTTCGTGAACTTCCGCTGATCCGCACGCCGTCTCCCCTCCGAGCCCACCAGGAGTCCCCATGCTGTACCTGATCGACCCTCGCGGGGCCGTGTGGTCCGCCGACACCACGATCGGCCGGGCGCGGGCCCGGGCCCGCGTGGACGGCCGCCCGGTCGACGACCTGAAGTTCACCAAGGCCGCCATGCTCCTGACCTTCGAGGACCATGTGGACCTCGCGCTGCGTCACGGCATCGCCGCCCCGCGCGGCCTCCTCCTCGACCACGGGTTCGTGGCCCAGGTGCTCGCCCCCGCGAACCTGAAGGCCCAGCGCGCCAACCAGGACGCGATCGCCGAGCAGCTCGCGGTGGTGGAGCGTCGCACGGAGGACGTCGGATCGCTGCGCTCCCACCGGCACGCGGCCGCCTACGAGGGCGCGGACCAGGATCTGGAGCGCCGCATCAAGAAGGCGGAGGAGGCGGCCCGCGAGACGCTCCAGGCGGCCCCGGACGAGGACCTCGTCCGCCACTGGACGCGCCTGGGCGGCGCGGTGCCGGCCACGCTCCAGGCCGACCGCGACCGCTGACCCGCCGGCCGCCGTCGTCGTGGTGGCTCCCGTGGACGGCGGCTCAGGCTGCCGCGAGCCAGACGTTTCGGCGGTTTCGCGGCCCGATCTGCAGCAGAATCATCTGGCTCACGGGCAGAAACGTCTGGCTCGGCGCTCCTCGGCGGTCGCGGGCTCGCAGCCTCCCGCCACGGAACCCCGCGCCCGCTCAGGGTGTGGGGTTCCGCGCGTCGTAGCGCAGGAAGCCGGGCTCCCACCGCATCAGCGCGGTCACGCCGAGCATGCACAGCACACCGCCGGCCAGCAGGGTCGGCCCCTCCCCCAGGCCCACGGAGGCGCCGCCGGTGAGCAGCTCGCCCAGGCGCGGCCCGCCCGCCGCCACGACGACGAACACGCCCTGCAGCCGGCCGCGCAGGTGGTCCGGGGTCGCGGACTGCAGGATCGAGCCGCGGAAGACGCCGGAGAGCGAGTCCGCGGCCCCGCCCACCGCCATGCACAGCGCGGCGAGGGCGAACGCGAGCGTGAGGCGGGGATCGCCGTCGGGCAGGGACTGCGCCCACCACACCACGCCGCCGAACGCGGCCACCGCCGCGCCCCACACGAGGATCGAGACGTACACGCCCCAGCCCTGCGCATGCAGGCGTGTGAACGGCGCGGAGAACAGCCCCGCGAGGAACGCGCCCGCCGCCATCGCGGCCAGCAGCACCCCGACGGCGGCCTCACCGCCGCCGAGCACCACGGCGCCGATGGCGGGCAGCAGGGCGCGCGGGAACGCCGTCGTCATGGCCACGATGTCCGCCAGGAAGGTCATCCGCAGGTTCGGTCGCGAGCCGAGGAAGCGCAGGCCCTCGACCACCGAGGCCAGGCCCCAGCGCGCCCCCGAGGCGGGCGCGGCCTCGCCCCGCTGCGGCGGCAGGGACGGCAGCCGCCACACGGCGTACAGGGCGGCGAGGAAGGTGACGACGTCGATCGAGTAGGTCCACGCGTAGCCGACCGCCGCCACGAGCACGCCGCCCAGCACGGGGCCGACCATCAGGGCCACGGAGAACGTCATCATGTTCAGCGCGTTCGCCGCCGGCACGAGCGGCAGGCCCACGAGCGCGGGGATGATCGCGCCGCGGGTGGGCTGGTTGATGCCGGACGCGCCGGAGTGCAGGGCCACGAGGGCGTACAGCACCGGCACCGACTCGAGCCCGGCCCAGGCCTGCGCGGCGATGCCGACCGTGGTCAGCCACATGACGGCCGACGAGGTCAGTGCGACGCGGCGGCGGTCGTGCCGGTCCGCGATCGCGCCGCCGTACAGGCCCGCGACCACGAGCGGCACGAGCGCGGCGAGGCCGAGCAGGCCCACCGCGAACGAGGAGCCGGTCAGGGCGAACACCTCGAGGGACACCGCCACGAGCGTGAGCTGCGTGCCCACGTACGCGAGCGTGTTGCCGAGCCACAGCCGCCGGTAGGCGGGTGAGACCCGCAGCGGGGTGATGTCGACGAGGAGGCGGGCCACCCCGGAAGCCTAGCGCCGGGGCGGCCAGGGCCCGCCCCGGATCAGACGGTCGGGACGGAGGCCCCGTCGCGGGAGATGCGGGTCATCTCCTCCCGGTCCACGACCTTCACCCGCTCCCGCGCCACCGGACCGGCCTCCGTGGCCCGCGCACCCAGGGACTTCTCATGGTCATCCAGAGCATGCCAACCGGCCCACGTCGTGTACGGCACCTCACGGGACTCGAGCAGCTCGATCACCGACTCCTCGGAGGGCTCCTGGGCCGTCCACAGCCCCGGCTCGTCCTCGATCAGATGCTTGATCGTCTCCAGGGAGTCACCCTTGGTGTGCCCGATCAACCCCACGGGGCCGCGCTTGATCCAGCCGGAGGCATACAGGCCGGGGACGGGGGCGCCGTCCGCGTCGAGCACGCGGCCCTGCGCGTTCGGGATCACACCGCGCACCTCATCGAACTCCACCCCCTCCACGGGCGAACCGAAATACCCCACCGCCCGGTACACCGCCTGCACCGGGTAGTCCACGGTCTCCCCCGTCGGACGGACCCCACCGGAACCGTCCAACTCCATCCGGCGCATCCGCAGGCCGTCCACCCGGCCGTCGCCGTCCTCGTCCAGGAACTCCTCCGGGGCCTGGAGGAAATGCAGGTGCAGCCGACGCGAGGCGCTCTGCTGACGGTCCTCCTGCTCCATGAGCCAGTTCGTCAACGTGCCCACCATGGTGCGGACCTGGTTGTTCTCCTCGATCGCCTTCTCCGAGGCCTCATCGAAGTCGAAGTCCTCCTCGTACAACACGATGTCCACATCCCGGGAATGCGCCAGCTCCCGCAGCTCCAACGGGGTGAACTTCACCTGCGCCGGCCCACGCCGGCCGAACACGTGCACATCCGTGACCGGGGAAGCGGCCAGATCCCGGTACACGTTGTCCGGGATCTCGGTGGGCAACAGGTCCTCGGCATGCTTGGACAGGATCCGGGCCACATCCAGGGCCACGTTCCCGTTGCCGATCACCGCCACCTGCGTGGCCTCCAACGGCCAATGCCGCGGCACATCCGGGTGCCCGTCATACCAGGACGCGAAGTCCGCGCCACCGAACGAGCCGGCCAACTCCACCCCCGGCACGTCCAGGGCAGCGTCCCGCACCGCACCGGTGGAGAACACGATCGCGTCGTAATGCCGACGCAGATCCGCCAGGCTCAGGTCCGTGCCGTAGTCCACATTCCCCAGGAAACGGATGTCCCCGCGGTCCATGACCTTGTGCAGCGCGGTGACGATGCCCTTGATGCGCGGATGGTCCGGGGCCACCCCGTAGCGGATCAGGCCGAACGGGGCCGGGTACCGGTCGAACAGGTCGATGCTGACACGGAAGTCCCGTTCCTCCTTGGTCAGGATGTCCGCCGTGTACACCCCGGCGGGTCCGGCACCGATGATGGCGATGCGCAACGGGCGGTCAGGCCTCGAGGGGGTCAGGGTCATGCTCGTGCTCCTTCGGAGGTCGGGTTCAGGGTCAAGATCGGGGCAGGGACACCGGCTGCAGGCGCGCCGGTGGCGTAGGGGCTCAGGCGCACGACGTCGCCCACGACGATCACGGCGGGGTTCTCCACACCGACGGCGGCCGCCTGCGCGGCGATGGTCTCCACCGTGCCCACGGTGACCCGCTGGTCCGGCATCCAGCCGCGCTCGATGATCGCCACGGGCGTCGCGCCGTCGAGGCCGCGCTCCGTCAGTCGGCGCGCGGTGTCCGCGAGCCGGCGCACGCCCATCAGCAGGACGAGCGTGTGGTCGGCCCGGGTGGGCACTTCGGCCAGCTCTTCGTGGCCGGTCACCAGCGTGAAGCCGGTGGCGACGCCGCGATGGGTGACCGGGATCCCCGCGGCGGCGGGCACCGAGACGGCGCTCGTGACACCGGGGACCACCTCGACGTCGACGCCATGGGCGCGGCAGTGCGCTGCCTCCTCGCCGCCGCGGCCGAGCACGTACGGGTCGCCGCCCTTGAGCCGGACGACGAGGCGGCCGGCCCGGGCCTCCCGGACCAGGACGGCGTTGATCTCGTCCTGCGTGGCCAGGTGGTTCCCGGGGGCCTTGCCGACCTCGATCACGGGCACCGCCGGGTCCAGCTCGGCCAGGAGGGCGCGCGGGCCCAGCCGGTCGGCGACCACCACGTCGGCCTCCGCGAGCAGCTGTCGGCCGCGCACGGTGATGAGCCCGGAGTCGCCGGGGCCGCCGCCGACGAGGGCCACGCGGCCGGGCTCGGCGGACGCGCGCCGCCGGCGCAGCGGCAGCCGCCCCGTCGACAGGGCGAGGGTGATCGCATCCTTCAGGGCGCGGGCGCGGCGAGGGTCTCCCCCGGCGTTGACGGCCACGGTCACGTCCCCGGCCCGGACGACGGCGGGCGTCCAGGCGGCGGAGGACTCGGCATCGGAGGCGTCGACGCACCAGACGCGGCGGGCCTCGGCGTCGGAGGCCACGGCCCCGTCCACGGCCCGGTCGCCGGTGGCGGTCTGGGCGAACCAGACCCCGTCGAGGTCGGACGGGCGGTAGGGGCGGCGGTGCAGGGTGATCAGGCCGGCCGCCGCGAGCCGCTCCACCTCCTCCCCCGGCTCCGGGGCCACCACGGTGACGAGCGCGCCGGCGTCGAGGAGGGCGCCCATGCGGCGGCCGGCCACGCGCCCGCCGCCCACCATCAGGACGGGCCGGCCGAGCAGACGCAGGGAGGTGGGGTACAGATCGGACGCGGTCATCGCGTGCTCCCTTCCAGCAGCCCCCGGCGGCGCAGCATGCGCCGCTCGACGGGGCCGAATACGGCCAGTTCGACGAGGACGCCGACGGCCAGGATGGTCAGGACGGCGCAGAGGACGACGGCGAGGTCGGACGCGGCACGTCCCTCGTGGAGCAGGGTCCCGAGTCCCACGCCCATGGGCCCGCCGACGGCGATGATCTCGGCGGCCATGAGGCCTCGCCACGCGAAGGCCCAGCCCTGGCGCAGGCCGGAGACGAAGGCGGGCAGGGCGGCCGGGAGGACCACCAGCAGGGCGGTCTCGAGACGCGAGGCGCCCAGCACCCGGGCCGCGCGACGCAGCTGCGGCGGCACCTGGTCCGTGCCGGTGGTGAGGCCGGCGACCACGGCGGGGACGGCGCCGGTGAGCATCACGAAGTACGCGGTGGCGTCGCTGAGGCCGAACCACAGCACCGCGAGCGGCACCCAGGCCACGTTCGGCAGCACCATCAGGGCCGTGAGCAGCGGGCCGAACGCCCGCCGCAGGACGCTGACCTGTCCGAGCACCAGGCCCAGCCCGACGCCGACGACCACGGCGAGTGCGAAGCCGACGACGGCGCGGCCCACCGACGTCGCCACTGCCTGCTGGACGAGGCCCTGGGCCCACAGCGTCCCGAAGGCCCCGACGACGTCGCCGGGACCGGTGATCGGCTCACCGCGCGCACCGGCCAGCCACGCGAAGGCCTGCCAGATCGCCACGAGCAGGACGACGGCGGCCACCGGGAGCAGGACCCGGCTCCAGTCCCACCCGGCCAGACCCGTCCGACGGGTCGAGTCGACGGCCTGGAGCGCGTCGAGGCCGCTGTCGAGCTCGCGCAGCTCGTCGTCGGTGGCGGCCCCCGGCGCGCGGCCGGGGGCGTCGAGGGTGGGGGTGTCAGTGCGCATGGCGACGGATCTCCTGACCGAGTCGGGCGGTGATGGCGGCCGTGAGGGCGGCCGCGGCGGGCGCGTCGTGGCGGGCGGCCGCGGGCACGTCCCATTCGGCGACGACGCGACCCGGACGTGAGGACAGCAGCAGCACCCGCTGGCCGAGGCGGACGGCCTCGGCCACGTTGTGGGTGACGAACACGACCGTCCGACCGGTCTGCCGCCACACGCGCTCGAGCTCCCCATGCAGCAGGTCGCGGGTGATCGCGTCCAAGGCCGCGAACGGCTCGTCCATGAGCAGCAGGGGGCGGTCCTGGGCGAGGGCCCGGGCCAGGGCGACGCGCTGGCGCATGCCGCCGGAGAGCTGGTGGGGTCGCAGGTCGGCGGCGTCGTCGAGGTGGACGAGGCGCAGCAGCTCCCCGGCACGCTCCCGACGCTCCCCCGCGGCCACACCGGCGAAGCGGAGGGCGAGCTCGATGTTGCCGCGGGCGGTGAGCCACGGGAAGAGGGCGGCGTCCTGGAACATGAACGCGGCCCCATCCCGGGGGGTCTTGACGACGCCCGCGGTGGGCGCCTCGAGCCGGGCGACGAGGTTCAGCAGGGTGGACTTGCCGCACCCGGACGCACCGAGCAGGCAGACGAACTCGCCCGGCTCGATCCGCACGGAGACGTCCTCCAGCACGGGCGTGGGCCCGCCGAAGCTCTTGCCCACGTCCTCCATCACCACCGTCATGACCGCTCCCGTCGCGCCGTCGTCATCCGGATCAGGCCTCGTCGCCGCCGCGCACCATGCCGGCGGCGAGCGTGGCCCCGTCGTGGGGGTCGATCACGAGGAACGCCCCGGTGCGCCGATGCACGGCGTAGGGCTCCACGGGCAGCGGCGCGGCCAGGTGCAGGCGCACCTGTCCGATGTCGTTGAGCCCGAGGGTCTCGGCCGGGTCGAGCCGCAGGGTGTCGAGGTCGAGCCGACCGGCCACCTCCTGGACGAGCGCCCGGACGACGGCGGTGCCGTGCTTGACGAGGACCTGCTGCCCGACGCGCAGCGGTGCGGCGGAGAGCCAGCACAGCGCGGCGGCCACCTCCGCGGTGGGGCGCGGGGCGGTGTCCGCGGCGGCGATCGTGTCCCCGCGGGCCACGTCCACCTCGTCGGCCAGGCGCAGGACCACCGACTGCGGGGAGGAGGCCTCCTCGAGGGATTCCCCGGCGGCGTCCACGCCCACCACGGTGGTGGTGCGCGCCGGCTGCCCCGGGGTGAGGACGGCGACGGCGTCCCCGGGCCGGACGGTGCCCGCGACCACCTGCCCGGCGTAGCCGCGGTAGTCGCGGAACACCTCGGGGTCGAGGCCGGGGGCCAGGGCGCCCTGGGGGCGCACCACGAGCTGCACCGGGAAGCGGAAGGAGGCGGCGGCGTCGTCCTCGGCGTCCGCCCCGGGCAGGGACTCGAGCAGCTCCATGAGCGTGGGGCCGGTGTACCAGTCCGTCCGCTCGGAGCGGGTGACCACGTTGTCGCCCTGCAGGGCGGACACCGGGACGCTCACCGCGTCGGAGAGGCCGAGCTCCCGGGCCACGCGCCGGACGTCCTCGGCGATCGCGGTGAAGACCTCCTCGGCGTAGTCCACGAGATCGATCTTGTTGACGGCGACGATCACGTGCGGCACCCGCAGCAGGGCCACCACGCTGAGGTGGCGCCGGGTCTGCTCCACCACGCCCTTGCGGGCGTCCACGAGCAGCACGACCGCATCGGCCGTCGAGGCGCCCGTGACGGTGTTCCGGGTGTACTGCACGTGCCCGGGGCAGTCGGCCAGCACGAAGGTGCGCCGGTCCGTGGCGAAGTACCGGTACGCGACGTCGATCGTGATCCCCTGCTCCCGCTCGGCGCGCAGGCCGTCGGTCAGCAGCGCCAGGTCCAGCCCGCCCTCGGCACCGCCGAAGCCGCGCTCGGCGGAGGTGCGGGCCACGGCCTCGAGCTGGTCGGCCAGGACGGCCTTGGAGTCGTGCAGGAGGCGGCCCACGAGGGTGGACTTGCCGTCGTCGACCGAGCCGGCCGTGGCCAGGCGGAACAGGGTCCCGGCGGGGGCGTGCCGGTCCAGCAGTGCGGTGCTCATCAGAAGTACCCGTCCTTCTTGCGATCTTCCATGGCCGCCTCGGAGATGCGGTCGTCGGCGCGGGTGGCCCCGCGTTCGGTCAGGGTGGAGGCGGCGACCTCGAGCACGACGTCCTCGACGGTGGCGGCCTCCGAGAGGACGGCGCCGGTGCAGGACATGTCGCCCACCGTGCGGTAGCGCACCGTCCGCGTGGTGACCTCCTCGCCCTCGGCCGGGCGGGAGTGCTCCCCCACGGCGCGCCACATGCCGTCGCGGCGGAAGACCTCCCGCTCGTGCGCGTAGTAGATGGAGGGCAGCTCGATGCCCTCGCGGGCGATGTACCGCCACACGTCCAGCTCGGTCCAGTTGCTGATGGGGAACGCGCGGACGTGCTGGCCGGGGGTGTGACGGCCGTTGTAGAGGTTCCACAGCTCGGGGCGCTGGTTGCGCGGGTCCCACTGGCCGAACGCGTCCCGCAGGCTGATGATCCGCTCCTTGGCCCGCGCCTTGTCCTCGTCACGGCGGCCTCCCCCGAAGACGGCGTCGAACCGGTTGGTCCGGATCGTGTCCAGCAGGGGGGTGGTCTGCAGGGTGTTGCGGGTGCCGTCGGCGCGCTCACGCAGCTCGCCGCGGTCGATGTACTCCTGCACGGAGCCCACCACGAGCCGCAGGCCGAGCCGCTCCACCGTGCGGTCGCGGAACTCGAGGACCTCGGGGAAGTTGTGGCCGGTGTCCACGTGGACCACCGGGAAGGGGATCCTCCCCGGCCAGAAGGCCTTCGCGGCCAGGTGGAGCATCACCACGGAGTCCTTGCCGCCCGAGAAGAGCATGGCGGGGCGCTCGAACTCGGCCACCACCTCGCGGATGATGTGGATCGCCTCGGCCTCCAGGGCGTCCTGGACGTCGGGCCCGGCGGGGCTCACGGTCCCCGGGTCGGGGGCATGGGTGAGGGTCATCGTGTCTCCTTGGTCTGTCTCGGGTGCGGCGCTCAGACGTGGATGCCGCACTCGGTCTTCGCGGTCCCGGCCCAGCGCCCGGCACGGGGGTCCTCCCCGGGGGCGACGGGGCGGGTGCAGGGGCGGCAGCCGATCGAGGGGTAGCCGTTCTGCAGGAGCAGGTTCACGGGCACGTCGTGGTCCGTGGCGTAGCCGACCAGGTCGTCGAAGCTCCACGGGGCGACGGGGTTGACCTTGACCATGCCGTGGGCCTCGTCCCAGCCCACCAGCGGGGTGTTCGTGCGCGTCGGCGCCTCGTCCCGGCGGACGCCGGTGAACCACAGGTCGTATCCGGCCAGCGCCCGGTTGAGGGGCTCGACCTTGCGCATCGCGCAGCACAGCCCCGGGTCGCGGGCGAACAGGTCCTTGCCGTGGCGCTCGTCCTGCTCGGCCACGGTCAGCTCCGGGAGCACGTCCACCACGGTGACGGCGAGGCGGCGGGCCACCTCGTCGCGCGTCGCGAGCGTCTCGGTGAAGTGGTAGCCGGTGTCCAGGAAGAGGACGTCCACGCCGGGCATCCGCTGCGCCACCAGGTGCGGCAGGACGGCGTCGGCCATGGAGCAGGCCACGGCCGCCCGGCGGAGGTCCACATGGCGGGCGGCCCAGTCGACCACCGCCTCGGCGGGGGCGTCCCAGCCGAGCTCGGCGGCGCCGGACTCCGCGAGCGCCTGCAGGCGCTCGAGGTCCTCGGTCGGACGGGTGGGGGGAACGGTGCTCATCGGAGGGCCTCCTCGTCGACTCGGTGCGCCCACCGGGCGAAGGTCTCGCCCGGCTCACGCTGCTCGTCGTACCGGCGGACGACGCGCTCGACGTAGTCGACCAGCCCGTCCGCGCGGACCTTCAAGCCGCGGACGCTGCGTCCGAGGCCGGCCTCGGCGCGGTCCACGGAGGCCAGCCCGCCGCCCAGGTGAACCTGGAAGCCGGGCGTCTGGCCGCCGTCGTCGTCCGGGAGCAGCTGGCCCTTCAGGCCGATGTCCGCGGTCTGGATGCGGGCGCAGGAGTTGGGGCAGCCGTTCACATGCAGGCTCAGCCGCTCGGGGAGGCGGTCGGCGAGGTCGGCCAGGCGCTCCTCGAGCTGGGCGATCGCGGCGGTGGCGGTGTCCTTCGTGTCCACGATGGCGAGCTTGCAGAACTCCAGGCCCGTGCAGGCGATGGTGGAGCGGCGGAATACGGACGGCTCCGGGTCCAGTCCCAGCTCCTTCAAGCCGGCCACGACGGCGTCCACCCGGTCCCGCTCCACGTCCAGCACCACGATCTTCTGGTGGGGGGTGGTGCGCAGCCGCGTGGAGCCGTGGGCCTCGAGCAGGTCCGCGAGGGCGGTGAGGGTGGTGCCGCTGGAGCGGCCGACGACGGGAGCGGCGCCGATGTAGAAGCGGCCGTCCTTCTGCTCGTGGACCCCCACGTGGTCGCCGGGACGGGTGGGCGGGGCCGGGGCGGGTCCGTCGGGCAGGGCGTAGCCGAGGTACTCCTCCTCCAGCACGGTGCGGAACCTCTCCGGCCCCCAGTCCTCGAGCAGGTACTTCATGCGGGCCTTGTTGCGCAGGCGCCGGTAGCCGTAGTCACGGAAGATGCTCACGACGGCGTGCCACACCTCGGGGGCGCGCTCGGCCGAGACGAAGGCACCGATCCGGTCGGCCAGGCGGGCCTTCGTGGACAGGCCGCCGCCGACCCACAGGTCGTAACCGGGGCCCAGCTCGGGGTGCACCACGCCGATCAGGGAGACGTCGTTGATCTCGTGGACCACGTCCTGGGAGGGGTGTCCGGTGATGGCGGTCTTGAACTTGCGGGGCAGGTTGGAGATCTCGAGGTCGCCGATCCAGCGGTCCGCGATCTCCCGGATCACGGGCGTGGGGTCGATGATCTCGTCCGCGGCGATCCCGGCCACCGGTGAGCCGAGGATCACGCGCGGCACGTCGCCGCAGGCCTCGGTGGTGGACAGGCCCACGGACTCCAGGCGCCGCCAGATCTCGGGGACGTCCTCGACGCGGATCCAGTGCAGCTGGACGTTCTGCCGGTCGGTGATGTCCGCGGTGTCACGGCCGAAGTCGGTGGAGATCCCGCCGATCACGCGCAGCTGCTCGGTGGTGAGGTCGCCGCCGTCGATGCGCACGCGCAGCATGAAGTAGCGGTCCTCGAGTTCGTGGGGCTCCAGGGTGGCGGTCTTGCCGCCGTCGATCCCCTGCCGACGCTGGGTGTACAGGCCCCACCAGCGGAAGCGGCCGTGCAGGTCGTCCGAGGGGATCGAGTCGAAGCCCTCGTGGGCGTAGACCTGCTCGATGCGCTCGCGGACGTTCAGGCCGTCGTCCTGCTGCTTGAACTCCTCGTTGTGGTTCAGGGGGGCGGTCCCGTCCACCTTCCACTGGCCGTGCGGCTTGGCGGAGGGACGGCGCGGAGTGCGCGCCGGCCTCGACGTCTCGTTCACCTGGGTCATGGCCGCCACGCTAGGAACCCGGCATGCCGGCCCCAAGATCGTCGACGCGGTTCGTCACGTTCCCGGGGCCGGGCCGCGGCGGGGACCCGGTCCGGCCCCGGTCGTGTGACGGACGGCTCAGCGGCCTCCGGCGGCTCCCCTCGGGGCCTCTACGAGGGCGGACCGCAGCCGGTCCAGGGCGATCCGCGCCACCAGCGGATGCGGCAGCAGGGGGTCGGTGACCGCGTCCGCGCCGGCCTCGCCGAGCCGGTCGTGGAAGTACCCGGGGGCCAGCAGGTGGGCGGCCACCACGGCGCGACGGCCGGCGGCGTGCACCCGGGCGACGGCGTCGGGCACACGGGGGGTCGCCGCCGCCCCGAACGCCGCGGTCACGGGCAGTCCCGTGGCCCGGGCCAGGGCCCCGGCCAGGGCGTGCACCTGGGCCTGGCCGTCCGCGGCGCGGGTGCCGGCCGCCGCCAGGATGACGTCCGATGTCGCGGCCTCACCGGCCGGCACCGCCCGGGCCACCCGCTCGGCCAGAACGGTCACCAGGCGCGGCTCGACGTCGTCCCCGGCCCCGGCCAGCGGTGCGGCGGCGATCGTGCCGGGTCGGGCGGCTGCGGCGTGGTGGATGTCGTGGTGGACGTGATGGCCCAGGGACAGCAGCAGCGGCACGATCACGGCCGGCTCCCCCGGGGGCAGGGCCGCCACGACCTCGTCGAGGGAGGGGCTCTGCACGTCCACGTAGGCCTCGTGGACCTGGGCGCCCGGCCCCTCGGCGGCCAGGAGGGCCGCCAGGTCGGCACGGAGGCCGTCGATCACGTCGCGGCCGGCCGCGTCGTGCGTGCCGTGGGCGCAGGCGATCACGTGCAGCACGGGCGCGCTCATGCCGAGCCCACCGCGTCGGCCCACACGTTCTGCGGCCCGCCGCTCACCGGCGGATCACCTTGTGCTGGGCGGCCTGGGCGACCGGCCGCATCACGATCTGATCCAGGTTCACGTGGTGGGGCAGCTCGACGGCGTGGACGCACACCTCGGCGACGTCCTCGGCGGTGAGCGGCTTCTCCACGCCCGCATACACGGCGTCCGCGGCGGACTGGTCGCCGCCCAGGCGGTTGCGGGAGAACTCCTCGGTGTGGACCATGCCCGGCAGCACCTCGATCACCCGCACGTTGTGCTCGGCCTCCTCCAGGCGCAGCGCGCCGGTGAGCCCGTGCTGGCCCATCTTCGCGGCGTTGTAGCCGGCGCCGCCCTCGTAGGCGGTGACGGCGGCGGTCGAGGTCAGGTTGAGCACGGTGCCCTCGCCGTGGGCGCGGAGCATGGGCAGGAACGCCTGGCACATCGTGAGGGTGCCGAGCACGTTGACGCGGTACATCCACTCCCAGTCGGCGCGGTCGCCGTCGCCCACCGCGTCCGTGCCGAGCGCGCCGCCGGCGATGTTGACGAGGGTGTCGGCGCCGCCGTCGGCCTCGACGCGCGAGGCCAGCGCGGCGACGGCGGCCTCGTCCGTGACGTCCAGGGCGGCGGGGACGACGTCGCCGCTCACGCCCTCGGCCCGGGCGTCGGCAGCGAGGGTCTCGAGGCGCTCGGCCCGGCGGCCGACCGCGTACACGCGCCAGCCGCGGCGGGCGAGCTCGAGGGCCGTGGCGCGGCCGATGCCGCTCGTGGCCCCCGTCACGACGGCGGCGCGGGCGGGGTTCTTCGCAGGTTCATGGGTGTGGCTCACGCCTCCGACCGTAGCCGAGCCGCGCCGTTCGGAGCACCGCCCGGATCACCTCCGCCAGGTCGAGCGACTGAAAGGGCGGGACGTCCCGGGCGTCGTCGCAGGCCCGGCCCGCCGCCCCGGTCATGGGAGGATGGCGGGCATGGCTGAGAACACGCAGGGCACAGACACGCCCATCGACGCATCGACCCCGTCCACCCCCGCCGCCGGCGCCGTGGCCGTGCCGGACAAGCCGGCCCTCGAGGGCCTCGAGGAGAAGCTGACCGCCCGCTGGGCCGACGAGCGCACCTACGCGTTCGACACGCAGACCACCCGCGAGCAGGTCTACTCGATCGACACTCCCCCGCCGACCGCCTCCGGCTCGCTGCACGTGGGCCACGTCTTCTCCTACACGCAGACCGACGTGCTCGCCCGCTACCAGCGCATGAACGGCAAGAACGTGTTCTACCCGATGGGCTGGGACGACAACGGCCTGCCCACCGAGCGCCGCGTGCAGAACTACTACGGCGTCCGCTGCGACCCCGCCAAGCCGTACGTGGAGGGCTACCGCCCGCCGGAGAAGCCGGCGAAGAACCAGCGCGACTGGGACGTGATCTCCCGCAAGAACTTCATCGAGCTCTGCGAGGAGCTCGCCGTCGAGGACGAGAAGGTCTTCGAGGACCTCTTCACCCGTCTCGGCCTGTCCGTCGACTGGGACATGACCTACCGGACCATCGACGACGTCTCCCGCGCCGTCTCCCAGCGCGCCTTCCTGGCCGGCATCGCCTCGGGCGACGCCTATCTGGCCGAGGCCCCCACCATGTGGGACGTGACCTTCCGCACCGCCGTGGCCCAGGCCGAGCTCGAGGACCGCGAGGTCCCCGGCGCCTACCACCGCTACGCCTTCACCGCTGCGGACGGCGAGCAGGTCTTCATCGAGACCACCCGCCCCGAGCTGCTGGCCTCCTGCTCCGGCCTGGTCGCCCACCCGGACGACGAGCGCTACCAGCACCTGTTCGGCACGACCGTCACCTCCCCGCTGTACGGCGTGGAGGTCGAGGTCTTCCCGCACCCGCTGGCCAAGCCGGACAAGGGCTCCGGCATCGCCATGGTCTGCACCTTCGGCGATCTCAACGACGTCACCTGGTGGCGCGAGCTGCAGCTGCCGACCCGCACCCTGATCGGCCGTGACGGCCGCTTCGCCGCCGACACCCCCGAGTGGATCACCACGGACGCCGGCCGACAGGCCTATGCGGACACCGTGGCCGGCAAGACCGTCTTCTCCGCCAAGCAGGGTGTGGTGGACGCCCTCACCGCGGCCGGCCTGCTGGACGGAGAGCCGAAGAAGATCATGCACGCCGTGAACTTCTACGAGAAGGGCGACAAGCCGCTCGAGGTCGTCACCTCCCGCCAGTGGTACATCCGCAACGGCGGCCGCGACGCCGACCGCCGCGCGGAGCTGATCGAGCGCGGCCGCGAGCTCTCCTGGCACCCGGAGCACATGCGCCACCGCTATGAGAACTGGGTCGAGGGCCTCAACGGTGACTGGCTCGTCTCCCGCCAGCGCTTCTTCGGGGTGCCGATCCCGGTCTGGTACCCGCTGGACGCGGAGGGTGAGCCCGACTATGAGAACCCGATCCTCCCGGCCGACGAGCAGCTCCCCGTGGACCCGGCCGCCGAGGCCGCCCCGGGCTACTCCGAGGACCAGCGCGACGTCCCCGGCGGCTTCACCGGCGACCCGGACGTCCTGGACACCTGGGCCACCTCCTCGCTGACCCCGCAGATCGTGGGCCGCTGGTCCCGTGACGAGGCGTTCTTCAACAACGTCTTCCCGTTCGATCTGCGCCCGCAGGGCCACGACATCATCCGCACCTGGCTGTTCTCCACCGTAGTGCGCGCCCACGCCCTCAACGGCTCCGTGCCGTGGACGGACACCGCGCTCTCCGGCTGGATCCTCGACCCGGACCGCAAGAAGATGTCCAAGTCCAAGGGCAACGTGGTGGTCCCGACCGACATCCTGGACCAGTTCGGCTCGGACGCCGTCCGCTACTGGGCCGCCTCGGCCCGCCTCGGCGCGGACACCGCCTACGAGGTGGCGCAGATGAAGATCGGCCGCCGACTGGCCATCAAGCTGCTCAACGCCGCCAAGTTCGTTCTGAACCTGGGCGCCACGCAGGACGCCGTCATCCGCACGGCCGACGACGCCGCGGCCATCACCAACCCGCTGGACGCCTCCCTGCTGGCGCGCCTCGCGGCCACCATGGAGCAGGCGACCCGCGCGTTCGAGGCCTACGACTACGCGCGTGCCCTCAACGTGACCGAGCAGTTCTTCTGGGCCTTCACGGACGACTACGTGGAGCTCGTGAAGGACCGTGCCTACGGTGGCCACGGCGAGGCCGAGCAGGCCTCGGTGGTGACCACGCTGGCCACCACCCTGGACGCCCTGCTGCGTCTGCTGGCCCCGTTCCAGCCGTTCGCCACCGAGGAGGTGTGGAGCTGGTGGCGCGCCGGATCCGTGCACACCGCCGCCTGGCCGGGCGCCGCGGACGAGGCGGCGGCCCTGTCCTACGCCGCCTCCGCCGGCGACGCCGAGGTCCTGCCCACCGTGGCGCAGGTCCTGGGCGGCGTCCGCAAGGCGAAGTCCGAGGCCAAGGTGAAGCAGCGGACCGAGGTGCGCTCCGCCGTGGTGACCGGACCGGCCGAGTGGCTCGAGAAGCTGCGCGGCGGCCTGGCGGACCTCAAGGCGGCCGGCAACATCGCGGACCTGTCCCTCACGCAGGGCGAGGCCGGCGAGTCCGCGCCGCTGACCGTCTCCGACGTGCAGCTCGCACCGGTCGAGGACGACTGATCCGCGCCGCGCGTTCCCGGAAGGTGTCTCGGGAGCGCACGCGGCACGACGACGGCCCCGTCGCCCATCACGGGCGGCGGGGCCGTCGTCGCGCCCGTGCTGCGAACCCGAGTCTGCCCGTCAGCGTGGGATGTTCGTGGCCGGGATCCGGTAGGGCACAGCGCACGTCGGACAGTCCGCCGCCGGATCGGAGTTCGTCGGGAGGCGGCCCTCCCGGGGGTGTCGTGGTGCACCTCCCGGTCGTGCTCCTGCCGCATGTCGCAGTGCGGTCACCGCGGCAGGGGTGGACACTGAGAGGATGAGACCGACACCCGATCCCGCCCCGGCCGGCCGCCGCGCCTGCGACTCCTCCGCCCGGCGGATGTCCGCCGCCCTCGCCGCCATGGGCGTGCTCCACTTCGTCCGACCTGAGCCCTTCGACGGGCTGATCCCGCCGTTCCTGCCCGGCTCGGCCCGCGCGTGGACCCACGGCTCCGGCGTGGCCGAGCTGGCCGTGGCGGGTCTGCTGGCCGTCCCGCGCACCCGGCGCGCGGGCGGACGCGCCGCGCAGGCGCTCTTCCTCGGCGTGTGGCCCGGCAATGCGTGGATGGCCTGGCGGTGGCGACGCCGGCCCTGGCCGGCGCAACTGGTCTCCCTCGGGCGGCTGCCCCTGCAGGTCCCCCTGATCCGCGCGGCCGGCAGAGTGGCGCGCGGCTGACCCCCGCCGCCCCGCACCCCGACGACGCCGGCCCCACACCTTCGCGCTGAAGGTGTGGGGCCGGTCTCGTGCGAGCCGGGGGCTCAGTCGAACTGCGGATCCGTGGTGCGGGCCCGCTTGATCTCGTAGAAGTACGGGAAGTCGGCCAGGGCGACGGCGCCGTCGAAGATGCGGCCCGCCTCCTCGCCGCGCGGGATGCGGGTCATCACGGGACCGAAGAAGGCCGTGCCGTTGAACGCCACGACGGGCGTGCCGACGTCGTTGCCCACGAGGTCCTCCGCCTCCTTCTGGCTGGCGCGCAGCTGCTCGTCGGCCACGTCGGTGCGGGCGGCGTCCAGGATGTCCGCGTCGTGGCCCAGCTCCTCGAGGGCCTCGGCCACCACGGCCTCGTAGTCCGTGCGGCCCTGCTCGTGGATGCGGGTGCCGACCGCGGTGTACCACGGGCCGAGCGCCTCGGCACCGTGCCGCTCGCGCACCTGCACGGCGGCGCGGGCCGGCAGCCAGGCCTTCTCGAGGCGGGCCAGGTAGTCGGGGTCCAGGTCGCGGCCCTCGTTCAGGACGGCGAGCGACATGATCTTGAAGACCACCCGCACGTCGCGCACCTTCTGGACCTCCAGGATCCACCGGGAGGTGATCCAGGCGAACGGGCACGTGGCGTCGAAGTAGAAGTCGACGGTGGGCTGCTGCGTGGTGTCGGTCATGCTGTGCTCCTTGCGGTCAGGGAGCCGTCTCGGCTCCGGTCGGTCCTGCTGGGCGACGGCGGTCAGGCGCTCCGGCCGCGTCGACGTCGTTCCACCTCGGCCGGGATGAGCGTGGGCTCGGCCTCGCCGCGCACCACGTCCCCGGAGATGACGACCGTGCCCACATCCGAACGGGAGGGCAGCTCGAACATCACGGGCTTGAGGACGTTCTCCATGATGGAGCGCAGGCCGCGGGCGCCGGTGCCGCGGGCCTCGGCCTGGGCGACGACGGCGTCCAGGGCGTCCTGCTCGAACTCGAGCTCCACGCCGTCCATGAGGAACATCTTCTGGTACTGCTTGAGCAGGGCGTTCCTCGGTTCGGTCAGCACCCGCACGAGCTGTTCGTGCGTGAGGTCCTCGACAGTGGTGATCACGGGCAGGCGGCCGATGAACTCGGGGATGAGGCCGAACTTCAGCAGGTCCTCCGGCCGCACGTCCGCGTAGGTGACGTCCCCCGCGCCCAGGTGGTTCAGGGGCGCGCCGAACCCGATGCCCTTGCGTCCGGCACGGGAACCGATGATCTCGTCCAGGCCCGCGAACGCGCCCGCCACGATGAACAGCACGTTGGACGTGTCGATCTGCAGGAACTCCTGGTGGGGGTGCTTGCGCCCGCCCTGCGGCGGCACCGACGCCACCGTGCCCTCGAGGATCTTCAGCAGGGCCTGCTGCACCCCCTCGCCGGAGACGTCCCGGGTGATGGAGGGGTTCTCGGACTTCCGCGAGATCTTGTCGATCTCGTCGATGTAGATGATGCCCTGCTCGGCCTTCTTCACGTCGTAGTCCGCGGCCTGGATGAGCTTGAGGAGGATGTTCTCCACGTCCTCGCCCACATAGCCGGCCTCGGTGAGGCTGGTGGCGTCCGCGACCGCGAACGGGACGTTGAGCCGCCGGGCGAGGGTCTGCGCGAGATACGTCTTGCCGGAGCCGGTGGGGCCGACCATGAGGATGTTCGACTTGCCGACCTCGACGTCCGCGAGGTCGTCCCGCTCGGTGAGGCGGTCGGCCAGGTCACCGCCCCGCGCCTGCGGCCCACGCACGCGCTTGTAGTGGTTGTACACGGCGACGGCGAGGGAACGCTTGGCCGCCTCCTGACCGATCACGAAGCTCTCGAGGTGGTCGAAGATCTCCTGCGGGGTGGGCAGGACGGTCTCGTCCGCCTCCGCCGCCTCGCCGAGCTCCTCCTCGATGATCTCGTTGCACAGCTCGATGCACTCGTCGCAGATGTAGACACCCGGGCCGGCGATGAGCTTGCGCACCTGCTTCTGGCTCTTCCCGCAGAACGAGCATTTCAGCAGGTCAGCGCTCTCTCCGATACGCGCCATGGTGGTACTCCTCGAAGGCCGGGCGGAGACGTCCGCCCCGCGCGGGCGTCGTCGCTGTCAGATTCCGTCCAGCATACGGCCGTGGACGGACACGTTAAGGGACCGGGTCCCCGGTCGGCGCCGAGGGGCCCGGCCGCGCGGCCGGACCCCTCGGCGGGCGTCGTCGGTCAGGCAGACGGGCGGGTGATCTTGCGGGAGGCGAGGACCTCGTCCACGAGGCCGTACTCGAGGGCCTGCTCGGCCGAGAGGAACTTGTCCCGGTCGATGTCCTGCGAGACCTCCTCGGGCGTGCGGTTGGTGAGGGAGGCCAGCGTCTCCTCCATCCACACGCGCATCCGGTTGATCTCCTGGGCGTGGATCTGCAGGTCCGTGGCGGTGCCGCGGTCGCCCTGCATCGCCGGCTGGTGGATCAGCACGCGCGCGTTGGGCAGCGCCAGACGCTTGCCGGGGGCGCCCGCGGCCAGCAGCACGGCCGCGGCGGAGGCGGCCTGGCCCAGGCACACGGTCTGCACCTCGGGGCGGATGAACTGCATGGTGTCGTAGATCGCCGTCATGGCCGTGAACGAGCCGCCCGGCGAGTTGATGTACAGGGTGATGTCACGTTCGGAGTCCATCGCCTCGAGCACGAGCAGCTGGGCCATCACGTCGTCGGCCGACGCGTCGTCCACCTGCGCGCCGAGGAAGACGATGCGGTCCTCGAAGAGCTTGGCGTAGGGGTCCTGACGCTTGAAGCCGTAGGGGGTGCGCTCCTCGAACTGCGGGAGGATGTAGCGCGCGTCCGGCGTGGGCAGGGAGGGCATCCCGGTGGGGAGCCCGGCGGGGAACTGGGTCATTCTTGGTCTCCTGGAGAGGGTCGGGACGGTCCGGGCCGGGCTCAGCCCCGGACGCCGCCGCCGCCGGTCACGGACGCGGCACGGTCGGCGATGTGGTCGATGAAGCCGTACTCGAGGGCCTCCTGCGCGGTGAACCACTTGTCACGCGCGTTGTCCTCGAGGATGGTCTCCACGGACTGGCCGGTCTGCTCGGCGGTCAGCTCCGCCATCACCTGCTTCATGTGCAGGATCAGCTGGGCCTGGATGCGGATGTCCGACTCGGTGCCGCCGATGCCGCCGGAGGGCTGGTGCATCAGCACGCGGGCGTGGGGGGTGGCGTAGCGCTTGCCCTTGGTGCCGGAGGCGAGCAGGAACTGGCCCATGGACGCGGCGAGGCCGGTGGCCACCGTCACGACGTCGTTGGGGATGTACTGCATCGTGTCGTAGATCGCCATGCCCGCGGTGACGGAGCCGCCCGGGGAGTTGATGTACAGGTAGATGTCCTTCTCCGGGTCCTCGGCCGAGAGCAGGAGCAGCTGGGAGCAGATCGCGTTGGCGTTGTCGTCACGGACGTCCTCGCCCAGCCAGACGATGCGCGACTTCAGCAGCTGGGTGTAGAGGAAATCCTCGCGCTGCGCCGGGTCCACCGAACGCATGCTGGGGGTGATGTCGGTCATCACTTCCGCCTTCCTGTCGAGATGTGCACGGGCCTCCCGAACGGCGGCCGCTCGCGCGGACGGACGGGTCCCTGATCGAGTCCGACACTAGCCGGGCGTCCGGGCCAGCGCGCGGGACGCCGTCGGCGTTTCGCTGTTGGCGCAGGTTGTCGCGGACCCCGCCCGGGGCCGCCCACCGGGGCCCCGGGACGACGACGGCGCCCCCACCGGCGTGGGCGGGGGCGCCGTCGTCGTGGCTCGGCGGGGGTGCGTCCCCACCGGCCGGGATCAGGCCTGCTCGGCCGCCTCGGCGTCGTCGGCCTGCTCGGCCGGGGCCTTCTTGGCCGTCGACTTCTTCTTGGCCGGGGCCTTCTCGGCGGGCTTCTCCTCCGCCTCGTCGGCGCCCTCGGCCTCGGCGCCCTCGGCCTCAGCGTCGAGGGCCTCCTGGCCGCCCGGGGTCACGAACGCCGTCAGGTCCACGGCCTTGCCGTCGGTGTCGGTGACCTCGGCGTACTCGAGGACCTTGGCCAGGGCCTTGCGGCGGCGGACCTCGCCCATGATCATCGGGATCTGCCCGCCCTGGTCGAGCATCATGGCGAACTGGTTCGGGTCCATGCCGTACTCGGAGGAGGTGGCGATGATGTACTCGATCAGCTCACCCTGGTCGACCGTGACCTCCTCGGCCTCGGCGACCTCGTCCAGGATGACCTCGTTGGCGAACGCCTCGCGGGTGTTCTGCTCGAGCTCGGCACGGTGCTCGGCGGTGTCGTGGTCGTCGCCCGCGGTGTGGCCGCCGGCGGAGAAGTGCTGCTCGACCTGCTCGGCGATGACGCCGTCCGGCACCGGGACCTCGACGAGCTTGGCCAGCTCCTCGAGGACCTTGTCGCGGGCCTCGACGCCCTGGCGGTTCACGGCCTCCTCGGCGGCCTGCTTCTTCAGGTCCTCCTTGAGCTCGGCGATGGTGTCGAACTCGGAGGCCAGCTGGGCGAACTCGTCGTCGGCCTCGGGCAGCTCGCGCTCCTTGACGGCCGTCAGCTCCAGCTTGACCACGGCGGTCTCGCCGTCGTGCTCGCCGCCGTTGAGCGTGGTCTCGAAGGTGGCGTCCTCGCCGGCGGACAGGCCGTCGAGGGCCTCGTCGATGCCCTCGAGCATGGTGCCGGCGCCCACCTGGTAGGACAGGCCCTCGGCCTGGTCGACCTGCTCGCCGTCGACCGTGGCGGTCAGGTTCATCGTGACGAAGTCGTCCTGGGCGGCCGGGCGGTCCACATCCTTGAGGGAGCCGAAGCGCGAGCGCAGGGCGTCGAGGGCCTTCTGCTCGTCCTCCTCGGTGGCCTGGGCGGGCTCCACCGTCACCTTGAGGCCCTTGTAGTCGGGCAGCTCGATGGTCGGGCGCACGTCGAACTCGGCGGTGAAGGCCACCGGGCCCTCGGCGTTCTCCGCGTCCGGGGTGGCGGTCACGTCGACCTCGGGGCGGGAGATCGGCGTGACCTCGGCCTCGGCGATGGCGGCGGAGAACCAGGTGTTCAGGCCCTCGTTGACGGCCTGGTCCACGACGATCTCGCGGCCGAAGCGCTGCTCGATCAGGCGCGCCGGGATCTTGCCCTTGCGGAAGCCCGGGATCTGCACCTGGTTGGCGATGTCCTTGAACGCCTTGTCCAGGGCGGGCTTCACCTCCTCGAACGGCACCTCGACGGTCAGCTTGACGCGGGTCGGGCTGAGGTTCTCTGCGGTGGACTTGACCACGGATGACTCCTGTTGGTGGTGGTGGATGGTCTTGACGTCGAGTCGGGGTGACAGGATTTGAACCTGCGGCCTCACGCTCCCAAAGCGCGCGCTCTACCAAGCTGAGCTACACCCCGCCGTCGTCCCCGACGCCGGCGGGCTCACGCGGTGGAGGCTCGCCGGACACCCGAGGGACTGCCCGAGGGCAGACTGTGGAATCCTAGCGCGCCGTCTCGCGCCCCGCGAAAAGCCGCGACCGCCGGCCCGTGAAGCCGTCCATCGTGGCGTTGACCCCGAGGACGTCCATCGCGCGGTCGAAGACGGGCGCCGGCAGGGCGCGCAGGGGCGCGATCAGACCGACGGCGCGCGGCAGCAGCAGGCGGGTGCGGCCGGCCTCGACGGCGTCCAGCACCTCCTGCGCCACGTGGCGCGGATCCAGCACGGGCAGCAGCCAGGGCACCCGGCTGCGCACGCCCGCGAACATCCCGGTGTCGATGTAGAAGGGGCAGACGGCGAGGGAGGTGACGCGGCTGCCGTCCTTGCGCAGCTCCGCGGCGAGGGACTCGGCGAAGCCGACCGCGGCGTGCTTGGTGGCGGAATAGTCCGTCTGGCGCGCGACGCCGACCAACCCCGCGGCCGAGGCCACCGTGACCACGGCCCCGCGGTCCCGGGCCCGCATTCCGGGCAGGACCGCCCGGGTCAGCCAGTACGGCGCGAGTGCGTTCACCTCGAAGGTGCGGCGGATGCCCTCCTCCGTGGCGTCCTCGAGGCGCACGCCCGTCACGACGCCCGCGTTGTTCACGGCGACGTCCACCTCTCCGGCGCGGGCGGCGGCGGCCTCGACGGCGGCCGCGTCCGTCACGTCCACGCGCTCGGCCTGGGCGTCCGCGCCCTGAGACCGGATCTCGGCGGCGACGGCCTCAGCCCCCTGCAGGTCGAGGTCCCAGACGACGACGCGGCCCGCGCCGCGGCGGGCGGCCCCCAGGGCGATCAGTCGACCGATGCCGGACGCGCCGCCCGTCACGAGGACGGTGGCGCCGCGCAGGGACAGGGGACGACGGCCGGCGAGGGCGGACGCGGCCCTGCGGAGGGCGGGACGGGAGCCGTGCATCATGCCTCTTCCCCCACGGCCGACGCGGGCCCGCCGTGATACGGTGTCAGCCGCTGGTCCGCGCCGAGCGCGGCCCCGCGGGGATGTAGCTCAATGGTAGAGCCCCAGTCTTCCAAACTGGCTACGCGGGTTCGATTCCCGTCATCCCCTCCGGACCTCATGAGCCGGGTCATCGTGTGCACACGATGGCCCGGCTCATGGCTTTCTCGGGTGCGTCGTCGTCCGCGCCGGTGCCTTGACCGCTGTGCCCGGTCGGGCCTGCTACAGGCCCCTCAGCTCTGACAGGTGAGGCACCGGTAGAGCTTCCGGGCCGCCATCTCCTCCACCACGATCGTCTCGCGCCCGCACACGAGGCACGCCAGGCCCTGCCGCTGGTACACGTAGCTCGCGTGCTCGGGCCAGGCCGCTTCGGCAGGGATCCCCGGCCGGTGCTCGGGCCGGGTGGTGACGATCCGCCCGAGCCGCACGCCCTCCCGCATGAGCGCGGCGTTGTCCGCCCAGAGGGACTCCAGCTCCGACGCGGAGACGTCCCGGGCCGGCCGCCACGGGTCGATGCCGACCCGGAACAGCGCCTCGGCCCGGAAGATGTTGCCGATCCCGCTGACGGCCGCCTGGTCCATCAGCACGACGCCGATCGGCCGCCGTGTCCGCCGGGCGAGGTCGTAGAACGGCGCGGGATCGTCGTCGCTCAGCGGATCCGGGCCCAGGCCGGCGACGACGTCGGCAGCCTCGGCCGGAGTGAGCGCGCGGCACCGGCTCGCGCCGATCAGGTCGGCCCAGCCGTGCTCGGCGCGCAGTCGCAGCCGGACCGTGGCGGCCGGCGGCGGGGGCTGGACCCAGCCGTCGGCGTCGCGAGCGGGCTCGGCGGCCGGGGCGCCGTCGTCGTGGACCTCCCGCTCGCCGATCCGGCGGGGTGCGCCGATCGAGGACGCGGCCGCGAAGTCCTGATCCCCGCCGAAGGTCCACGCCCCGTACATGCCCAGGTGGACGTGGAGCACGTGGCCGCCGGAGACGTCGGCGAAGAAGTGCTTGCCGTGGGCCCGGGCGCGCTTCAGGACCTGGCCGTCGAGCAGGGCGGCCCCCTCGGCGAAGCGGCCCTGCGGACTCGTGGCGCGGATCCGGCGGCCGCCGAAGACGTCGGTGAACTGGCGCGCGAGACGGTGGACGGAGTGGCCCTCAGGCACTCACATCAGCACCTCTCCGGTGGTCTCGTAGTGCGCGATCTTCCCGATGCGGCGCACGTGGCGCTCGTCCTGGGAGAACGGTTCGGCCAGGAACGCCTCGATGAGCTCGGTGGCCTCCTCGAGCGAGTGCTGTCGACCGCCGACGGCCACGACGTTCGCGTCGTTGTGCGCGCGGGCCAGCCGCGCCGTGTCCAGGTTCCAGGCCAGGGCGGCTCGGACGCCGGCCACCTTGTTGGCGGCGATCTGCTCGCCGTTGCCGGAGCCGCCCAGCACGATGCCGAGCGAGTCCAGTCCCTGCTCGCGGTCGGCGACGACGGCGCGGGCGGCGTTGATGCAGAAGCCCGGGTAGTCGTCCTGCGCGTCGTACTCGGTGGGTCCGTGGTCCACCATCTCGTAGCCAGCGGTGGTGAGGTGCTCCACCAGGTGGGCGGACAGCTCCATGCCGGCGTGGTCGGTGGCGATGTGGACGCGCATGCGCAGACTCCTCCAGAAGGACGACGGTCGGGTGGGGTCAGTCTACTGACGGCCCCACCCGACCCCCTGCCCCGGGGCGGGCCGGCTCAGATCAGCGCGACCGATCGCTCGGGCTCGCGCACCGGCATGGGCTCGGGCTCCCCACTCGCCGAGGAGAGGAAGCCCTCCCCGGTGAAGTGGCCGTTGCGGGCGCGGAAGTCGTAGGCGTAGTCGGGCCAGATCAGCGTCAACTTGCCCGAGCGGGGGTCGACGTACCAGGAGTGGCAGCCGCCGTCCACGAGCCACACCGAGGTGGCGGCCCGCTCCTGGAGACGGTCCACGTACTCCTCCTGGGCGAGTGTCTCGGGGACCATCGTCCTAATTCCCTCGTGCTCCACCCGGTCCAGGGCCTCCAAGATGTACGCGATCTGCGACTCGATGATGTAGACGATCGAGTTGTGCCCCAGCGAGGTGTTCGGCCCGTTGATGGCGAACAGATTCGGGAATCCCGCCACGGCCGTGGAGTCGAACGCCGCCATGCCGCTGCTCCAGTGATCGGCCAGGGAACGGCCCTCACCGTCGTGGACGCGCTCGGCGAACGGCGGCTGGGCCGCCTCGAAGCCGGTGCAGAGGACGACGACGTCGACCTCGTACCCGTGACCGCTCACGCCGAACAGCCGGCTCCCCTCGACGCGGTCCAGCGCGCTGTCCTCCAGGGTGACGTTGTCCCGGGCCATGGCCGGGTAGTAGTCGTTGGAGACGAGCACACGCTTGCAGCCCGGCAGGTACCGCGGCGTGAGGCGCTCGCGGAGCTCGGGGTCAGAGACCGCGGCGGCCAGGTGCCCGAGGGCCTGGGCCCGGACCTGGTCCAGTGCGGCCGGCACACCGCGGCGCTGGGCATAGTTCGACTCGGCGAACCAGAAGATGTCGTCGCGCTCGCGCTGCATGGTGTGCGGGGCGCGCTCGAACATGCGGCGCACGGCCGCGGAGTACGGCTTGACCACGCGCGGGGTGACCCACGCGGGGGTGCGCTGGAAGACGACGAGCTCGGCCGCCGTCGCCGCCAGCTCGGGGATGACCTGGATCGCGGAGGCGCCGGTGCCGACGACGGCGACACGCTTGCCCTTCAGGTCCACCGTGTGGTCCCAGCGGGCGGAATGGATGACCTCGCCCTCGAAGGCGTCGAGACCCGGGACGTCCGGCAGGCGGGGGTCGGCGAGGTGCCCGGTGCCCATGATGAGCCAGCGTCCCGTGTAGGTCCCGCGCGGCGTCCGCACCGTCCACCGCTCCGTCTCGGGGTCCCAGTGCGCTTCGAGCATGTCCGCCCCGAGACGCAGGTGCGGGGTGAGGCCCTCGTCCTCGGAGAAGCGCACGAGGTAGTCCTGGATCTCCGGACCCGGTGTGTAGAAGCCCGACCACTGCGGGTTCGGCGCGAAGGAGAAGCTGTAGAGGTGGCTCGGGACGTCGCACGCGGCACCCGGGTAGGTGTTGTCCCTCCAGGTCCCGCCGACCTGCTGGGCGCGGTCCAGGATGAGGAAGTCCTCGCGGCCGTGACGCCGCAGCTGGGCGCCCATGCCGAGGCCGGCGAATCCGGAGCCGATGATGAGGATCTCGGCGGACTCGTCGCGCGGTGCGGGGCGCACGTCGGTGGTGGTGGTCATGGCGGTGGTCATGGCTGGCCCCTCTCTCAGGCGTGGGTCTCGGGGATGATCGCGCCGGCCGGGTGGCGGTCGGGCTCGCGCAGGTACAGGTCGACGATCTGCATGAGTTCGGCCGGGCGCTCGAGGAAGAAGGCGTGGCCGCTCGTCATGGTCGTCAGCCGCGCGTCGTCGATGATGCCGAGCAGCTCGTACTGGTGATGGGGCGGGACCATGATGTCCTCGGCACAGGAGACGATCAGTGTCCGCGCGGTGACGGCGGAGAGACGGTCGGCGACGTCCACGCGGGCGTTCAGGTCCATCTGCCGGGCGGTGAACTCGTCCGCGGTCAGGGAGGCGAGCGCCCCGTCGAGCATGGCCGGGGTCAGGGAGCGCAGGGCCAGCGGGGACAGGCCGCAGAAGGCCGTGTAACGGGCCAGGGCATCAGGGCTCGTGGCGTACAGGTGCCGCCAGACCTCGTTGCGCAGGCGCTGGTGGACATCCGTCGTCGCCCAGCCGGCCACGAGCACGAGGTTCTCCACACGGCGACCGAGGTCGGCGGCCAGCTGCCCGGCCACGACGGCGCCGAGTGAGTAGCCCAGCAGGTCGAACGCGGCGTCGGGGCCGAGGAGCTCGTCGACGACAGCCCGCACCTGGCCGACCAGCAGGTCGACGGTCAGGTCTGCGGCGGGGTCGGCCGTCGGCGCCCAGTCCACGGCGATGACGCGCGTCCGCGTGGCCATCATCGGGAACAGGTGGCCGAAGTGCGAGGCGGTCGTCCCGCCCGTGCCGTGGACCAGCACGAGAGGCCGGTCGAGCTCCCCGGGTGTCACCGAGTCGTGGCAGGTGACGGAGGCACCGTCCACGCTGACGGTGCGCGTGACGGTCGATGCGGTCAGTGGCATGAGGCTCCTCCTGGAAACCGATATGTGGACTATGGGGACGACACCCGCGATGTGACCCGCCCTACATTTCCCAGCATGGCGCGTTCATTTCTCGGAATGCAAGTAGAGCGGCAATCATTTAGTCCATCAGATGGAACTGGCTCCGACGCCGGAGCTGCGGCACGATCGACCGGTGACCCCTATGACCCCACCCACCGGCGTCCTGCCCCGTGCCGCCCTCGTGATGCGCCTGCTGCACGAGGCCGGACCCGCCGGCCTGCGGCTGAGCCAGCTCGTCCAGCGGACGGGTCTGCCCCAGCCCACCGCCCATCGACTGCTGGCCGACCTGGCGGAGCAGGGTGCCGTGACCCGGCGCGGGGCCGCCTATGCGCTCGGTGATCGGTGGGGCCCGGTCGGGTTCGAACCGGTGACGCCGCGGTGCCTGATCGAACGCGAGGCCAGCCGGGCCGTGGTCCAGGCCGCCGCGGACGAGCTGGGGGACACGGTCTACCTGGCGGCACGGGCTGCGGGCGGAGTGGCCTACCTCCTGCGATGCGACGGCGACTCCCCCGTGCGCGTCTTCACCGTGGAGGTCGGCGAGGTCAAACGGCTTGCCGCCGGGTACGCCGGCATCGCGCTCCTGGCCTCCCTGCCGCCCGAGCGCCGGCGAGCGGAAGTGGACGCGGTCGTCGCCCGGCCTCCCCGCCGCTGGAACCTGACGGATGACGGGGCCCTGCACGACCTGCTGGACACCCTGCTGCGTCAGATGGACGAGCAGGGGTGGTGCGGCGGTGTGCCGGTCGTGCCCGGGGTGGCCGGAGTCGCCTGTGGCGTCCCGGCGCGGACGGGAGGCATCCCCCAGGTGTCCCTCACCGCCTCGGCGGCCGAGCAGCGGATGCCACCGGCACGCGTGCCCGAGGTGGCTGAGGTGCTGCGTGCGGCGGCGACCCGACTGGCCGAGATCGGGGGCTGAGCACGCCGGCCGGCCCGCCCTTCCGCGGCCGTCCACGACGCCCGGGCCAGGTGGCACACTGGGGAGCACCGTGCCATGGCCCCCATCACAGGCGCCCGGCCGTGCCGCATCCACCCGACCCCAGGAGGAGTCCGACCGTGACCACCGCCGCCGCCATGAACATCACCCGCGAAGAGGCCGCCGCGCGCGCGGCCGCCCTCACCGTGGACGCGTACGAGGTGAGCCTGGACCTCACCCGCGGAGCGGAGCACTTCCACACGGCCACCACCGTGACGTTCGCGGCCACGCAGGACGCGGTGGGCACCCACACGTGGATCGACTTCGTGGCGGAGCAGGCTCCCACGGTGACCCTCAACGGCGAGGCCCTGGACGTGGCGGACTTCGACGGCGCCCGACTGCGGATCGGCCCGCTGGCGGCGCAGAACACCCTCGTGGTCGACGGGCTCGGGGACTACAGCAACACCGGCGAGGGCCTGCACCGGTTCGTGGACCCCGTGGACCAGGAGGTCTACCTCTACACCCAGTTCGAGGTGCCGGACTCCCGCCGCATGTTCGCGGTGTTCGAGCAGCCCGACCTCAAGGCCGCGTTCCGCTTCACGGTGACCGCGCCGGCGCACTGGGCCGTGGTGTCCAACCAGCCGGAGGCCTCCCGCCGCACCCTCGGCGTCGTGGCGAACGAGGAGAACCCGCAGGGGGTGGACGCCGCGGTCTGGGAGTTCAAGCCCACCCCGCGCATCCCCTCCTACATCACCGCGCTCGTCGCCGGCCCGTACGCCTCCGTGCACTCGGAGCTGACCAGCGCCGACGGCCGCACGATCCCCCTCGGCGTCTACTGCCGCGCGTCGCTGGTGGAGCACCTGGATGCGGAGAACGTCTTCGAGCTCACCCGCCAGGGATTCGAGTTCTTCGAGGCCCAGTACGGCCACGCCTACCCGTTCGAGAAGTACGACCAGCTGTTCGTGCCCGAGTTCAACGCCGGCGCGATGGAGAACGCCGGTTGTGTGACCTTCCTCGAGTCGTACGTCTTCCGCGGGACCGTGCCGGAGGCGCTGATCGAGCGCCGCGCCATCACGATCCTCCACGAGCTCGCCCACATGTGGTTCGGCGACCTGGTCACCATGCGCTGGTGGAACGACCTGTGGCTCAACGAGTCGTTCGCCGAGTTCATGTCCACGCTCGCCGCCGCTGAGAACACGCAGTACACCGGCGCCTGGACCACCTTCTCCTCCATGGAGAAGAACTGGGCCTACCGCCAGGACCAGCTCTCCTCCACGCACCCCATCAAGGCCCGGATCCGCGACCTCGACGACGTGCTCGTCAACTTCGACGGCATCACCTACGCCAAGGGCGCCTCGGTGCTCCGCCAGCTCGTGGCCTGGGTGGGCCAGGAGAACTTCATGGTCGGCGTCCGCGCGTACATCGCCAAGCACGCGTGGCAGAACACGGAGCTGCCGGACCTCATGACCGAGCTCGAGGCCGCGTCCGGCCGCGACCTGTCCGAATGGACCCGCGTGTGGCTCGAGACCTCGGGCGTGAACACGCTGCGCACCGAGGTGGAGACGGATGAGGCCGGCACCATCACCGCGCTGCGTCTGCGCCAGAGCGCCCCGGACGGCTCACCGTCGGCGCCCGGCGACGACGTGCTCCGCCCCCACCGTCTGGCCGTGGGCTTCTACGACGTGGACGAGGCCACCGGCCGCCTGATCCGCACCGAGCGCTTCGAGCTCGACGTGGCCGGGGAGGTGACCGAGGTCGTCGAGGCCGCCGCCCGCCGTCGTCCCGCCGTGATCCTGCCCAACGACGACGACCTGGCCTACGCCAAGCTGCGCCTCGACGACGCCTCGTGGGAGGCCGCGTCCACCCGTCTGAAGGATGTGGACGGCTCCCTGGCGCGCACGCTGCTGTGGGGGGCGGCCTGGGACACCGTGCGCGACGGCGAGGCCTCCGCCGCCTGGTTCGTCGACCTCGTCCTCGCCAACGTCGGCCACGAGCGGGACTCCTCCGTGGTGCAGACGCTGCTGCGCCAGCTCGCGACGGCGATCGGCCTGTACCTGCCCGAGGACCAGGCCGAGGCCGTGCGGGTCGCGGCGGCCGACCGTCTGTGGGGCCTCGTCGCGGAGGCCGAGGACGGCTCGGACAACCAGCTGCAGTTCGTCAAGGCGTTCGCCCTGCACGCGCGCACCACGGCGCAGCTGGACCGCCTGTCCGCCCTCGTCGACGGCACCCGCACCGTGCCCGGGCTGGACCTCACCACGGACCTGCGCTGGGAGCTGCTCACCGCGCTGGTGGCGGCCGGCCGCGCCGGGGAGGCCGAGATCGCCGAGGCCGAGCGCGCCGACGCGACCGCCACGGGCGCGCTCGCCGCGATCCAGGCCCGGGCCGCCGTGCCGACGGCCGAGGCGAAGCGCGCGGTCTGGGACCGGGTGATGGCCGGCGAACTGTCCAACACGGAGCAGCGCCAGGCCCTGATCGGGTTCGCCCGGGTCCATGACGCCGCGCTGATCGCGCCCTTCGCGGACGCCTACTTCGAGGGCGTCGAGGCGATGTGGGACTCCCGTTCTCACGAGATGGCCGAGACCGCCGCGACGCTGGGCTACCCGACCGCCCAGGTCACCCCGGAGATCGCCGACCGCGCCACCGCCCTGTCCGAGCGGCTGGCCGACACCCGCGCGGGGCTGTCCCGCGTCCTCGCCGAGGGCCGGGACGAGACGATCCGCGCCCTGGCCGCGCGCGAGCACGCGACGGCGCACGTGCATCAGGTCCACGCCGGGGCCTGAACCGGGCGGGGGCTGGTGGGCATTCCACGGAAGATGCCCTCCAGCACCGCCCCCGCCGCCGTCGAGGCGCGGGCTGGCTAGGCTGGAACCCATGAAGCACACCTTCTCCCTGCGCACCGAGTGGACGGGCGACCGCGGCTCGGGCACCTCCGGCGTCCGCGACTACGACCGCTCCGTGGTGATCCAGGACGCCGCCGTCGGCGAGATCCAGGCCTCGGCCGCCCGCCCCTTCCGCGGCGACGACTCGAAGTGGAACCCGGAGACCCTCCTGCTCGGCGCGCTCGCCGAGTGTCACGTGCTCTCGTACCTCCATGTCGCGGCGACCTCCGGGGTCGTGGTCACGGGGATGACGTGCGGGGTCGAGGGCGAGCTCGAGGTGGACGGCGACGGCGCCGGTCGGTTCACCGCGATCACGCTGCGGCCCGAGGTCACGCTGCAGGACGAGGCCGACCGGGAGCGGGCCGAGGCCCTCCACGCCGAGGCGCACCGGCTGTGCTTCATCGCGAACTCGCTCTCGGCCCCGGTCGCCGTCGAGCCGGTCCGCCCCGAGGCCCTGCCCACCGGCACGCCGACGCTGCCGGACCACTCCGCGCGCCTGGGCGCCCCCCTGGCGGTGCTGCGGCCGCGCGTCGCCAAGGGCCCGTCCCGTGTGACGGGCCTGGCGGAGCGGCCCACCGAGGTCGAGCCGGTGATGCAGGAGGGCACGCCCGCCCCGGTGGAGCAGGTGCGCGCCCGCGACGCCGCGGCGGGCCCCGCCGGTGCGACCCCGGGGACCCCGGCCGCGCCCGGTCAGGCCACCAGCTTCTACGACGCCGTCGGCGGCCGCCCGACCTTCGACCGGCTGACCGCCGAGTTCTACGCCCGCGTGCGCGAAGACGAGATCCTCGCCCCGATGTATCCGCAGGACGACTTCGAGGGCGCCCAGCGCCGGCTGCTGATGTTCCTGGAGCAGTACTGGGGCGGACCGCGGACGTACTCCGAGGAGCGCGGCCACCCCCGCCTGCGCATGCGCCACGCCTCGTATCGGATCGACCCGGCCGCGCGCGACGCGTGGCTGCGCCACATGCGCGCCGCCGTGGACACGCTGGAGCTGTCACCGCTGCACGAGGCCGAACTCTGGGACTACCTGGAGCGGGCCGCCCACTCCCTGCAGAACTCGGCCTGACCGGCCCGCGGTCCGCGCCCCGACATGGGGCGCGGGCTCACACCGCCATGGCGGGGCGGCCCAGTACGAAGCCGCCGGGGGCGTCCAGGCGCGTCCATGGCCCCGCCGTGCTGAGCCGGGCGCGGCCGCCGGGCCGCAGGAAGCCCAGCGCGTGCGCGCCGAAGGCCATGCCGGCCGGGAACTGGAGCGCCTCGCCCCCGAGCAGGGGTCCCCACATCTGCGCCCGGACCCTGCGGACCAGCGCCTCCCCCGGGTTCTCGGGCAAGGCGTCCCGCACGGCGTCGGCGCCGCGTGTGGCCACCTCGGTCAACTCCTCATCGGCGACCTCGGCCACGGGCGTCCAGCCGCCGCGGGGCGGGGTCAGCGCGGTCCAGGTGACGTGCTCGCGGCCCGGCGGCACGGCGAAAGCCAGGTCGACGGGGTCCTGGCCGCGCATCCGGGCGGTGCGCTCGGTGACGGAGCCCAGGGCGACGACGGCGTCCAGGTCCGCCACGCCGTCGGCGGTCGCCAGGGGCACGGTGCGCAGCCCCAGGACGACAGGCACCCCGTCTCCCAGCCCGGCCGGCTGCAGCACGGAGACCCACTGGGCGAGCATCGGGGTGCGAGAGCGCCCCGCCTCGGGCACGACGTGCAGGCGCATCCCCGTATCGGCGACGCGACGCGCGCGGGTGGCCAGCTGCTCGAGATCCCGCACAGCGCGGTCGTCGACGAAGCGGAGGACGGGGGCGGCGGAGTGCTCGGTCATGCAAGCATTGTCCCAGGTCCGCCGCGTCCCGGGCCGCCCCGCCGTCGCGGGGTCCATCCACGTCGAAGGAGCCGTTCGTGCCGCAACGCCATCCCCGTCCCCGCCCCAGTCGCGCACCGGGCCGTCCGGCCTCGGCCCCGAAGGACCCCACCGACGTGCTGCGCGGGATCCTGGAGCTGACGCCGGCCGCGCCGGACCCGGTGACGGGTCAGGTCCGCTTCACGGGCACGACTCCCCGGCAGACGCGCGGCCGGGTGTTCGGCGGCCAGGTGCTCGCCCAGTCGCTGGCGGCCGCCTCCCGCACGGTGCCGGGCGCCCGCCCCGCCCACTCGCTCCACGGCTACTTCATCCGCCCCGGGGACGCGCTGCAGCCCATCACGTTCACCGTCGAGACGCTGCGGGACGGCCGCTCCTTCTCCGTCCGCCGGGTGCTGGCCTCTCAGAACGAGAAGGCCATCCTCGCCCTGACCTGCTCCTTCCAGGAACCCGCCGGCAGCGCGCTGGACCACCAGGTGGCCATGCCCGAGGGCGTGCCCCGGCCCGAGGACCTGCCCACGACAGCGGACGTGCTGGGCGGCATCAACCACCCCGTGGCTCAGGAGTGGGCGTGGGCCCGGCCGTTCGACATCCGTCACGTCACCCCGGCCCTCTACGTGGACCCGGCCCCGGAGACCGAGAACCGCAACATGGTGTGGATGAAGACGTTCACGCCGCTGGCCGACGACCCCGCGCTGCACCGGGCGGCGCTCACCTACGCCTCGGACTACACGCTTCTCGAGCCGATCCTGCGGCAGCACGGCGTCGCCTGGATCCAGCCCGGCATGTCCGTGGCGTCCCTGGACCACGCGATGTGGTTCCACCGGCCCGCCCGCGTCGACCAGTGGCTGCTCTACGTCCAGGACTCCCCCAGCGCCCAGGGCGCGCGCGGCCTCGGCACGGGCGCCGTGTTCACCGAGGACGGGACGCTCGTGGCCACGGTCGCCCAGGAGGGCATGATCCGCCTGCCCGAGGGGGCCGCCGCCCGGCGGGCGCGCGTGCGTGGCGCGGCCCAGCGCATGGCCCTGCGGACGGTGCTGCGCCGCAGCTGGCGGCGCTGACCCCGCCCCGGCACGACGACGGCCCGTCGCGATCACGTGATCGCGGCGGGCCGTCGTCGGCGCGGCGCCCGGGGGCGCGTCGGCTCAGTCGCGCGTGAGCTTGCGGTGCGTCATGCGGTGCGGGCGGGCGGCCTCGGGGCCGAGCCGATCGACCTTGTTGGCCTCGTAGGACTCGAAGTTGCCCTCATACCAGTACCAGTTGGCCGGGTCCTCCGCGGTGCCCTCGTAGGCCAGCATGTGGGTGGCGACGCGGTCCAGGAACCAGCGGTCGTGGGAGACGACCACCGCGCAGCCCGGGAACTCGAGCAGCGCGTTCTCGAGGGAGGTCAGGGTCTCCACGTCGAGGTCGTTGGTGGGCTCATCGAGGAGCAGCAGGTTGCCGCCCTCCTTGAGGGTCAGGGCCAGGTTCAGGCGGTTGCGCTCACCGCCGGAGAGCACGCCGGCCTTCTTCTGCTGGTCCGGGCCCTTGAAGCCGAACGCGGACACGTAGGCGCGCGAGGGCATCTCGACGTTGCCGACCTTGATGTAGTCCAGGCCGTCCGAGACGACCTCCCACAGCGACTTCTCGGGGTCGATGTTGGAGCGGGACTGGTCCACGTACGAGATCTTCACGGTCTCGCCGATCTTCAGCTCGCCGCCGTCCAGGGGCTCGAGGCCGACGATGGTCTTGAACAGGGTGGTCTTGCCGACGCCGTTCGGGCCGATCACGCCGACGATGCCGTTGCGGGGCAGGGAGAAGGACAGGCCGTCGATGAGGACGCGGTCCCCGAAGCCCTTCTTCAGGTCCTTGGCCTCGATCACGACGGTGCCCAGTCGCGGGCCCGGCGGGATCTGGATCTCCTCGAAGTCCAGCTTGCGGGTCTTCTCGGCCTCGGCCGCCATCTCCTCATAGCGGGCCAGGCGGGCCTTGGACTTCGCCTGGCGGCCCTTCGTGTTGGAGCGGACCCAGTCGAGCTCCTCGGCCAGGCGCTTGGCGAGCTTGGCGTCCTTCTTGCCCTGCACCTCGAGGCGGGCGCGCTTGGTCTCCAGGTAGGTGGAGTAGTTGCCCTCGTACGGGTAGAGGCGGCCGCGGTCGACCTCCGCGATCCACTCAGCGACGTGGTCGAGGAAGTACCGGTCGTGGGTGACGGCGATGACGGCGCCCGGGTAGGAGGCCAGGTGCTGCTCGAGCCACAGCACGGACTCGGCGTCCAGGTGGTTGGTGGGCTCGTCGAGCAGGAGGAGGTCGGGCTTCTCCAACAGCAGCTTGCACAGCGCGACGCGGCGCTTCTCGCCGCCGGAGAGGTTCGTGACCGGCTCGTCCCCCGGGGGCGTGCGCAGGGCGTCCATCGCCTGCTCGAGCTGGGAGTCGATGTCCCACGCGTCCGCGGCGTCGATGGCGGACTGCAGCTCGCCCATCTCCTCCATGAGGGCGTCGAAGTCCGCGTCCGGGTTCGCCATCTCCTCGGAGATCTGGTTGTAGCGCTGGATCTTGCCGTAGATCTCGCCGACGCCCTCCTGGACGTTCTCGAGCACGGTCTTGGACTCGTCCAGCTTGGGCTCCTGCATCAGGATGCCCACCGAGTAGCCGGGAGAGAGCCGCGCCTCGCCGTTCGAGGGCTCGTCCAGCCCGGCCATGATCTTCAGGATCGTCGACTTGCCGGCGCCGTTGGGGCCGACCATGCCGATCTTCGCCCCGGGGTAGAACGACATGGTGACGTCGTCCAGGATCAGTTTGTCGCCCACCTTCTTGCGGGCCTTGACCATCGTGTAGATGAATTCCGCCATGCGGCCCAGGCTAGTCGGTGGCCGCGGGATTCCACTCATCGTGCCGATCCCGCGACCACCGAGCCCGCTCCCCCCTCCGTGCTCCGTGCCGCTTCGTGGTCAGGCGACGCCGGCCGCCGCCGGCTCGCGCTCGGGGGCGCCCGCGTCCGACTCGTCCGGGCCGGGCGAGGCCGGGGCGTCGCCACCCTGGAACCCGTCCGGCAGGCCCGCGCTGAACCCGTCGCCGACCGCGCCGGCCCGTCCGCCCGACGCGTCGTCGCGCGGGGCCGACTCGGGGCGCGGCACGGCCGCGCGCTGGCTGCGCTGGAACGCCGCCGAGCCGAAGCCCAGGTCCAGCCCGACGGCGTCCGCCACCACGTCCACGGACGTGCCGGAGCGATCGCCCGAGGACCAGTCGCGGACCCGGAGTCGACCGGTGACGATCACGGGGTTGCCCTTCTTCACGGACTGGGCGGTGTTCGAGCCGAGCTGGCCGAACGCCGAGATGCTGTACCAGTTGGTGTGGGCGTCCACCCACTCGGCGGTCTCGCGGTCGAAGCGCCGCTCGGTGGTGGCCAGGCGGAAGCCGGTCACGGCGGCCCCCGATGCGGTGTGGCGGGTGGCGGGGTCCGTGGCCACGAAGCCGCGCACGGTGATGAGGTCCTGCATGGTGTGCCTCCTGGGCTGGGCCCCGGTGGGCGCCGGGGCGGGTCGTCGGCGCATCGGCTGATCCGCCATGGCCAGACAACCCCACCGCGGGGCACCCCGGCAGGATCGGGGCCGGTCTGGGGACGCGCGGAGGTCCCCGGGCGACTGTGCAGGAGCCGACGGCGCCGCGGCCGGCGGCCGTTAGACTGACACGGCCCAGCCCCAGTAGCTCAGCTGGACAGAGCAGCGGCCTTCTAATCCGCCGGTCGGGGGTTCGAATCCCTCCTGGGGCACCCAGACCAGGGGCGGAGCCGTCCGAGCACGCCCGACGACCGCCCGAAGGAGACCGTCCTGGACCGTCTGCGCTCCTGGCTCCGCGCCCCGCGACCCGCCGTCCCCGAGGTCCGTGTGACCCGTCGCGAGGGCGTCCAGCTGGCCGCCCTGCTCGTCGCGGCCGCGGTCCTGTACGTGACGCACTCCTTCCTCCGGTACGCCACCTACGAGGCCAAGGGCTACGACCTGGGCATCTTCGACCAGGTGGTGCGGCAGTACGCGCTGTTCAACGCCCCCCTCAGCTCCGTCAAGGGCGTGGACTTCCACATCCTCGGCGACCACTTCCACCCGATCCTCGCGCTGCTGGCGCCCTTCTACTGGGTATGGCCGGACCCCCGCATGCTCGGCGTGGTCATGGCGCTGGCCCTCGCCGCGTCCGCCGTGCCGGTGTACCTGTTCGCCCGTCGTCGCGCGGGACACGGGGTGGCCCTGGCCGCCGTCGCCGCCCTGCTGCTCTCCTGGCCCTTCCAGGCGATGGTGAACTGGGACTTCCACGAGGTCACCCTCGGCGTGCCGATCCTCGCCTGGCTCGTGTGGGCCCTGGACGGGCAGCGGGCGTGGCTCGCCACCGGCCTGGCGGCGCTGCTGCTCACGGTCCGAGAGGACATGGGCGTGACCCTGCTGGCCGTGGCCCTGGTGATGGCGATCCGTCGCTTCTGGCCGCAGGCCGCGGTCACCGCCGTGCTGGGCGTGCTCGGCTACTGGTTCGCCACGTCCGTGGTGATCCCCCACTACTCCCCCACCGGCGCGTTCGGCTACTGGCAGTTCACCGCCCTGGGCCCGGACATGCGCAGTTCGGTCCTGTTCCTGCTGACCCAGCCGTGGAACGCCGTCGCGGTGCTGTTCGACCACCCGCTGAAGGTGGCCCTCTGGCTCCTGCACTTCGTCCCGCTGCTGTTCCTGCCGGTCCTGAGCCCGCTCACGCTGATGGCCCTGCCGATCCTGCTCTCGCGGCTGTTCAACGACCGCCTCAACGTGTGGGCCCCCGTGTACCAGTACGACGCGATCCTCGCCCCGCTGCTGCTCATGGCCGCGCTCGAGGCGGCCCACCGGCTGGCCGGACGCCGGGACACGCTGCGCCGGCTGCCCGCCGTCCTCGTCTCCGCGGCACTGGCCGCCGGTCTGATCGGCACCGCGTTCTTCCCGCAGGTGTACCCGCTGCACCGCACGATCGCCGGCGACATGACGATGACGCAGCACGCCCGCGACCTCGACCACGCGGTCGGGCTGATCCCGGACGGGGTGTGCGTCGAGGCCGCCGACAACGCCGTGCCGCACCTGACGGCCCGCACCCACGTCGGGCTGCACGGGGACATCGGCGACGAGCTGGCCACGTGGATGATCGTGGACACCTCGGTGCCCGAGCTCGGCGGCTGGGACCCCCTCACCCCGGAGCAGGCGCTGGCCCGCGCCGAGCGGCTCGGCTTCGAGCGGGTCTGGTCCGCGGGCGACGTCGTCGTCCTGCACCACCCGGACCGCGCGGTCTCGCCCACCTGCACGACGTACCTCGAACACCGCTGAGCCGCGCCCCACGGCGTCGGCGGACCCGCCCCGCCGTCAGCGGTCCGCGGACCCGCCGAGCGGCTGCAGGCCGCGTCCGGCCGGGGGCAGGAGCAGTCGGTCAGGTGCACCGGTGAAGACGCCGGCGTGTGGGTCCTCCGCCACCCCCGGGGCGATCTCGGGGGCGCCCTGGTCGAGGGCGGTGCGGCGCACCGGGTCACGGGCGGGGTCCAGGACGTCCTTGACCACCGTGGTCATGAGCCACACGAGGGCGACGATGTGCGCCACGATCCCCGAGGCGTACCAGGCGGTGATCCACCAGGCGCCGCCGGCGAACGCCCCGTCCGAGGTGATGCGGGCCGACTCCATCCACACCCCGCCCCAGTGGTAGACCTCCACGGCCTGCCAGATCCAGAACGCGCGCCACCGCGGCGTCGCGAGGACCACGAGCGGGATCAGCCACATCACGAACTGCGGCGAGTACACCTTCCCCCACAGGATGAAGGACGCCACGATCAGGAAGCACAGCTGGGCCATGCGCGGACGGTGCCGCGCCGCGAGGGCGAGGTAGGCGATCCCCGCGCAGCACACCAGGAACAGGCCGTTCTGGAGCGTCGTGAACGTCTCCCCGGACCATCCCGTCCAGGCCAGCGCCAGCCAGGTCGAGGAGAAGGAGACCGCGCGGTCCCCCGAGAACGTGTAGAAGCGGGACCACTGGTCGAACGCCGTCAGCATGAACGGGAGGTTCACGGCGAGCCAGGCCGCCGCCCCGGCCACGGCCGCCTTCACGAACCCGGCCCAGCGGCCCGTGCGCAGCGCCAGCACGAAGATCGCGCCGAAGAAGAACAGCGGGTACAGCTTCGTGGCGGTGCCGAGTCCGATGAGCATGCCGGCGAGGGTCGGACGGCCCGCCGTCCACGCCCACAGGGCCAGGGCGGCCAGCATCACGGCCCACAGGTCCCAGTTGAGCATCGAGGTGAGGATGATCCCCGGGGCCAGGGCCACGAGCAGGGCGTCCCGGGAGCGGCCGCGCGCGGTGTACGCGGTCGCGACGACCAGCACGATCCAGCACAGCACCACGCCGATCGCGTTCACGTCGAAGTAGGTCACGGTGCGCTCGTGCAGGTCGCCGGACGCGGGCACGAACCACATGGTCACACCCGCGACCACGGCCAGCAACGCCGGGTACTCCATCCACTGCTCGGGCGGCAGCGGCGTGTAGAAGGGGAAGTGGCCGTCGGAGAGGCCACGCGTGGGGAACAGCTGGGCGAAGTCCGAATAGCACATGTGCGCGTGCACGCCGGGGGCCGCCCAGCCGTTCACGCGGCACCACTGCTTGGTCAGCACGCCGACGGCGGCAGCCACCACGGTCAGGCCGACGAGCAGGCCGACCCAGCGGGCGCTCGGGCGGGTCGGGGCGGGACTGCGGGGGTGGGAGGTCACGGTCTCTCCTGGGGGATGCGGGTGGACGAGGAGGCGGAGTGCGAGGCGGTCGACGGCGGCCCGTCGGGCGGTGCGTCCGGCGGCACGCCCGCCTCCGGAGGCGTCGACGACGCCGCCTCGGCCCGCGGCTCGACCACCTCCAGGGGAGGACGCCGCCGCCCGGGGAACAGGGGCGCGGTGACGGGATCGCGGTGGATGATCCATCCGATCCCCGCGAGCATCAGGACGAGGGTGAACACGCGGACGGCCAGGACCGGCAGCCACTGTGCCACCGAGAGCTGGTCCACCACGCCGACGCCGGTGAGCAGCAGCACCGCGAGCGCGGTGACCCACCCGAGCCAGCGGGGATGGTCGGCGCCCCACGGCAGCGGGCGGAGGGCGCACGCCAGCAGCGGCAGGACCCAGAGCAGGTACCACGGCTGGATGATCGGGGCGGTGGCGACGGCCACCACGAGCACGGCCGCCGCGCTGAACACCGGGTCCAGGGGGCGGCGGCGCAGGGCCAGCCACGCCGTGAAGCCGAGGGCCGCCACCGTCATCACGGTGTAGAAGGCCGCGGCCACGTCGCGCGCCCCCAGGGGCGTCACGGCTTCGACGACCGCGCCGAGCAGCAGGCCGAGCAGGCCCACGGGGGCGTACGGGAACGCCGCGTCCCCGCTCGTGAGCATGGCCGGCACCCAGCCGAACCAGAGGCCGGAGCCGGCGCCGAGGATCGTGAGGACGGCCAGGGAGATCACCGCCGTCGTGAACCACGGGCCGAGCCGGTCCCGCCGGCGCAGGCGCGGATCAGCCGCGCGGAACCGGGCCCAGCCGGTGGGCAGGAGCAGGGCCACGAAGGGCAGCACCAAAGCTGTCAGGGGCTTGATCGCGACGGACAGGGCGATCAGCACGATCCCCCACAGCGCATGCACGCGGCGGCGGGGCGGGCGGACCATGAGCAGGATGCCCGCGAGCATCAGCCCCGACATCAGCGCGTCATTGTGCGCGCCGGCGATCATGTAGAGCAGGAACAACGGGTTCGCCACGGCCACCCACGTGGCCCACGGCCCGCACCGGCCCGCGACGGCGGCCAGCCGCGGCACCGCCCACAGGCACAGTGCCAGGCCCGCCAGGGCGAGGAGGCGGAACGCCGTGACGGACAGTTCGATGCTGCCGCCCGTGGCCCGCCACGTCGTCTCGGCGAACAGCAGGAACAGCGGCCCGTAGGGGGAGGGGGACTCGGCCCAGATGGAGTCCGCCCCCTGCATGAACCACCCGGGCAGGGCGGACACGCCCTGGGAGTACGGGTCGAGACCCGACGCGAGGAGCCGGCCCTGCTGGAGGTAGGAGAACACATCGCGGGAGAAGATCGGCAGCGCGAGCATCAGCGGGGCGGACCACCACCAGGCGGCGTGGGCCACCAGCCGGCCGTGCTCCTCCCAGCGGCCCCGCAGCGCGCGGCCCAGCTCGAGCCAGGATCGGACGAGGAGCAGCGAGCCGGCGGCCAGCAGCACGGTGCTGAGCAGCACGCCGGGAAGGTAGACCCGCAGCGGGTTGAGCAGGGTGGTCCCGGAGAACACCGAGTCGGGCGTCATCGGCAGCCATCCCACGCCCCAGGAGCCCACCGTGATGAGCACGGACGCCCACGTGCCCCGGCGGACGGCCGCCTCCGGCTCGGGCTGCGCCGCCACGCGGCTCGGACGGGGCCGTCGGGCGCCGGTCGTCGCGGAGGCGGCGGGCCTCACTCCCCCGGCTCCACGGGTCGAGGGGCGCCGCGGAGCCGGGCCAGGCCGGCGCGTACGGCGGGGCGCACGTGCCAGTGGTCCTTCACGAACCGGCTGGTGCGGCGGTCCACGACGAGGATCCACAGCAGACACACGGCGGAGACGATCAGGGACACGGCCTTGACCTGGTCCGCGATGTCCAGGAACTGCCAGGTGAAGAGCTGGTCCGACGCGCCGAACGCCAGGAAGTAGCCGACCGTGAACACGACCCACTTGATCTGCCAGTTGTCCCGGATGCCGATCACGGCGAAGAACGGGAGCAGCCACAGCAGGTACCAGGGCTGGATGATGGGCGAGAGGATCACCAGCGCGGTGAACGCCCAGGTCATGCGCGTCATCACGCGGTCCTGGCGGCCGAGGAACATCAGGGCCAGCACGATGAGCACCGAGAGCACGCGTCCGGCGGTCTTGTACACCCCCTCGACGGCCTGCACGTCCGCCCCCTGCCCGAGGAGCTCGCTCGCCCCCACCGTGATGAGGGACAGCATGCCGATCGGCCCCCACGGCACGGTGCCCGTGCCCGTGCCGACCATCACGGCCACCCAGCCGAAGCCGAAGCCGTTGAGCACGCCCACCAGGGCCATGAGGCCGAAGGAGATCCCGGCGGTGAGGGCCCAGAAGGCGAACCGGCGCGGCCATCGGGCCGTCGGGCCGGCCCACAGCAGGCCGATGAACGGGAGCAGCACGAGGGTGATGGGCTTGATGCCCAGGGACAGGGTGACCAGCACGACGCCGGCCACCCCCCACGCGACGGACTGCCCGGGTCGCTGGGGGCGGAGCGGATGTCCGGCGCGCAGCGCGCACCACGTGCCGGCCAGGGCGAGGCCGACCATGAGGGCGTCGTTGTGCCCGGACGCGACGAAGCTGATGGTGAAGAGCGGGTTGGCGGCGCTGATCCACTGCGCCCACGCACCGTTGACGCCCAGCCGGCGGGCGAGCAGCGGCACGAAGACCATGATCAGCGCGACGCCGGCCACCGCCACCAGGCGGAACAGGAAGATCGCCAGGTCCGGGTTCATGTCCCCCGAGATCGCGACGACGGCCTGCTCGATCCACAGGAAGATCGGACCGTACGGGGTCTCGGAGTCCGCCCAGGTCGCGTCCGCTCCGAGCTGGAACCAGTTGGACAGCGAGGAGATCGTGTCCACGTAGGGGTCCTGCCCCGCCACCATGAGACGGCCCTGCCCCACGTAGGCGAAGATGTCCCGGCTGAAGATCGGCAGTGCCACGACCTGGGGCAGGCACCACAGGACGGTGGCGAGGTTGACCGTGCGCAAAGCGCCGCGGCCGAAGGGGCGGATCGTCTGGCCCAGCCGCAGCCAGGCCCAGAACATCACCCAGCAGCCGAGGGTGAGGAGCACCGTGCCGGCCAGCACGCCGGTCTCCTGGGTGCGCCACGGGATCAGCCACTGCCAGCGGTTGATCGGGGAGGCCGAGGCCAGCCAGCCGACGGAGTACGAGCCCACCACCAGGAGGAGGGAGCCGAGGGTCCCCACCAGGATGGGCCACCAGTCCGCACCGGCGACCTGGGGGTCCGCGCGGAGGCCGCCGACGCCGACGTACTCCGGCCGGTGGGCCGTGGACCCGGACGGACGCGGGGTCGACACGCTCATGCGACGGGTCCTTCCGTGCGGTCCTGCGTGGGCGCGCGAGGGCGCGGCTCGCTCGAATCTACCATCGTGACACGCGAGTAGCCTGGGGGCATGAGCGAGACGAGCACCCCCGCGCCGGAGAGCGCCCCCCTGGTCTGGATCGACTGCGAGATGACCGGCCTGCACCCCCAGGTCGACGAGCTCGTCGAGGTGGCGGTGCTCATCACGGACGCCGAGCTGAACATCCTGGACGAGGGCATCGACCTGGTGATCCGTCCCTCCGCGGCCGCCCTCGAGCAGATGGACCCGTTCGTCCGGGACATGCACACCACCTCGGGCCTCCTGCCGGAGCTCGCGGAGGGCCTCGAGCTCGACGACGCCGCCGCGCGCGTCCTCGAGTACATCGCCGCCCGCGTGCCCGCCGGCAAGGGCCTGCTGGCCGGCAACACGGTGGGCCAGGACAAGCTGTTCCTCGCCCGCTACATGCCCGCCGTCGTCGACCACCTGCACTACCGGATCGTGGACGTGTCCACCGTGAAGGAGCTGGCCCGGCGCTGGTACCCGCGCGCCTACTACCAGGCCCCCGCCAAGACCGGCGGCCACCGCGCCCTCGGGGACATCAAGGACTCCATCACCGAGCTGCGCTACTACCGGGCCGCCGTCATGGCCCCCGCCCCCGGCCCCACCACGGAGGAGGCCCGCGCCATCGCGGAGGTGGTGTCCGGGGCGCAGGCCTGAGCAGGCACTCCCGGCCCCACTGCCCCGATTCGGCGCTGCGCGGGATCTCGTGTACTGTGGACCCCGCTGCGCCGCGCGGATCCGTCCGTGTGAAGCAGACATGGTGGGCGTAGCTCAGTCGGCAGAGCGTCTGGTTGTGGTCCAGAAGGTCGCGGGTTCAATCCCCGTCGCTCACCCCACTCGAAGCCCCCGGAATCCTTACTGGTTCCGGGGGCTTCTTCGTGTGCTCCCCGAGCGGGCCGCGCTCCCCCTGCGCCCGCAGCTGCGGGATCGTGGTGCCAGCCGAGTCCCGCGTGGCCGCGGCGAGCGAGTCGGCCGCCGGACCGGTGAGGCCGGCGTCGTCCAGGGCCGCGGGCAGCGTGGCGGCGAGGGCGATGGACAGGGTGGCCCCGGCGAACGCGGTGCCCAGCGCTGAGCCGATCTGCCGGACCGTGCTCTGCGTCGCGGCGCCCTGACCCGAGATCTGCACGGGGATGTCCTGGAGCACCATGTCCGTCAGCTGCGCCGAGGCCAGGCCGAGCCCGAGGCCGTACACGACGAGGGGCACGGCGACGAGCCAACCCGAGGTGTCCGGGCCCAGGAGCAGGGCGAGCGCCACGACCCCGGCCACCTCCAGGCCCAGCCCGATCAGCACGGTGCCCGGGGCGCCGAACCGGGCCGCCAGGTGACGGGCCGCGGCGTCCGAGAGGAACGCGCCTGCGGCCATCGCGGCCAGGACCAGGCCCGCCCCCATCACGTCCAGGCCGAGCGGCGCACCTTCTCGCGGTGTCGCTCCAACCCTTCGAACAGCGCGAGGGCGAGCGCCGCGACCGCGAGCGCGACGGGGACGACGCCGCCGGGCATCAACCGCTCGACGGATCCCCGGTCCGCTGCCGGGCGTAGAGTCGGCCGGTGAGGGCGTCGACCCGACGCCGCACCCCCGCCGACGAGGAGGCCAGCCCATGTCCGTCGTGAAGATCAACGCCATCAGCGTCCCCGAGGGCGCCGGCCCGGAACTCGAGAAGCGGTTCGCCGCCCGCAAGCACGCGGTGGACCAGGAGCCGGGCTTCGAGGGCTTCCAGCTGCTCCGGCCCACCGCGGGCGAGGACCGCTACTTCGTGGTCACGACGTGGGCGTCGGAGGAGGACTTCCAGCGCTGGCGGGACGGGCGCATGCCCGCCGCTCACGCCGCCGAGCAGGGCGGCCGCCCGGCGCCGGTCGCCACGGGCGCCGACCTGCTCGAGTTCGAGGTCGTGGACCTGGGCTGACCCGGGCGCCGCAGCAGGCGCATCGCGTTCACGATGACCAGCAGCACGGACGCCTCGTGCACGAGCATGCCGACGGCCATCGTGACGCCGCCGGCGAAGACGCCGGCCAGCAGGGCCACGACGGTCACGAGGGAGATCGCGATGTTCTGCCGCATCACCCGCACCGTGCGCCGGGCCAGATCGAGCGCCTGCGGCAGCCGCTCGAGCCGGTCGCCCATCAGGGCGATGTCCGCGGTCTCGATGGCCACACCGGAGCCGGCCGCGCCCATGGCCACGCCGATGTCCGCCGTCGCCAGGGCCGGGGCGTCGTTGACGCCGTCACCGACCATCGCGACGACGCGGCCCTCGGCCTGCAGGGCCTCGATCGCCTCGAGCTTGTCCTGAGGCAGCAGGCCCGCCCGTACGTCGTCGACGCCCACCTGCCGGGCCACGGCCTGCGCGACGCCGGGCTGGTCGCCGGTCAGCATCACGACCTCGCGGACGCCGATCCCGTGCAGCGCCCGGATCATGCCCGCGGCCTCGGACCGGAGGGTGTCTGCGATGGCGAGGACGCCGAGCGGGATGCCGTCGACGACGACCGCCACCGGGGTCCGGCCCGCCTCCGCGAGCTCGGCCGCGACGGTCTCGACCCGGTCGGTCGCGGCCGGATCCACGCCGCGCTCGCGCAGCATCGCCACGTTGCCCACGGCGACGACACGGCCGTCCACCTCTCCGGTGAGCCCGCGGCCGAGGACGACGTCCACATCGGTGGCCAGCGGGCCGTCCAGCAGGCCGCGGTCCCGGCCCGCCGCGACGACCGGTGCGGCCAGCGGGTGGTCCGAGGCCGCCTCGAGCCGTGCGGCCCAGCGCAGCACCTCGTCCTCGGCCCCGGGCTCGAACGCGACGACGTCTATCAGCTCGGGGGTGCCCGAGGTGAGGGTGCCGGTCTTGTCGACGGCGACGGCGTCGACCTTCGCGGAGCGCTCGAGGAACTCCCCTCCCTTGATGAGCACGCCGTCCTTGGCGCCGCGGCCGATCCCCGCCACGATCGCGACCGGGATGGAGATCACGAGGGCGCCCGGGCAGCCGATGACCAGCAGGGTCAGGGCCAGGGGGGCGTCCCGCGTGATCAGACCGGTCGCGAAGGCCAGCACCATGATCGCCGGGGTGTACCAGCGGGAGAAGCGGTCCATGAACCGCTGGGTCCGAGCGCGGGCCTCCTGCGCCGCCTCGACGCGGTGGATGATGCGCGCCAGCGTGGTGTCGGCGCCCACGCCCCGCGCCTCCACCTGCAGCAGGCCTGCCGTGGCCACGGTGCCCGCGTACACGGCGTCGCCGTCGGTCTTCTCCGCCGGGATGGACTCGCCCGTGATGGATGCCTCGTCCACGGCGCCGACCCCGGTGAGCACCACGCCGTCCACGGGCACCCGGGCGCCGGCCTTGACGAGGACGGTCGCGCCGGGGGCCACCTCGTGGGCGGGCACGGTGCGCTGGGTCCCGTCTGCGTCCACGACGACGGCGGTCTCGGGCGCCGTGGAGACGAGGTCCGCGAGCGCCGAGCGAGTCTGAGACAGGGTTGCGTCCTCGAGGGCGTGGCCGAGGGCGAAGAGGAAGGTCACGGCGGCGGCCTCCCAGAAATTGCCGAGCAGGGACGCGCCGATCGCGGCGGTGGCGACGAGCAGGTCGATGCCGACGGTCTTCACCCGCAGGGCGGCGATCGCGTCGCGCGCGATCGGCAGGCCGGCCACGACGGCGGCGGCGAGCATCAGGCCCGCCGCCACGAGGTGTCCGGTCCCGTGGGCCAGCTGCTCGGGCGCCAGCACGAGTGAGACGGCGATCAGCAGGCCGGCCACCACGGGGCGCCGCCAGCGGCGGGACAACGTGAGCCGGGCACGGGTGCGGTCCGGACGTGTGACGGCGGGGGTGGGCATGGCGGGCTCCGTTCGTCGGGGGCGGGCGGGGTCAGAAGGCCGACGGCCGGGCGGTGTAGCCGACCTTGGCGACGGCCTCGACGAGGTCCTGGGCAGTGGTGGTCTGCGGGTCGTGGTCGACCTCGATGCGCTGGGTCTCGAAGTGGACCTGCGCGCCGGTCACGCCGGGCAGGGCGTCGAGGGCCTTCTCGATCTTCCGGACGCACGAGGGGCAGCTGAAGCCCTCGGCGCGGAGCAGGGTGTGCGTGGTGGCGGTCATGGTCACTCCTGTGGGTCGTCACCGGCGCGGCCGCCGATGAGGCTGAGCGGACGGGCGGGTGCCCGGTCCGATCCCCGTCCTCCGGGGATGTCACTGACGCTACGAAGGGGACGGCGGGTACGCCTTGACCGCGGTCAAGCCGCCGTGTGGGAGGCTGATGGCGTGCGTATCGACCTGCCCCTCATCCCCGTGGATGAACCAGAGCCGTGCGCGGCCCGGGTCCCGCTGTTCACCGGGCTGGATCTGGAGCAGCTGCGCCGGGTCTCCGCCCTGGCGCGGCCGCTCGTGCTCGAGGCCGGCGATGCCCTGCACCTGGCCGGTGACCGCACGGACCGCCTGTGCGTCGTGCACAGCGGCCGCCTGGCGCTGACGCTCGGCTCAGCGACCGGCCGGGAACGCGTGGTGCGGATGGTCGAGCCCGGGGACTCCGTGGGCGAGCACGAGTTCCTCACGGGCGAGCCGGCCCGGCACGGGGCGCGCGCCGTGGCCGCGACCCGCCTGTGCACCTTCTCCCACGCCGAGGTCGCCCGACTCCTGGCCGAGCATCCGGGCATCGGGGGACGCGTGATGCGGACGCTGGCCGTCCGCCTGGCCGAGGCTGAACAACGGCTGGCATGGGAGCGTCAGCCTGTCACCGCGCGGATCGCCGGACATCTGCTCGGCCTGCCGGCCCTCCGGGACGAGGCCGACCTCGTCGTGGTGCTGGCCGCGCCGAAGAAGGACGTCGCCTCGCTGCTGGGCACCACCCCCGAGGCGTTCAGCCGCGGGCTGCGCCGCCTCGCCGACGACGGCCTGATCGCCATCGAGGGCCCGCGAGTGACGCTGCTGGACCCGGAGGCGCTGGAGGCCCTTGCCGCGGAATGACCGCCGTCGTCGTGGTGTCGCCGGCGGTAGGCTGGGGACTCCCCCGTCCCCCTACCCACGCAGGCCCGCAGCCCGGGCCGGGAAGCGCAGCGCCATGGCCTCCATCCGTCCCATCACCGTCTACGGCGAGCCCGTGCTGCACAGGCGCGCGGCCGAGGTGGAGGTGATCGACGACGAGATCCGCGAGCTGATCGAGGACATGTACGTCACGCAGGACGCCGCGCACGGCGTGGGCCTGGCCGCCCCGCAGGTCGGGGTCGGGCTGCGGATCTTCACGTGGACGTTCCCGGACTCCGGCGACGCGCTGAACGTGGGCCACGTGATCAACCCGGTGCTGACCCACCTGGACAAGGCGCCGCGGGAGGAGCCGCACCCGGACGAGCACACCGAGGGCTGCCTCTCGGTGCCCGGGCTCGGCTTCCCCCTGCAGCGCCCGACCCGCGTGCGCCTGTCCGGCCAGCGCGTGGACGGGGAGATGTTCGAGTTCGAGGCCGAGGGCTGGTTCGCGCGCATCATGCAGCACGAGTACGACCACCTCAACGGCACCCTCTACGTGAACCGGCTCGAGGGCAAGTGGCAGCGGCGCTGGAAGCGCGCGCAGCGGGCCGAGCGTCTGAACGTGCCCGGTGTGACGTGGCTGCCCGGCACGGACGAGGACCCCTTCGGCCACGACGCCGACGACCACGAAGACCACGAGCACGGCCCCGACGGCGACCACGGGCCCAAGGAGGACTGAGCCTCGGCTCGACGTCCGACCCGGTCGGCACACGACGACGGCCCGTCCCCTCCGCGGGGACGGGCCGTCGGTCGTCGGCGGGTCAGGCCTGCGGGAAGGCGGGGACCTGCTGGCCCGCCATCTTCTCCACCACGCGGATCACCTGATGCGAGTAGCCGTACTCGTTGTCGTACCAGACGTAGAGGATGGCGTTCTTGCCGTCGTTGTTCACGAGGGTCGCCAGGCCGTCCACGACGCCGGCGCGGTCCGAGCCGACGAAGTCGGTGGACACGACCTCCGGGGAGTCCACGTAGCCGACCTGGCCGCGCAGGGGGCCGGTGAGGGACTCCTGCTTCAGGCGGGCGTTGAGCTCCTCCACCGAGGTGGGCGTGGTCAGCTCCAGGTTCAGGATGGCCATGGACACGTCCGGGGTGGGGACGCGGATGGCGTTGCCGGAGAGCTTGCCCTTGAGCTCGGGCAGGGCCTTGGCCACGGCCTTGGCGGCGCCGGTCTCGGTGAGGACCATGTTCATGCCGGCGGCACGGCCACGACGGGCGCCCTTGTGGAAGTTGTCCACGAGGTTCTGGTCGTTAGTGTAGGCGTGCACGGTCTCCACGTGGCCGTGGTCGATGCCGTAGTCGTCCTGGATGACCTTGAGCACCGGGGTGATCCCGTTGGTGGTGCAGGAGGCCGCCGAGATGATGGTGTCCTGGGGCGTGATGTCGTCCGAGTTCACGCCGTACACGATGTTCTTCATCTCGCCCTTGCCCGGGGCGGTCAGCAGGACCTTCGCGGCGCCCTTGGCCTGCAGGTGCTGGGACAGACCCTCGTCGTCGCGCCAGCGTCCGGTGTTGTCGACGACCAGCGCGTCCTTGATGCCGTAGGAGGTGTAGTCCACCGTGGTCGGGTCGTTCGAATAGATGACCTGGATCTCAGTGCCGTTGGCGGTGATCACGTCGCGGTCCTCGTCCACCACGATCGTCCCGTCGAACGGGCCGTGGATCGAGTCGCGGCGCAGCAGGGAGGCGCGCTTGATCAGGTCGTCCTCCGAGTTCTTGCGCACGACGACGGCACGCAGGCGCAGCTTGGAGCCACCGCCGGCATGGTCGAGGAGGATGCGGGCCAGCAGGCGGCCGATGCGACCGAAGCCGTAGAGCACGACGTCCTGGGTCTCGCCCAGGCCCTCACCGGCCTTGCCCTTGACCTCGGCGAGCTCGGCGTCCAGGAAGGCCTGGACGTCCTGGCCCGAGGCCTTCTGCTTGGCGGCCAGCTCGGCCAGGTCGACGGTGGCGGCGCCCAGGTCCATCGCAGCCATGGCCTCGACCAGGGGGTAGGTGGACTCGACGCTCAGCGGGGCCTCCTGCACGCGGCGGGCGTAGCGGTGGGCCTTGATGATGTCGATCACGCCGCGGTTCACGAGGGAGCGCCCGTAGATCGAGGTGACCACGTTGTGCTCGCGGTACAGGGTGCCCAGCAGGGGGACCATCTTCTCCGCGAGCTTCTGCTGCGTGTTCCACTCGGGGGTCTGGGTCGAGGCGGTGTCTGCCACGGGAGTCCTTCCTTGAAACCTGGCGGGGCCGTCCTGGGCAGGCCCCATCCCCCGACCTCGTTGTCGGCGGACTCCGCCATTCTAGGCGAGGACACGTCCGGAGCGGCCCTGCGGTCGCGACGGGGCGTACACTGGTCGGTCGGGACGGATCGGCGGACGGCCGCGTGCCCCTGCGGGGGGTGCGAGGAAAGTCCGGGCACCACAGAGCAGGATGGTGGACAACATCCACCCGGGGCGACCCGCGGGCCAGTGCCACAGAGAGAAGACCGCCTCCGCGCCGTGTGCGCGGCGGTAAGGGTGAAAGGGTGGTGTAAGAGACCACCAGCGGCCCCGGTGACGGGGCCGGCTCGGTAAACCCCATCCGGTGCAAGGCCGAACAGGACGCGTCACGAGGGCTGCTCGCCCCAGCGTCCGGGTTGGCCGCTCGAGCCCGTCAGCGATGGCGGGCCCAGATGGATGGCCGTCACCTCGCGCGGGGCAACGCGCGCGAGGCACAGAACCCGGCTTACAGCCGGTCCGTCCCGCCTCACGGCCCCCGGCTGGGGTCAGAACCCCTCGTCGTCGAGGATCCGTTCGAACTCGAGCTCCACCACGTGCTCGCGCTCCCGCTTGTCCAGCAGGCGGTACCCGTACGACTCGCCGATCGAGACGACCTTCGCCAGGCTCGGGCGTCGCCGGTCCCGCGGCCATTCGAGCGTCACCCGGTCCTGCCCCGTGAAGGTGCGCTCCCGCAGGCGCTGCTCCACGGCCGAGGCGTGCGTGCGCTCCCGCCCACTGGAGCGGATCCCGAGCCACACGGCGGCCGCGATCACGAGCAGGACGAACGGGTACACCACGCCGAACACGTTCATGGCGGTCATCGGGCGACTCCTGGGATGCGGGGCGGCTGTGCGGACCCCACCACTGTGCCAGGTCCGGACGACGACGTCGGCCCGGGGCGCCTGGCTAGGCTGGCCCGGTGCTGATCCTGCTGCCGCCCTCCGAGGGCAAGACCGCGCCCCGCTCCGGGGCCCCGCTCGACCTCGATGCCCTCGCGTTGGCCGATGACGCCGCGGTGACGGGCGCCCGCGCGGACCTGCTCACGCGGCTCGCCGCGGTCTCGGCCGCCCCGGATGCCCTGGCGGCTCTCGGCGTCGGGGCGTCGCTCACCGGCGAGGTCGAGGCGAACACGCGCCTGGCCTCGGCCCCTGCCGCGCCCGGTCACCGGGTGTTCACGGGCGTGCTCTTCGATGCGCTCGACCACGCCTCCCTGTCCGCGGCGGCGAAGCGCCGCGCCCGCGCGTCCGTGCTGGTCTTCTCCGCGCTGTTCGGCGCCACCGCGCTGGCGGACCGGATCCCCGCCTTCCGGCTGCCCGTCGGCGCGAAGCTGCCGGGGCTGCCCGGGCTGGCCGCGCACTGGCGCCCCGTCCTGACCCCCGCCCTCGACGCGCTCGCCGCACGGGACGGCGGGCCCGTCGTCGACTGCCGCTCCGGCGGCTACGCGGCCCAGTGGCGGGCACCGGCGGAGCGGACCCTCGCGGTCGACGTGTTCCAGCTGCGCGACGGCGAGCGGACCGTCGTCTCACACTTCGCCAAGCACACCCGCGGCCTCGTGGCCCGCGCGCTGCTGGAGGCGGGGGCGCGGGAGACCTCGACGCTGGAGCGCGTCGCGGACGTGGTCGCGCGGGCCGGGGACGGCCACGGCTGGGAGGTCGAGCTGGCCCGGCCGTCCGGCGCGAAGCCCGGCGCGCTGCGGGTGATCCTGCCCGAGGGGTGACCCCGGGCGAGGCGCGGTCTGCCCGGACGCGGCCTCAGTCCTCGACGGCCACCAGCTCCACCTCGAAGCCGTCCGCGGTCTCGAGGTAGGCGGCGTAGTGGTCCGGTCCCCCGGCGTGCGGGTGGCGGTCCTCGAAGAGCAGGCGGAACCCCCGGTCGCGCGCGGCGGCGGTGAGCTCGTCCACGCGGGCGCGCGATCCGGCCCGGAAGGCCAGGTGGTTCAGGCCCGGGCGGGTGCGCTCGTGGGCGCCCGCGGCGACGTCGGGCCCGGCCTCGAGCACGAGGTACTCCCCCGCCCCCTGGTACGTCCGGCCCTCGGCCCACCCCTCGCCCGGCACGTAGCCGAGCTCGCCGAACAGCCAGCCGAGGCTCGCCTCGGCCGCCGCGAGGTCGGCGACCCAGATCTCCACGTGGTGCAGCCGGCCCGTGGGCGCGGGCGCCGGGGTCGCACCCTCCGGCGAGGCGACGGCGTCGGGCCCGTCCGCCTCCACGGCCCGGACGTCCGCGTCCGCGTCGAGGCCGGACCCGGCCACCGCCGATGCGGGGGTCGTGGACGCCTCCGCGGCGGTCGACCCCGCGGCCGCGGGGGCCGCGACCGGCACCTCGGACGCGCCCGCGTCCCATTGGCCGCCCCGCGCGCCGGCGTCCATGGCCTCGTTGGAGAGGCGGTCGGCGTCCTTGTTCCGGTTGCGCGGGATCCATTCGTAGGTGACGCGCTCGGGGGGCAGCACGGACCGGGCCTCGGCCGCGAGGCGCCGCATGTCCTCGTGCTTGATCTTCCACCGCCCGGACATCTGCTCCACCACGAGCTTGGAGTCCATCAGCACGTGCACCCGCGCCTCGGGGTCGAGGTCCCGGGCCATCCGCAGCCCGGCCACGAGCCCGGAGTACTCGGCCACGTTGTTCGACGCCTTCCCCAGCGGGGCGGCGTCGGTCCGGAGGATCTCGCCCGTGGCCGGGTCGCGCACCAGGGCACCATAGCCGGCGACGCCGGGGTTGCCCCGCGACCCGCCGTCGGCCTCCACCTGCAGGACTCGTCCGCTCACCGTGCGCCTCCTCGTGTCCGTGGTCGCGCCGTCCGACGCGGCCCCCCACTCTACTGATCGCGCCGGGGGCGGGGCCCGGGGTCAGTCCCGGATGAGGATGGCGCCGGACTCGGGGCAGCGGGCGACGGCGGCCGGCGGGAGGGCCCGGATGCGCGCGACCTCCGCGGGCGACAGCTCCGTGCCCGCGGCCGCGGACCGGTTCCCGACGAGCCGGGCCGCGCCGATGCCGCCGTTGCGCTCCCGCGCCTGCTCGTACAGGGCCAGCAACGACGCGGGGAACTCCGCGGCCAACGCCGCCCGGCGCTGGATGAGGTCCCGGCCGCGCTGGGTCACGGCCTGCCCCTCGCGGCGCACCTCCGCCGCGCGGGCCTCGACCTCGGCCCGCGCCCGCTCCAGGGCGGCGTGGCCCTGCGCGAGCCGGGACTCGGCGGCGTCGGCTGCCTCCATGGCCTCGAGGGCCGCGGCCTCGTGGTCGTCGAGCAGTGCGGTGAGCGTGTCGTCCTCGTGCTGCATGGCCTGCAGCTCCTTGGACCCGCCCTGGCCCGTTTCGAGCCGCTCCCGGGTCCGGTCCCGACGGGCGCGGGTGGCGGCGGCCTTCTCGGTGGCCTCGGCCCCCGCCCGGTCGGCGGTGCGGGCGGCGTCCTGCAGACCGGGCAGCGCCTCCTCGAACTCCTGCGCACGGGCGCGCAGCCGGGCGTGCTCCGGGTCCGCCTTGAGCCGACGGACGGCGGCGCGGGCCTGGTCCAGGGCCGTGTCGAGCTCCTGGAGCTCCAGCAGCCGGGCCTGGACGGCCGGCGATGCGGTGACCTCACTCATGCGTGACTCCCCTCGTCGGCCCGCTCTCCCCCGACCAGGAAGTCCCAGGGGTCGCTGCGGTGATCTGAGAACAGGGTGGTGACGCCCAGTCCCCGCTCCGCCAGGGCGGCCTCCAGGGCGCGGGCGCCATGCTCGAGCCACAGGGACTCGCTCGCCCAGTGCGAGACGTCCACGAGCGCAGGACGCCCCTCCCCCGACGCCGCCGTCTCCCGGGCCTCCGAGGCCGGGTGGTGGCGCAGATCGGCGGTCACGTAGACGTCCGCGCCGGACGCGCGGACCGCGTCGAGGAGGCTGTCTCCGGCACCGCCGCACACGGCGACGCGGCGGATGCGCTGGGCGGGATCGCCCGCCACGCGCACGCCGCCGGCCGTAGCGGGCAACGCCGCGTGCACGGCCCGGGCGAAGGCGGCCAGGTCGGTCTCCTCGGGCAGGTCGCCCACCCGGCCGATGCCTTCGGCCCCGGTGCCGGCGGCAGAGGTCGTCAGGGGCGAGAGCGCTCCGGTGACGCCGACGGCACGGGCCAGCACGTCCGAGACGCCACCCACGACGGCGTCGGCGTTGGTGTGCGCCGCGAGCAGGGCGATGCGGTGCTCGATCAGGGTGTGCAGCAGGCGGCCCTTGGCGGCGGCGGCATGCCCGACGGCGGCGACGGACGAGGTGCCGCGCAGCAGGAGCGGGTGGTGGGTGACCACGAGATCGGCCCCGCGGGCGACGGCCTCGTCGGCCACGGCCTGCACGGGGTCCAGCGCCCACAGGACGGTCCGCACCGGCGCCTCCGGGCGCCCGGCCACCGGCCCGACGGCGTCCCACGGCTCCGCCAGCTCCCGCGGCCACAGCCCCTGGACGACCTCGAGGACCTGCCCGAGCGTCGGCGGGGCCAGGGCATGCACCGGCGAGGCGGGGACGGCGGGACGGGACACGGTCATACCGGCCATGATGGCCCACCCGGCCCGGGCACGCACGACCCGACGGCCCTGGGTGACGGCACGGGGCGGCGTCGTCGGGAATGAAAAGCGCGGCCCGCGTTGCTGTGCCTGCCATGACCGACTCCCCCCGTACCGAGCCCCTCGGCGCCTCCGGCGCGCCCGCCGACGTCCGCGAGCTGACGCTCGCCGGCGGCTGCTTCTGGTGCCTCGACGCCGTCTACCGTCGCGTGCGGGGCGTGCTCGCCGTCGAGTCCGGCTACACCGGAGGCGACGACCCCGCCCCGAGCTACGAGTCCGTGTGCACCGGGACCACCGGCCATGCCGAAGCGGTCCGTGTGCGCTTCGACGCCGCCGTCGTGCCGCCCGAGGTGATCATGGACCTGTTCTTCACCGGCCACGACCCCACATCCTTGAACCGCCAGGGGGCCGACGTCGGCACCCAGTACCGCTCGGCCGTCTTCGCCCACGACGAGGCCGAGGCCCGGTTCTTCGCGGACGAGATCGCCCGGGCGCAGGCGAACTATGACAGCCCCATCGTCACACGCGTCGAGCCGGCGTCCGCGTGGCACCCGGCCGAGGACATTCACCAGGACTTCTATGCGCGGCGCCGTTCCAATGGATACTGCCGTGTGGTCATCGATCCGAAGCTCGCGAAGGTGCGCCGGAACTACTCCGCGTGGCTCGTGGACGCCTGAGCGGCGCCGCGGCTCGATAGCCTGACGCAGGAACACCCACTAGATCGCCCGCGCCCCGAGGCGCACCACCACCGGAGGTACCACCATGGCCCGCATCCTTGACGACATCACCCAGGCGGTCGGCGGCACGCCCCTGGTCCGGCTGAACCGCCTCGCGAAGGACCTGCCCGGCGACGTCGCCGTGAAGGTCGAGTTCTACAACCCGGCCAACTCGGTGAAGGACCGCATCGGCACCGCCATCGTCGACGCCGCGGAGGCGAACGGCGAGCTGACCCCCGGCGGCACCATCGTGGAGGGCACCTCCGGCAACACCGGCATCGCCCTGGCCATGGTCGGCGCGGCACGCGGCTACCGCGTGATCCTGACCATGCCCGAGACCATGTCCACCGAGCGCCGCGTGATGCTCAAGGCGTTCGGCGCCGAGATCGTGCTGACCCCCGGGGCAGACGGCATGCGCGGCGCCCTCGAGCGCGCCCAGGAGATCGTCCGCAGCACCCCGAACTCCATCTGGGCCCAGCAGTTCGCGAACCAGGCCAACGTCCAGGCCCACTACACGGGCACCGGCCCGGAGATCTGGGACGCGTCCGAGGGCGCCGTGGACGTGTTCATCGCCGGCGTCGGCACCGGCGGCACCATCACGGGCGCGGGCCGGTACCTGCGCGAGCAGAAGCCGGACGTGAAGCTCATCGCCGTCGAGCCGGCCGACTCCCCCATCCTCTCCGGCGGCCAGGCCGGCCCCCACAAGATCCAGGGCATCGGCGCGAACTTCGTGCCGGAGATCCTCGACACCGACCTCTACGACGAGGTCTACCCGGCCACCTTCGAGGAGTCCATCGAGACCGCCCGCCGGCTCGGGACCGAGGAGGGCATCCTCGGCGGCATCTCCACCGGCGCGATCATCTCGGCCGCCCTCAAGGAGGCCGCCAAGCCCGAGTCCGAGGGCAAGCTGATCGTCGCCATCGTGTGTGACTTCGGCGAGCGCTACATCTCCACCGCCCTCTTCGAGGACATCCGCGGCTGACCGCCGCCCGCTCACCGACCGCACCGACCCGAAGGGGCCGCCCGTGGGACTGTTCTCCCGCATCAAGGAAGACATCGCGACCGTCCGCAGCCATGACCCGGCGGCGCGCGGTGACCTCGAGGTGGCCCTCGTCTACTCGGGTCTGCACGCCGTGTGGGCGCACCGCGTCGCGCACCGGATGTGGCGACATGACCGGTTGAAGATGCCCGCGCGCGTGCTCTCGCAGGTCACGCGCGCGGCCACGGGCATCGAGATCCACCCCGGCGCGTCGATCGGCCGTCGGTTCTTCATCGACCACGGCATGGGCGTCGTGATCGGCGAGACCGCGGAGATCGGTGACGACGTGATGCTGTACCACGGGGTCACCCTCGGCGGCCGCTCCCTGGCCAAGGTGAAGCGGCACCCCACGCTGCGCGACGGCGTCGTGGTGGGGGCCGGCGCCAAGATCCTCGGACCCGTCGAGATCGGGGAGGGGACGGCGGTGGGCGCCAACGCGGTCGTCGTGAAGGACACCCCCGCCGACGCGATCGCCACCGGCGTGCCGGCCACCGTCCGCCCGCGCAAGGGCCCGGCCGAGGGCAAGCCGCTCGTGGACCCCGCGGAGTACGTGGACCCGGCCCTCTGGATCTGAGGGCCGGGTCCACGCCGGGTCAGTCCTGCGTGGGGTCGCCCTCGGTCGGCTGCGGCATGACCACGGGCACGCCCTCGCCGTCGACCTCGGTGCGGTCGCCGGACCACAGCGTGTGGAACGAGCCCTCGCGGTCCACGCGCAGGTAGGTGTGGGCGCCGAAGTAGTCGCGCTGGCCCTGCACGAGGGCGGCCGGCAAGCGGTCGGCCCGCAGGCCGTCGTAGTACGCCAGGGCCGAGGAGAACACCGGGACCGGCACGCCCGCGGCGACGGCGGTGCCGACGACGCGGCGCCAGGCCGGCAGGGCCTCGGCGATCGCCTGGGCGAACTCGGGGGCGAAGAGCAGGTTGAGCGGCTGGCCGGGGGCGCGGGTGCCCGGCGCCGGATGGCGGGAGGTGTCGCGGCCGCCGAAGGCCTGCATGATCACGTCGAGCAGGTCGGCGCGGATGATGCAGCCGTCCCGCCACAGCGAGGCGATGGTGCCCAGGTCCAGCGACCAGCCGTACTCCTCGGCGGCGGCCGCGAGCATGTCCATGCCCTGCGCGTAGGCCACGAGCTTGGAGGCGAACAGCGCCTGGCGCACGTCCTCCACGAACGCGTCCGTGTCCTGCGGGACGCGCTGCGCATCCTCGTCGACGCCGGCCGCGAGGGTCTCACGGGCGACCTCGCGCACCGCGCGCTGAGAGGACAGCGAGCGGGCGAAGACGGACTCGGCGATCGCGGCCACCGGGGAGCCGACGTCGAGACCCGAGATCGCGGTCCAGCGGCCGGTGCCCTTCTGGCCGGCCTCGTCCACGATCACGTCCACGAGCGGGCGGCCCGTGGCCGCGTCCACCTGCGCGAGCACCTCGGCCGTGATCTCGATGAGGTAGGAGGCCAGGTCGGTCTGGTTCCACGCCGTGAACACCTCGGCCTGCTCGGCGGGCTCGAGGCCGCCCACACGGCGCAGCAGGTCGTAGGCCTCGCCGATGACCTGCATGTCCGCGTACTCGATGCCGTTGTGGACCATCTTCACGTAGTGGCCGGCGCCGTCCGTGCCGACCCAGGCGCAGCACGGCTCCCCCTCGAACTGCGCGGAGATCTTCTCGAGCATCGGACCGAGGGCCTCGTAGGACTTCTCCGGACCGCCGGGCATGATCGCCGGACCGTGCAGGGCACCCTCCTCGCCGCCGGAGACACCGACGCCCACGAAGTGCAGGCCCTTCTCGGCGAGGGCCGCCTCGCGGCGGCGGGTGTCCTCGTAATGGGAGTTGCCGGCGTCGATGACGATGTCGCCCTCGTCCAGCAGGGGGACGAGCTGGTCGATGACGGCGTCCACGGGGGCGCCCGCCTTGACCATGATGAGCACCCGGCGCGGCACGGCGAGGGACTGCACGAGCTCGGCGAGCGTCTCCGTCGCCACGAACGCACCCTCGTCACCGTGCTCGGCCACGAGCTGGTCCGTGCGGGCCCGGCTGCGGTTGTGCAGGGCCACCGTGTAGCCGTGGCGGGCGAAGTTGCGGGCGAGGTTCGCGCCCATCACCGCCAGGCCCGTGACGCCGATGTCGGCGGCGCCGACGGGGACGGTGGTGGTCTGCTCGGTCATCGCGGGTGGCCTCCTGTGGCTCGGACGGTGGGACGGGCCGTGCCGGACACGGACCCGCCCCCCAGCCTACGTCGACCGCGGTCAGTCCCCCACGGCGTCGCGGCCGCGGCGCACGATCAGCGGGTCCGGGGTGCCGACGACCTCGTGGTCCTTGCCCTCGTACTCGAACTGGGACAGGAAGTAGCGCATCGCGTTGAGGCGGGCCCGCTTCTTGTCGTTGGAGCGGATGGAGATCCACGGGGCGTGGTCCGTGTCCGTGTGGAGGAACATGGCCTCCTTGGCCTCCGTGTAGGCCTCCCAGCGGTCCAGGGACTCGAGGTCCATGGGCGAGAGCTTCCACTGGCGGACCGGGTCGATCTGGCGGATCGCGAAGCGCGTGCGCTGCTCGGTCTGCGTGACGGAGAACCAGAACTTGGTGAGGTGGATGCCGTCGTCCACGAGCATCTTCTCGAACAGCGGCACCTGGTTCATGAAGCGGCGGTACTGCTCGTCCGTGGAGAAGCCCATCACCCGCTCGACGCCGGAGCGGTTGTACCACGAGCGGTCGAACAGCACGATCTCGCCCGCCGTGGGGAAGTGCTGGATGTAGCGCTGGAAGTACCACTGGCCGAGCTCACGGTCCGAGGGCTTGTTGAGGGCCACGACGCGCGCGGTGCGGGGGTTCAGGTGCTCGGTGAAGCGCTTGATGGTGCCGCCCTTGCCGGCGGCGTCGCGGCCCTCGAAGACGATGATGTGGCGCTGGCCGGTGTCCTCGCCCCAGTACTGCAGCTTGAGCAGTTCGATCTGCAGGCGGTACTTCTCCAGCTCGTACTCCTCGCGCGTCATGCGCGTCTCGTACGGGTAGTCCTCCTTCCACGTCTCCACGGCACGGCCCTGCGGATCGATCAGGTCGGGATCGTTGGTGTGACCGTCCGAGACGGTGTAGCCGCCGTCGCGCAGCTTGTCGATGAACTCGCGGAGGTTCTCGCGGGGGGCGTCGGGCTGCAGCAGCTCCATGGTCCGTCTCCTTCACTGGGTGCGTCACCGTGCCCGCCCGTCCCCTCCTCGGTACGACGGCGGCGGGCCGCGGCCTGTGCTCTGTCCATCATTATGGGCGGGCGGCGGACGAGGAAGCCGGGCCCGGCGGCGCAGCCGGGTGAACAGCAGGTGAACCCTGGGAGGCGAACGGTCGCGGCCCCGGGCCGGGGAGGACCGGCCGGCTCAGCCGCGCGGGCCGACGCCCAGGAGCTCGTCGATCGCCGCGACGGCGGCACGCGCCGCGTCGACGTCGGCGAACTGCGCGACGGCGTCGTCGTACCGGCGGTGCCCGGGAAGCTTGAGGCCGACGGAGGCGCCGTCCGTGGCGGGGAGGATCCAGATCCGGCCGCGCGGCTCGACGTCGCGCTGCTCGGCCACGTCGGCCTCCTCGAACTCGCGGTCGTAGCCGGCCCACTCGATACCGGGCCGCGGGGTGTCGGCACCGTCGAGGACGTCACGGCCGCCCATGCGCAGACAGGTGACGGACTGCAGGAGCGCGTCCAGGGTGCGGGCGGCGGCCTTGCCGGCCAGCTCGTCCTGGAAGAGGGCGAGGATGGACCATTGCCCGTCCTGGAGGAAGAGCATGGTCTGCTGCGCCTCGCCCCCGGTGATGACGGCGAGGTGACGGGCGGCGCCGTCGGGACGTGCGGGCAGCTTCCAGAAGCCGAGGGGGGTCGCGGACATGCGCTCCACCCTAGTTGTTGTGGGTCATGAGGTTCTTGCCACGGGGCGCCGGCTGAGATGAGACGAGCGGGCCCCTGCCGCAAGATGGAAGTTCCTCAACAACCCACCTGCCAGAAGAGACCCGCTCATGACTCACGCTAACGCACCCCTGACCCCCACCGGCCGTCTCAGGATGGTCCACCGCCACCTGCACGACGGGATCCCGCAGGCACACGTGGCAGCCGAGTTCCGGGTGAGCCGGCCCACGGTGGCCACCTGGGTCGCCCGCTACCGCGCCCAGGGAGAAGCCGGCCTTCAGGACCTGCCCAGCCGGCCGCACCGTTCACCTGCCCAGCTCGATCCGGTCCTGGTCGCCCAGATCCACGCCCTGCGGCGGGAGCGCAAGTGGTCCGCACGGCGCATCCATCACCACCTCGTCTCCGAGGGCCACCGGGTGTGTCTTCGTACCGTGGGACGGTGGCTGCACCGACTCGGGATCTCCCGCCTACGGGACCTGACCCCGGCCGGAGAAGACCTGCGCCAACGACCCCAGAAGATCACCGCGAGAGGGCCGGGGCACATGGTGCACCTGGATGTGAAGAAGATCGGGAAGATCCCAGACGGGGGCGGCTGGCGCACCCACGGACGTGAAAGTGAAGCAGGCCGTGCTTCCAAGCGCGGGCCTGGCCGGCGGGTCGGCTACACCTACCTGCACTCGGCGATCGACGGGTACACCCGCCTGGCCTACACCGAAGCGTTGGAGGACGAGCGGGCGGCCACGACCGTGAGCTTCTACTGCCGGGCGCGGGCGTTCTTCGCCGCCCACGGCATCACCGTGGACCGGGTGATCACGGACAACGGGAACAACTATCGGGCTGCGGACTTCACCGCGAAGGTGGTCTCGCTCGGGGGCCGGCATCACCGGATCCGACCCTACACCCCGCGCCATAACGGGAAGGTCGAACGCTACAACCGGCTGATGGTCGATGAGGTCCTCTACGCCCGCCCGTACTCCTCAGAGCAAGCTCGGCGTGAGGCCCTGGCGGTGTGGGTGAACCACTACAACTACCATCGGCCTCATACCTCCTGCGGAGACGCCCCGCCGGCCTCACTGGCCCCGACCCGAGTCAACAACGTCATGCCCTCCTACATCTAGGACGCTGAGGCTCTCTCGAGCGCGCTGATCAAGGGATGGGAATGGTGCGGGTGTTGATGACACCCTCAGTCCGTTCCCGCTCCTCTATCGGCCTCGAAGAGGTGGGCAGCATGCGTGTAAGCGGCCATGAAAAGCTGCCCATAGGTGGCCAGGGAATGACCCGCTGACGGCCATGAGGACTGCCCAGTGATGGCCACGGGAACTGCCCGGTGCTGGCCATCTGGTTTGCCCGCGTTGCTCGTTGCCCGCCGCGTCGTGAGCCGGCGGGGGCCTCCTCCCCGGGTTGGATATCGGTGTCGAATCGAATCCAGCGAGGAAGAGGCCCTGAATGAAGGATGCCGCAGAAACCATGAAAATACTCAGTGCCTATGACCTGACCAAGTCATTGCGGGGCGCCGCCGAGCTGGCCGGTTGCTCCCATCACACCGTGGCCCGGCTGGTGCGGGCCCGCGACGCCGGCCAGACCCCTGGATCCGGAGCCAGCCGCCCGAAGGTCACCGATGTCTGGCTGCCCAAGATCGAGGAATGGGTCGAGGCCTCCACGGGCAGGATCCGCGCCGATGTCGTGCACGCCAAGCTCACCGCAATGGGCTACACCGGCTCTGAGCGCTCCACCCGGAGTAGTGCCCCATAGAGTGGTGTAGCGCACGGTGACTGGGCACGTCGTTCCGGATGTGGACGCGGCCACCGTGTGATCCTTCGAGTCAACCTTCCACAGAATCCTCGAACGGAGTCATCACGATGACCGCTCCTCATATTGTCGACCCTGCCGGCCTGCTCGGCGAAGCCCTGTCCGAAGCATCCCCGGATTTGATGCGTTCGTTGCTGCAGACCGTGATCAACTCCCTGCTCTCCGCTGACGCCGACGCGGTGGTCGGCGCCGAATGGGGTAAACCCACCCCGGGCCGAGCTACCCAGCGCAACGGGTACCGGCACCGGGACCTGGACACCCGGGTCGGGACCCTGGACGTGGCGATCCCCAAACTCAGGTCGGGCACGTACTTCCCGGAGTGGCTGCTCGAGCGCCGCAAAAGGGCCGAATCCGCGCTGATCACGGTGGTCGCCGACTGCTACCTGGCCGGGGTCTCGACCCGGCGGATGGACAAACTGGTCAAGACCCTCGGGATCAACGCGCTGTCGAAGTCCCAGGTCTCGCGGATGGCCACCGAGCTGGACGAGCAGGTCGAGTCCTTCCGTCATCGCCCGCTCGGGGAGGCTGGGCCGTTCACGTTCGTGGCCGCCGACGCGCTGAGCATGAAGGTCCGCGAGGGCGGCCGGGTGGTCAACGCCGTGGTGCTGCTGGCCACCGGGGTCAATGGTGACGGCCACCGCGAGGTCCTCGGCCTGCGGGTGGCCACCTCGGAGACGGGGTCGGCGTGGAACGAGTTCTTCGCCGACCTGGTGGCCCGGGGCCTGACCGGAGTCCGCCTGGTCACTTCCGACGCCCACACCGGGCTCAAGGACGCCATCGCCGCGAACCTGCCCGGAGCGACCTGGCAGCGGTGCCGGACCCACTACGCGGCGAACCTGATGGGCATCACCCCCAAGTCCATGTGGCCGGCCGTGAAGGCCATGCTGCACTCGGTGTATGACCAGCCCGACGCCGCCAGCGTGGACGCCCAGTTCGACCGGCTGCTGGACTACGTCAGCGAAAAGCTGCCCGCGGTGGCCGAACACCTCGATGGTGCCCGGGCGGACATCCTGGCGTTCACCACGTTCCCCAAGGACGTGTGGACCCAGATCTGGTCGAACAACCCGGCCGAACGGCTCAACCGCGAGATCCGGCGTCGCACCGACGCCGTGGGCATCTTCCCGAACCGGGCAGCGATCGTGCGCCTGGTCGGGGCGGTGCTGGCTGAGCAGACCGATGAGTGGGCCGAGGGCCGCCGCTACCTCGGCCTCGAGGTGTTGGCCCGCTGCCGCCTCACCACCGTGGACGACACCGGGAACGAGGTGAACGCCGAACCGGAAACCACCCTCGAACTCAGCGCCTAGCAGCACCAATGGAGGATCAGAGCGTTACACCACTACTCGGGACTTGACCCGCGCCGTCCGGCACCGTGACGTCGAAGGCGGTGACACGCCGGCCCTCACCGGCGGAGAGGTACCGGTACTCCCCCAGGCTCGGCGAGACGTGGGTCCACCCCGCGATCTCCACCCGATCTCCAGCTGCGTCCTCAAACCGCAGCTGCACCAGCGCCGCCGCTCGCGCGTCCGCGTCGTTGACGTGGCCGATCGCCACACTGAGGAGCTCGCCCGGAACGACCGAAGTCCGGTAGGTGAGGTCGGAGACATCGGTCAAGGAAACCCCCGGCCCTCCGGCATCAACTGGAAGAATCATCGACCCTGCTTTCCATCGGTTTTCTGTCGAGCGGACGGTGCCGCCCGCGGGCGGCATGACTCAACTTACGTGACGGCCGACTAATCATGTACCGGCGCGACAGATGGGCTTTCGTCACCGCCTCCGCCACGCTGTCCCGGGACTGTCCCACTGACTAGGCTGTGACCCATGACCACACCCGTCCAGGAGCACCTCGATCGCCTCACGTCGGCCCACGCGGGTGAGGGGGAGGTCCCGGACGGGCTGGGCGTCGCGATGCTCATGGTGGACGGACACCGTTACGTCTCCGGATCCATGACGCCCGTGCCGCTCGCCACGCTCGCCTCTCCCCTGTTCCACGCGCAGGCCCTCGAGGACCTCGGCGCGGTGCGGGTGGGCGAGCGCGTGGGAGCCGCCCCCGTGCGCGACCTGGACCACCGGGTCGAGGTGGACGCCGCCACGGGCCTGCCGCACAACCCGCTGCAGAACGCGGGCGCGGTGGCCACGGCCTCCCTGGTGAAGGGCCGCGGTGGCCGCGACCGGACCGCACGCATGATGCAGCTGCTCTTCGCACTGTTCGACCGCGAGGTCACCGTCACGGAGTCGGCCGCACGGGCGGAGAACCGCGCCCAGCACCACACCCGGTCCGCTGCCTGGCTGATGAAGTCCCTCGACACGCTGGACGCCGACCCCGAGACGCTGCTCGAGGACATCGCCACGGTGCGTGCCGCCGCCGTGACCGTGGAGGACCTCGCCCTGCTCGCCGGCACCCTCGCGCACGGTGGCGTCCACCCCGTCACCGGGGACCGTGTGCTGAGCGAGGAGACGGTCCGCGGTGTGCTCTCCGTGATGGACTCCTGCGGCATGGACACCCGGGACTCCCGGTGGGCGTACGACGTCGGCCAGCCCGGCTGGGCGTCCACGCGCGGCGGCACGGTGCTCGTGGTGGTGCCGGGCCACCTCGGTCTGGCGCTGCAGTCGGACACGACGGACGAGAACGGGCTCGGCGCCGCGGCGATGGCCGCCCTGCGGACCCTCGTCGAGGACTTCGAGCTGCACCCGTCGGTGGTCACCGGTTCCCCGCGCGCGGCTCTGCGCACCCACTACCGGATCGACCAGGCCCCCTCGGGCACGGTGCGCAGCGCCGTCGTCCTCGAGGCGCTCGGGCGGTTCGCGGACACCGTGCACGTCATGGAGCTGGGCGGTCACCTCGGCTTCAGCCAGGTGGACGCGATCGCCCGCGTCAGCCGCGGTCTGCCGGAGGCCCTCGAGACGCTCGTGGTGGACATGCGCTCGGTCAGCTCCATCTCCCGTCCGGCCCGGCTGCTGGTGGCCCAGTGGTTCGCCCGCGCGCTGGGCAACGGGCTCGACGTCGTCGTCGTGGACCGGGACGCCGCGGAGATGAAGGAGCTGATGGCGGCCGTCGAGGAGTCCGTGGAGGTGGACCTGCCCGAGCCGCTGCAGGATGAGGCCGAGGGGGTGGACCCCGCTGCCGAGGGCGCGCAGTTCGTGTTCTTCGACTCCCGCTCGCGGGCCGCCCAGTGGGCCGAGCAGCGGCTGCTCTCCCGGCACGCCCCCCACCTGCTGCCGCGGGACGCCCAGGAGGCGGCCGTGGCACCCCTGCTGCAGCACCTCTCCGCGGACGACGCGCGTCTGCTCGAGTCCATGATGGACGAGCGGGTCTACTCGGACGGCCAGATCATCCGCCGCGCCGGCCAGCCGTTCGGCGGCATCTACGTGATCGTCTCCGGCACCGTGGAGCTCTCGGGCCAGGGCACGGGCAGCCGCCGCGTGCGCCGCACCCTGCTCACCCCGGGGATGACGTTCGGCGAGATGGCCCTTGGCCAGCCCGGCCGCCAGCCCTCCACCGTCCGCGCGCGCGGGCCGGTCACGGCGCGAGTCCTCACCGCCCAGGTGATGGTCGCGCTCCAGGAGGGCTTCCCCCAGCTGGCCCTGGCCCTGTGGGAGGCGCTGGCCCGCGACGCGTTCACCGCGCTGGGCCAGCTCATCCGGGAGACCGGCGCGCTGCAGGACTGACGACCCGCGGGGGCAGCGTCCCCGTGGGACGCTGCCCCCACCCCCGTCACCGCCCGAGGACGTGGCGCAACGCGCCCTCCAGTTCGGGGTCGCGCATCTCGTAGCCGGAGGAGACCAGCCGGTCCGCCACGACCTTCTGGTCCGCCGCGACGGTCTCCACCCGGCCCTCCTCGCCCAGCAGCAGGCGCGGCCCGGCCTCGGGCACCGGGATGAGAGCGGGCCGGCGCAGCACCCGCCCGAGCACGGTGGCGAACTCCTTCGCCGTGACCGGCTCGGGCGCCACCGCGTTGACCGGGCCGGTGACGCCGTCGTCGAGCACCGCGTGGGCGAAGGCCCCCGCGATGTCATCCGCGCCGATCCAGCTCAGCCACGGGCTGCCGTCGTGGCTCTCCCCGCCCGAGGTCGCGACCGGGCCGCCGAGCCCCGCGAGGAACAGCGGCAGCACCTGCTGCAGCATGCCCCCGGCCGGGCTCAGGACCACGCCGGTCCGCAGCATCGCCACCCGGATGCCGGACGTCTCGGCGCGTCGGGCCTCGGCCTCCCAGTCCGCGACGACCTCGGCGAGGAAGTCGTCCCCGGGCTCCAGATCCTCGACGAGGCCGCTGCCGAACGGGCCCGTGCCCGCGTCCGCCCCGTAGTACCCGATCGCCGAGCCGTTCACGAGTGCCCGCACCCGCGCGTCGTCCCCCTCCCGTGCGGCAATCCGGGCGAGCGCGTCCACGAGGGTGCGCGTGCCGCGTACGCGCGAGTCGTGCACGGCCTCCTTGTGCGCGTCCGAGAACCGGCCGGCGATGGGCTCGCCCGCCAGGTTCACGACGACGTCGGCCTCGGCCAGGGCGTCCTCGTCCACGGTCTCCCGGCCGGGGTCCCACAGCGCCGCGTCCAGCGCGCCGGCCTTCTTCGGGCTCCGCACGAGCCGGATGACGCGGTGGCCGCCGGTGGTGAGCAGGGCACAGAGCTGCCGGCCGATCAGTCCGCCGGACCCCGTCACGGCGACCGTGCGAGCCGGCCCGCCGACGAGGGGGCCGGGATGGGCGGCGTGGAAGTCCAGGTCATCGGCCATCACGCGGGCCCGATAGGCGAACTGGCGGCCCAGCTCCGCCTCGAAGGCCTCGTGGGTGCGGCGCGAGGCCGCGGCGCCCAGACCGGGCACGCGGGACACCAGGGACTCCCCCGGCAGGGCGTACTCGATGTGGTCCGTCACGACCGTGCCCCGCCGGCCGTCCGCCATGTCCGCCTCACCGGGCGCAGCGTCGTCGAGCAGGTGCGTGTGCCGCCAGGAGGCGAGAGGGCCGGAGACCATCTCGTCCCGGAACATGCGGCCCTCCTCGTAGGCCGTGTGGCGGGCCCGCCACGGCACCGCGGGCGCGGCCCCGCCGGGCAGGCGGGAGGCGACGGCGTCCGGCAGCAGGCCGGTGAGCATCCCGTGGGCCGCGCCGGCGAACAGGCCGGCCGCCCCGGGGGCCTGGATGCGCAGCCGCGACTCGGAGCCCACGCGGAGGCCGTCCGTGGGTCCCTGGACCACCTCGCCCGCGAAGGGCGGGGTGAGCCGCTCCAGCGCGCCGGGGTTCTCCAGCCAGCGGAAGACCACCTCACGCGGGTGGCGCAGGAGGGTGCGATGCTCGAAGACGCGGATCTCGGTCATGGACGCCAGCCTGACACAGGGAGGGGACGCGCGAACACCTGTCCGGGCCGGGCCGTGCAGGACAATGAGGGGATGGACCTGCTTCCCGAGCTGCGCTGGACCGCCGCCGCCCTGCCCGCCACCGAGCTCACCCTCGTGGCCGTCTTCTCCCCCGAGGACCAGACGGTGCGCGCCTCCGGCGTGGCCGTGCCGGAGGACTCGGAGCCCCCCGCCGCCGCGATCGGGCGCCTCCTCGAGACGCTCATGGACCGGCTCGTGGCCCTGGACCCGGAGACCGCCGACCGCGAGATGAACCCGCGCCCCGTGGAACCGCGTCCGGGTGTGTCCCAGCCCGTCGCCGACGCCCTGGCCGCCTACGCCGCGGGGGACGTGGCCGCGCTGGACGCCCTCGACGTCACCCAGCCGGGCACCGCGTTCCGGCAGCGGGCGTGGCGGGAGCTGCGCGGCATCGCCCCCGGCTCCCCCGCCACCTACGGCGGCCTGGCCGAACGGTGCGGGGCCCCGCGGGCCGTGCGCGCCGCCGGCGGGGCGTGCGCCGCCAACCTGGTGGCCGTCGTCGTGCCCTGCCACCGCGTGGTGCGCGCCGACGGCGCCGCCGGCCACTACCTCTACGGCACCGACGCGAAGCAGGCCCTGCTGGCCCACGAGGCGGCCCACGCGGGCTGACCACCCCCTCCCCACGGCAACGTCGGTTGAGTTGTCACGGGTCCGGGGCACGCACACCCGTGACAACTCAACCCGCGTTGCGGGCGGGGAGCCGTCTCGGGTGGGCGGGGGCCGGCGTCGGGCGCCGGGGAACGAGAAGGGGCCGGGCCGCGCGCTCCACGCACGCGACCCGGCCCCAGGCGCTCAGATGCTCAGACGGAGAGCTTGTCCACGATCGCGTTGAGCGTCGCGGACGGACGCATCACCGAGGTGACCTTCTCCATATCCGGCGCGTAGTAGCCGCCCAGGTCCACCGGGGAACCCTGCACGCCGTTGAGCTCGGCCAGGATGGTCTCCTCCTGGGCCCCCAGCTCCTCGGCGATCGGCTTCGCCGCGGCCGCCAGCTCGGCGTCCTCGGTCTGCTTCGCCAGCTCGCGGGCCCAGTACAGCGCCAGGTAGAAGTGGCTGCCGCGGTTGTCCAGCTCGCCGACCTTGCGCTTCGGGGACTTGCCCTCGATCAGCAGGGTGCCGGTGGCGGCGTCCAGGGTGTCCGCCAGGACCCGCGCGCGGTGGTTCTCGTTCGCGACCGCCTCGTGCTCGAAGGACACGGCCAGCGCGAGGAACTCACCCAGGGAGTCCCAGCGCAGGTGGTTCTCCTCCACCAGCTGCTGCACGTGCTTCGGCGCGGAGCCGCCCGCACCGGTCTCGAACAGGCCGCCGCCGTTGAGCAGCGGGACGACCGAGAGCATCTTCGCGGAGGTGCCCAGCTCGAGGATCGGGAACAGGTCCGTGTTGTAGTCACGCAGCACGTTGCCGGTCACGGAGATGGTGTCCTCGCCGCGGCGGATGCGCTCCACCGAGAGCTTGGCGGCCTCGACCGGGGAGAGGATGCGGATGTCCAGGTCCTCGGTGTCGTGCTCCTTGAGGTACTCCTCGACCTTCTTGATGAGCTCGCGGTCGTGGGCGCGGGTCTCGTCCAGCCAGAACACGGCCGGGGTCTGGGACGCGCGGGCGCGGGTCACGGCCAGCTTCACCCAGTCGCGCACCGGGACGTCCTTGGTCTGGCAGGCGCGCCAGATGTCGCCGGCCTCGACGTCGTGGGAGAGCAGGGTCTCCCCGGCGGAGTTCTTCACGGCCACGGTGCCCGCGGCGTCCATGATGAACGTCTTGTCGTGCGAGCCGTACTCCTCGGCCTTCTGCGCCATGAGGCCCACGTTCGGGACGGTGCCCATGGTGGTGGGGTCGTAGGCGCCGTTGGCCTTGCAGTCGTCGATCACGGCCTGGAAGACGCCGGCGTAGGAGGAGTCCGGGATGACGGCCAGGGTGTCCTGGGTCTGGTCGTGCTTGTTCCACATGCGGCCGGAGTTGCGGATCATGGCGGGCATGGAGGCGTCCACGATCACGTCGGAGGGCACGTGGAGGTTGGTGATGCCCTTGGCGGAGTTCACCATGGCCACGTCCGGGCCGTTCTCGTAGGCGGCGGCGATGGCGGCGCGCACACCCTCGGCGGTCTCGGCGTCGAGCTTGTCCAGGCCGCCCTCGATCGCGGCGAGGCCGTTGTTCGCGGACAGGCCGGCGGCGGCCAGCTGCTCGCCGTACTTCTCGAACAGCTCGGAGAAGTAGGCCTTCACGACGTGGCCGAAGATCACCGGGTCGGAGACCTTCATCATGGTGGCCTTCAGGTGCGCGGAGAAGAGGATGCCCTCCTCCTTGGCGCGCTTGACCTGCTCGGCGAGGAACGCGTCCAGGGCCTTGGCGGACATGAACGTGCCGTCCACGACCTCGCCCTTGAGGACCTTCAGGCCCTCCTTGAGCACGGTGGTCTCCCCGTCCTCGTCGGTGAACTCGATCGTCAGCACGTCGGCGGCCGGCAGGGTCACGGACTGCTCATTGGCGCGGAAGTCGTCCGCGCCCATGGTGGCGACGGCGGTCTTGGAGTCCGGGGTCCACTCGCCCATCGAGTGGGGGAAGCGCTTGGCGTACGCCTTCACGGCCTTCGGGGCGCGGCGGTCCGAGTTGCCCTCGCGCAGCACCGGGTTCACGGCGGAGCCCTTGACCGAGTCGTAGCGCGCCTTCGCGTCCTTCTCCTCGTCGGTCTTCGGCTCGTCCGGGTACTCCGGCAGCGCGTAGCCGTCCGCCTGCAGCTCCTTGATCGCGGCGCGCAGCTGCGGCACGGAGGCGGAGATGTTCGGCAGCTTGATGACGTTCGCCTCGGGGGACTTCACGAGCTCGCCGAGCTCGGCGAGGGCGTCCGCGGTGCGCTGCTCCTCGGGCAGGACGTCCTTGAACGCGGCGAGGATGCGGCCGGCCAGCGAGATGTCACGGGTCTCCAGCTCCACGCCGGCGGTGCCCGCGTAGGCGCGCACGATCGGCAGCAGCGACGCGGTGGCCAGCATGGGCGCCTCGTCCGTGAGCGTGTAGATGATCTTCGACATGCGGATGATCTCTCCTTCTGGCCGCACTCGAGACGCGGCCCTCGTCGGCAGGGAACGGGTGACTCGCCGCCAATCTACCCGGCGTCTCGGACGCGCCACACCGTGTGTGGCTCGGCGTCAGCGCCCCCGGCCGTCGCCGGTGCCCTCGCCGGGCCGGGCGGGGTCGCCCGGGTACCAGGGGGGCGTCGGGTCGGCGGGGGCGCCCCCCGACGACGGCGTCGTGGGTCGTGGCCGGCTCAGATGCCGAGCACGGCCTGGGCGATGAAGAAGTAGACGACCAGGCCGAGGGCGTCCACGAGCGTCGAGATGAACGGGTTCGAGAACACGGCGGGGTCGGCGCCGATCGTGCGGGCCGCCAACGGCATGAGACCGCCGACGGTGGCGGCGAAGGCGCACACGGTGAACAAAGTCGCCCCGATCACGAGACCGACGGGCCACGAGAACACGAGCCCGGCGAGCACGAGGCCCAGCAGGCCGATGCACCCGCCCAGGGCCATGCCGACGCGCAGCTCGCGGAACATCACGCGCGGCGCGTCGCGGGGCCGGACGTCGTCGAGGGCGAGCGCCCGGGTGACCGTGGTGGCCGCCTGGTTGCCCGTGTTGCCGCCGGTGCCGATGATCAGCGGGATGAACAGGGAGAGGACGACCATCTCCTCGAGCGTGTCCTCGAAGACGCCGAGCACCTGCACGGTGAGGGTGGCCCCGATCGCGAGCACGAGCAGCCACGTGATCCGCGAGCGCATCAGGCTCAGGACGGAGGTCGCCAGGTAGGGACGACCCAGCGGCTCCACGCCGCCGGCGCGGGCGGAGTCCTCGGTCGACCCCTCGTCGAGGACCTCGAGGGCGTCGGCCACCGTGAACACCCCGATCAGGCGACCCTCCGAGTCCGTCACCGGCACGGTCCACAGACGGCGGTCCGCGCAGAGCCGGGCCACCTCCTCGGCGTCCTCGGTGGCGACGGCGGACACCGGTTCCCGCATGATCTCCGAGACTCGCGCATCGAGCGGCTGTGTGACCAGCACGGAGACGTCGACGACGCCCGTCAGACGCGCCTGGGGACTGACCACCGGCACGGAGACGATGGCGGCCTGCTCCTGCCCCCCGTGCTCCCGGAGGTTCTCGAGCGCGGTGGACACGGTCCAGTCCTCGCGCAGGCGCACGGGCGCCATGCGCAGCCGCCGTCCCACCGAGTCCGCCGGGTAGCCCAGGAGCCGGCCGGCCTTGCCGCTCGCCTCCGCGTCGAGCCCGGCGAGCATCTTGCGGGCCACGTTGGCCGGCATCTCGTCGAGCAGCCGGGCCTGGCCCGAGACCCGCAGCTCGGCGAAGAGGTCCTGGACCTGACCGTCCTGGAGCTTGCGCACCAGGTCGGACTGCTGGCCCGTCTCCATGGCCGCGAAGACCTGGACCGCCGTCGTCTTGTCCAGGAGGCGGAACAGCATCGGGGCCATGCGCGGCTCGGAGCGGTCCAGGAGGTCGAGCGCGTCGCCCGGGGACAGCGCGCGCAGCAGCTCGACCGCGCTGTCGAGGTCGTCCCTGCGCAGGTGCTCACGGATGCGGTCCTCGACGCTCTCGACCTCGCGGCGGGTCATCGCCTCGTCACCTCCTGGGGGTCGCGGGGGCCCGGTCCGGGCCCCCGTCCGGCAGCGGCGCGCCGCGCTCAGCCGTGGAAGAAGTGGCGCGCCCCGGTCAGGTACAGGCTCACGCCGGCGGCCTCGGCCGCGGCCACGACCTCCTCGTCCCGGACGGAGCCGCCCGGCTGGACGACGGCCTTCACGCCGGCGTCGATGAGGATCTGCAGCCCGTCCGCGAACGGGAAGAACGCGTCCGAGGCGGCCACGGACCCGCGGGCCCGCTCGGGGGCGCCCTCCCCGGAGACGTTCTCCGCGCCGCCGGCGCTGCTCACGTCCTGCCCGCCGGTCTGCGCGGCGCCCAGGGTGTTGGCGCGCTCGACGGCCAGGCGGCAGGAGTCGAGGCGGTTGACCTGGCCCATGCCCACGCCGACCGTGGCGCCGTCATGGGCCAGCAGCACGGCGTTGGACTTGGCCGCGCGCACGGCGCGCCACGCGAAGGCCAGGTCGGCCAGGACGGCCTCGTCGGCGGCCGGGCCGGCGGCGAGGGTCCAGGTGGCCGGGTCGTCGCCGTCCGCGTCCACCGCGTCCGCGATCTGCAGCAGCATGCCGCCCGAGACCTGCTTGGCCTCCACCGCATCCCGCAGGAAGCCCTCGGGCAGGCTCAGCAGACGCAGGTTCTTCTTGGCGGAGAGGATCTCCAGGGCCTCGGGCTCGAACGCCGGGGCCACGACGACCTCCGTGAACACGTCCTTCACCTGGGCGGCCATGGCGGCGGTGACCGGGCGGTTGGCCGCGATCACGCCGCCGAACGCGGAGACCGGGTCGCACGCGTGGGCCTTGGCGTGCGCCTGCGCGATGTCCGTGCCCTCATCCGTGACGGCCAGGCCGCACGGGTTGGCGTGCTTGACGATCGCCACGGCCGGGACCGGGTGGTCGAAGGCGGCGCGCACCGCGGCGTCGGCGTCCACGTAGTTGTTGTAGCTCATCGGCTTGCCGTGCAGCAGCTCGGCCTGCGCGATGCCGGGGGCCGCCGAGGAGTCCAGGTACAGCGCCGCGGGCTGGTGCGGGTTCTCGCCGTAGCGCAGGATCTGCGCGCGCTCGAGGGAGAAGCCGGCGTAGGGCGGGAACACGGGGATCTCGTCGGCGTGCGTGTCCTCGCCGAAGTGGGCGGCGGTCCAGGCGGCCACGGCGTTGTCGTACGCCGCGGTGTGGGCGAAGGCCAGGGCGGCCAGGCGCCGGCGGGCGCGCAGGTCGAAGCCGCCGGACTGCGCGGCCTGGACGACCTCGCCGTAGCGGGCCGGGTCCACGACGATCGCCACGGACGCGTGGTTCTTCGCCGCCGCGCGCACCATGGACGGCCCGCCGATGTCGATCTGCTCGACGACGGCGTCCTCCGCGGCGCCCGAGTTCACGGTGTCCACGAACGGGTAGAGGTTCACGACGACGAGGTCGAACGGCTCCACCTCGAGCGCGCGCAGCTGGGTCACGTGGTCCTCGCGACGACGGTCCGCCAGGATGCCCGCGTGCACGCGCGGGTGCAGCGTCTTCACGCGGCCGTCCAGGCACTCCTGGAACCCGGTGACCTCGGCGACCTCGGTGACGGGCACGCCGGCGGCGGCGATGCGCTGGGCGGTGGAGCCGGTCGAGACGATCTGCACGCCCGCGGCGTGGAGCCCGGTGGCGAGCTCCTCGAGGCCGGTCTTGTCGTACACGGAGATCAGGGCCCGCTTCAGGGGCACCGTGTCCAGGACGGTGGGGATGGGCTGGGCAGAGGTCACGAGGGGGCGCTCCTTCGAGGGGGTCCGGGTGCGTCCCCCAGCATAGGCCGGGCCGCATAATGGCCCAGGCGTCCGCGTGACGGACCGCCCCCACTCCACCCGACGAACGGGAGCCGACCATGCCCTCCGCCACCCCACCCCGCCCCAGCGCCGACGGCGCGCACCCCGGGCCCACGTCCGACGTCGTCGCCCCCGACGCCACCCTGCCCACCGGTGAGGCGGTCGTCCAGGAGCTGCCGTGGCGCTGGTCCGTCCAGGGCCGCATCTTCCTGATCGGCGGCCTGGGCTTCATGTTCGACGCGTGGGACGTCACGCTCAACGGCGTGATGATCCCGCTGCTGCGCGAGGAGTGGGCCCTGGACAAGGCCGACGCCGCGTGGATCGGCACCGCCAACCTCATCGGCATGGCCGTGGGCGCGTTCCTGTGGGGCACCATCGCGGACCGCATCGGCCGCAAGGCGGCGTTCGCGTGGACGCTGGCGATCTTCTCCGTGTTCACGATCGCGGGCGCGCTGACGGACTCCCTGCTGTGGTTCGCGCTGTTCCGGTTCGTGGCCGGCATGGGCCTGGGCGGAACGATCCCCGTGGACTACGCGCTCGTGGGCGAGTTCACCCCGCGCCGGCTGCGCGGTCGCGTCCTGGCCGCGATGGACGGCTGGTGGCCCGTCGGTGCCGCGCTGTGCGGCCTCGTCTCCGCCTGGCTCGTGGGCACGTGGGGCGACTGGCGCCTGCCCCTGATGGCCATGGTCCTGCCGGCCCTGCTCGTGTTCGTCGTGCGCCTGGGCATCCCCGAGTCCCCGCTGTTCCTGATGAGCCGGGGCCGCGAGACACAGGCCCGCGCCGTCATCGACCGCATGGTGGCGGCCACCGGCGCGCCCCGCCGGCCCTACACGATGCCCCCGGCCGAGCCGGCCCGCTCCGGCGGCGTCGGCGCGCAGCTCGCCGCGGTCTGGCGGTTCTCCCCGCGAATCACCGCGGTCGCCTGGGCCCTGTTCGTGGCCATCATGCTCGTCTACTACATCGCGCTGCAGTGGCTGCCGTCGTTCCTCATCGACGCCGGCTACGCGGAGGGCCGCGCCTTCATCATGACCTCCGGCATGGCCGCGGCCGGCCTGCTCGGCGTGGTCGTGGCCACCGTGTTGATCGAGGTCACCGGCCGCCGCTGGCTGCTGGCCGTCAGCGCCGTCGTCGCGAGCGCCCTGACCGTCTGGCTGGCGAGCGTGCTGGACGTGCCCGCCGCGGTGCTGCCGCTCGTGCTGACGTTCGGCTTCGTGGTGCAGGTCGCGATCCCGGTGCTCTACACGTACGTCTCCGAGCTGTACCCGACGACGCTGCGCGCCTCCGGCTTCGGCTGGGCGTCGGCGGCCTCGCGGGTGGGCGCGGGCCTGGGCCCGCTGCTCTTCGTGGGCACGCTGGTCCCCGCCCTCGGGCTGCCGGGGGCGTTCGCCGTCACCGGCGGGCTCGTGGTCCTGGCCTGCGCGGCGATGCTGGCGCTGGCCCCGGAGACCCGCGGCCGCGCCCTCGAGGTCAGCGCCGACTGAGCTCGCCGAGCACGCGCAGCAGCAGGGCCCGCTCCTGGACCTTGATGCGCTCGTGCAGCTCGGCCTCGGTGTCCGTGTCCAGCACGGGCACCGCGGCCTGCGCGAGGATCGGGCCGGTGTCCACGCCCGCGTCCACCACGTGCACGGTGCAGCCGGTGACCTTCACCCCGTGCGCCAGCGCGTCCCGGACGCCGTGGGCCCCCGGGAAGGACGGCAGCAGGGCCGGGTGGGTGTTGAGGATGCGGCCCTCGAACCGCTCGAGCAGCGGGGCGCCCAGGATCCGCATGAACCCGGAGCACACCACCCAGTCCGGCGCGTAGGCGGCGACGGCGTCCGCGAGCGCCTCGTCCCACGCGCGCCGGTCCGCGTGGTCCTTCGGGGACACCACGAACGTCTCGATCCCGTGGGCGCGGGCGCGCTCCAGACCGCCGGCGTCGGCGACGTCGGCGCCCACCGCGGCGATCTCCACGTCCAGGGCGCCGGAGGCGACGGCGTCGAGGACGGCCTGCAGGTTGGTGCCGGAACCGGAGACGAGGGCAACGATGCGCATGCGCCCATCGTAGGGTGAGGGGGTGTCCGCCCCCGTTCCCTCCTCCCCGCCCCGCCCGCCGCAGGGCGCCCCGGACCCCGGCCGCGTCCGCACCGGCCGTGCCCTGCTGTGGCAGTCCGTGGCGCTGCTGGGGATGGTGCTCTCCTTCTCCCTCGTGCTGCCGTGGAAGCTGATCGCCCTCGCGCTGGGGCTGGTCGCCCTCGTGCTCGGCGTGCGCGTGTGGGTCACGAGCCGCGGCGCCGAGCGCTCGGGGCTGCCCCGCGCGGTGGCGTCCGCCGGCATGGCGATGGCGCTGATGGGCATGACGACGGCGGCGCTGCCGCTGCTCGCGTGGGACGCGACGGTCCAGCTCGAGCAGTGCAGCGCCTCCGCGCTCACCGTGCGGGCACAGCAGGCGTGCGCGGACGAGTTCACCCGTCAGGTGGAGGAGCGCACGGGGGTGCCCCAGCTGCGGCCCTGAGCCGCGGGCGTCAGTCCCGCGCCCGGCGCGGGGACGGCCGGTCGCGCGGGCCCGAGGCACGGTCGCCGGACCGCGGCGCCGTCGTCGTCCCGTCCCGGTGCCCGGCCACGGCCAGGGCGGTGAGGTAGCCGGCCGCGCAGCCCAGCGCGACCCACCCGGCGACGGCGGCGGACACCGCCCAGACGTGGGGGCCGATGTCCGTCAGCGTGCCGAGCCCGAGCGTCCCGGAGGTGAGGGCCAGCGGCACGAGCAGCAGCAGCCCGGCGAGCAGTCCGGTGAGCACGGCCAGGGCCAGCGTGGACAGTGTCAAGGACACCGCGCGGCTGCCGTGACGGGTGTGCAGCCAGTCGTCGAGGTGGTTCTCCCCCTCCCGCAGCAGCCACACGCCGGCCACGGCGCCGGCGCCGATCGGCACGGCCAGCAGGAGCAGCTGCCACGGCGACCACGTCACGGGCAGCGCACCCAGCACCGGGAGGGCAGGCGCGGTGGCCGGCGTCGCGCCGAACACGGAGTAGAGGCTGTCCGCGCCCACGGAGAACCCCGGGCCCGCCGTCCACGCGATCGACCACGCGGTGAACGTGGGCAGCCAGCCGATCTGCAGCAGCGCCACCAGCAGGCCGCCCAGCGGGCCGCCCCCGATCGCCTGGGCCACGGTGACGACGGCGGCCCACTCGACGGCCAGCCGCCCCGCCACGAGCAGCGCGTTCAGGCCCGTCAGGGCGAGCACGGCGACGGCCGCGGCGCGCACCACGGACCACGCGTACGAGCCGGCCCAGCGTTCGTACTGCGAGCGCCGCGAGATCCGCTCCGTGAGGTCCAGGCCGATCAGGTGCGCCCAGGTGCCGGCCTCGCGCCGCGCCCCCGCGAGGGCGGCGACGCCGAAGAGCAGGGCGGGCAGCAGCGCCGCCGGGGCGGGGTGCGCCGTCAGCTCGTCCGTGCCGGGCAGGAACGCCACGGCCAGCCCCACCAGGGCGTAGGCCCCCACCGCGCCCACGAAGGCCTGCCACGCCTGGTCCCGGTAGGACGCGCGGGCCAGGCGCCGGCCGGCCCGCCACGACAGCGCGAGCGGGACCAGGGTCAGGCCCCACGGCACGAGCCACGCCGTGCCGGTGATGAGATGATCCGGCGCGGTGGGCATGGCCGTGGCCACGGTGACGGGCACCGCGTGCAGGGCCAGCCACAGGACGCCGCCCACCTGGACGGCACCCTCGATGGTCGGCCGCTCGAACCCGCCCGTGGCCCACACCGCGAGGGTGGGGACCATGACCGCCAGCAGGCTGATCATCGCCGTGACGAGCGCCTCGACCACCCCCTGCAGCCACAGCGGCAGGGGGACGGGGCGCAGCAGACGGGGCGCAGCGGGGCGGGAACTCACCCGTCCATGGTGCCACCCGACTCCGGGCGGCGCCTGGACGGGGCGGGCCGCGCGGGCCGGTGCGACGACCGTCACGCGCCCCGAGAGTTCACCGCGGGGTCACCGGGCCGTCGTCGGCGGGTGTCCCGGCCGTGGTCCGGGGTCCTTAGCGTCGGCCACGTGCGTGTCGTCGTGGTCGCCGAATCGTTCCTGCCCCATATGAACGGGGTCACCAACTCCATCCTCCAGGTGCTGCGCCACCTGCGGGAACGGGGCGACGAGGCGATGGTGGTCGCCCCGGCCGCCTCGTGGTCCGCCGGGTGGACCCAGCGCGCGGGCGCCGGTGAGGCCCCCCGCGAGGTCGAGGGCTTCCCCGTGCGCACCCTGCCCTCCGTGCCCCTGACCGGGTACACCTCCGTGCGGGTGGCCGCCGGCACGGTGGGCCGGCTGCGCGGCATGCTCGCCGACTTCGCCCCGGACGTGGTGCACATCGCCTCCCCCTTCGTGCTGGGCTGGCGCGCGGTGCAGGCGGCCGAGGAGCTCGGCATCCCCTCCGTGGCCGTCTACCAGACCGAGGTCCCCGGCTACGCGGCCCGGTACGGCGCCCCGTGGCTGGAGGACGTCCTGTGGAGCCACGTGGCGCGCCTGCACAACATGGCCACGCTGACGCTCGCGCCGTCGTCGTTCACCGTCCGACAGCTGCACCGCCAGGGGGTGCGGCGCGTGCACCTGTGGGGCCGCGGCGTCGACTCCCGCCGATTCCATCCCGCCAAGCGCGACGAGGCGCTGCGCGCGCAGCTCGCCCCGAACGGCGAGAAGCTCGTGGGCTTCGTGGGGCGGCTGGCGCACGAGAAGCAGGTCGGGGACCTGCGGGTGCTCTCGGACCTGCCGGGCACCCGCCTCGTGGTCATCGGCTCCGGGCCGCTGCGCGAACAGCTCGAGCGGGAGCTGCCCGGCGCCCACTTCGCCGGCTTCCAGGGGGGCGAGGACCTCGCGCGCCACGTGGCCAGCCTGGACCTGTTCGTGCACCCCGGCGAGTCCGACACCTTCGGCCAGACGCTGCAGGAGGCGATGGCCTCGGGCGTGCCCGTCGTCGCCGTCGGCCGCGGCGGCCCCCTCGACATCGTGGACGCCTCCCGCACCGGCTGGCTCTACCCGCCCGGCGAGCTGGACGAGCTGCGCCGCCACGTCGCGGACCTCGTGTACGACGACGTCAAGCGGGCCGCGTTCGCCGACGCGGCGTGGGCGTCGGTGCAGGGCCGGACCTGGCCGGTGCTGTGCGAGCAGCTCATGGGCTACTACGAGAAGGCGATCGCGGTGCAGGAGCGCCGCCGCGTGGAGCTGGCCCGCCGGCTGCTGACGGCGCCGTCGCTGCTGGCCGCGCGCGTGTTCGGCTGAGCCCCGGCCGACGTCGCCCGCCTGGCCGACCTCGTCAACGACGCGACCGTGGAAGGCCCGCGCTGAGCCGAACGTGGGGCCCGGGGTGGCCCGCGTCTCATTTCGGCAACAGAGCGCACTCCCTGTCAGGATGGGCGTCAGGCACCGCGGCCTCCTCCGACCGCGGCGCGCCACGGCGGGGGCACCGCGGGGCGTCTCTACCCCGACGTCCGAGGAGGACACCATGAATGAGTCTCTGGAGACCCTGCGCGACGAAGTGTTCGCGCGCAACCCCGGCGAGGCCGAGTTCCACCAGGCGGTGTCCGAGGTGTTCGAGGCGCTGGGACCGGTGATGCAGCGCCACCCCCAGTACGTCGAGGCCGGGGTCATGCACCGCCTCTGCGAGCCGGAGCGCCAGATCATCTTCCGCGTCCCGTGGATCGACGACGCCGGCGTCGTGCAGGTCAACCGCGGGTTCCGCGTGGAGTTCAACTCGGCGCTCGGCCCGTACAAGGGCGGGCTGCGCTTCCACCCCTCCGTGTACCTCGGGATCGTCAAGTTCCTGGGCTTCGAGCAGATCTTCAAGAACTCGCTCACCGGCATGCCGATCGGCGGCGGCAAGGGCGGCTCGGACTTCGACCCCGCCGGCAAGTCCGACCGCGAGATCATGCGGTTCTGCCAGTCCTTCATGACGGAGCTGCATCGCCACATCGGTGAGCACACGGACGTGCCGGCCGGTGACATCGGCGTGGGCGCCCGCGAGATCGGCTACATGTTCGGCCAGTACAAGCGACTGACCAACCGCTTCGAGGCCGGCGCCCTCACCGGCAAGGGCCTGACGTGGGGCGGCTCGCTGGTCCGCACCGAGGCCACCGGCTACGGCGCCGTGATGTTCGTCGACTCCATGCTGCGCACGCGCGGCGAATCCATGGACGGCCAGCAGGTGCTGATCTCCGGCTCCGGCAACGTGGCCATCTACGCCGCGGAGAAGGCCGCCGCGCTCGGGGCCACCGTGCTCACCGCGTCCGACTCCTCGGGCTACATCGTGGACCCGGACGGCCTCGACCTGGACCTGCTCAAGCAGATCAAGGAGGTCGAGCGTGGCCGTATCTCCGAGTACGCCGAGCGCCGCGGCGGGCGGTCCCGCTACGTGACCGGCGGCAGCGTCTGGGACGTCGAGGGCACCGTGGCCCTGCCGTGTGCCACCCAGAACGAGCTCGACGAGTCCGCCGCGCGAACCCTGCTGAAGAACGGGGTGAAGGCCGTGGCCGAGGGCGCGAACATGCCCTGCACCGAGGCGGCCTCCCACCTGTTCGTCGACTCCGGGACGCTGTTCGGCCCGGGCAAGGCCGCCAATGCGGGCGGCGTGGCGACGTCGGCGCTGGAGATGCAGCAGAACGCCTCGCGGGACTCGTGGAACTTCGACTACACCCACGACCGGCTCGAGCAGATCATGCGCGACATCCACGACCGCTGCGTGGAGACCGCCGAGGAGTACGGCACGCCCGGCAACTACGTGGCGGGGGCGAACATCGCCGGGTTCATCAAGGTCGCCGACGCGATGATCGCCCAGGGCGTGGTCTGAGTCCCGGCCCTGCCCCTTCCGTGATCCTCCGCCGCCCTGCGACATCTCCGCCGTTCTGACGCGCGGTGATGTCGCAGGGCGGCGGTCGCTCGAGGGCACCCGGCTCCTGCACAGGCCCCCCGACGTCGGGTGCCCTCCACGGCCGGCGCGGGCGACCCGTCGCACCCCGGACGGGCCCACGACACTGGGCCGCATGACCCTGCTCTCCGACCACTCGCGTGCGCTGCTCCCGGGACGCGGGCCCCTGCTCTGCGCGGCGGACCCTCACGACGGGGCGGCGCGGCGCCGTCTCGAACGCGCCTGGACCCGCGGGGTCCTCGTGCGGCTCTGCCCGCGCGTCTACATCAGCGTCAGCGACTGGGCCGCGCTGCGTCCGTGGGACAGGACGGTCGTGTCCGCCGTTGCCCTCTCGATCGCCCGCCCCGAGACGGTGTTCACGGGCCTGACCGCGGCCCGGTTGCACGGTCTCGGGCCGGCCGTCGAGCCGCCCGCGCTCGAGCTGCGCGCCCCCTCCCCCGGGCATCACGGCGCCGGGCCGCTGACCCGCCGTCCCTTCGCCCCCTCCCTGATGGCCCACGACCGCCGGCCTCCCGGCCTGCCGCGCCGCCGACCCCGGTGGGGGCTGCCGGAGGCGGACCCCGCCGCGCCTCAGCGGGTCGAGGCCGTCCTGTCCGACGGGCAGAGCCTCGGGACCGTCCTGGCGGATCCGCTGCCCACGGTGCTGCTGGTCCTCGGCGCGGCCACCCCGTTCCGCGACGCCGTGGCCCCGCTGGACGCGCTCGTCCGAGCCTGGCCCGAGGAGGCCGCACGCTGGGCGAGGCAGGCGGAGAGCCGACTCGGATCAGCGGCCGCCCTCCGCCGATTCGAGCGGGCCTGGCACTTCGCGGACGCGCGGGCGGAATCCGCCGGCGAGTCCTACAGCCGGGCCATCATCCACGAGCTCGGCTTCGTCCCGCCCACGGCGCTGCAGCATCGCCACCGGGATGCGAACGGACGCGGGGTGGCCCGCACGGACTTCTGGTGGGAGCAGGTGCGGGTGTACGGGGAGTTCGACGGGCTGGGCAAGTACGACCTGTCGTTCTTCGACGGTGACGACACGGCCCGCCGCGCCAGCATCCGCCGGGAGAAGGAACGGGAGGTGGCCCTGCAGCTGGTCACCCGGGCGGGTGCGCATTGGACGTGGGGAGACCTCCTGCGGCCGGACCGGCTGGCGCGGATCCTCACCGCCGCGGGCGTCCCCCGCTCGGTCTGATCCACGGCCGTCCCACGGGCCCGGTCCCGACTCGGCGAGCCCGAGCGGTCGACCTCCGCTCTGCGACATCGCAGCCGTGCTGCACGGCGGTGATGTCGCTGGGCGGCTGTCGGGCGGTCAGCAGCCCACCTCGGCCCACCTCAGCCGGCCAGGGCCGCCCGCTGCTCGGGGCTGATGCGCACGGGGCGGCCCGTCTGCCCGTCGACGAACACCATGACGGACGTCGCGGTGGCGCAGAGGGTGTCGTCGACGCCGTCGTGCAGGGCGTAGCCCACGTGCACCGAGGCGGCCTTCACGGCGTCCACGCTCACCACCACGCGCAGTGGCACGGGGCGGTAGGGCATCTGGGCCCGGTACTTCACGGTGTGCTCGGAGATGAACGTCCGCACACCGGGGGCCACCCCCTCGAGCAGGTCGATCGGCGGGGCCTGCCCGCCACCGGCGCCGGTGTTCGCGGGCACGCCGAAGGCCGCCACGCGGGCCTCCTCCAGCAGCTGCACCACGGCGATGTTGTTCACGTGGCCGTAGGCGTCCATGTCCGCCCAGCGCAGCGGGATGCGGACCTCGACGGAGCGCGAGGCGGTCATCGGGCGGCCTCCTCGTCCGCGGACCGGCCGTCGCGCTGCGCCGCGGCGTCGAGGGTCGCCGGCGCCTCGTCGTCGCCGAGGATGTCCTCGCGCCAGGCCTCGGGCTGCACGTCCACGAACTCGACGGGCAGGATGCCCAGGTCCTCGAGCTGATTGGACAGCGTGGCCCCGTCCGGGCCGTAGCACCACGGGATGCCCGGGGTGGAATGGCGGGTGTCCTCCGCCCGACCGCCCGCGAGCAGCGCCTGCGAGGGGGTCAGCTGCCGGATGACGATCGCCTTGACCCGGTCGGGGTGGCGCTGCGCGAACTCGGCGTAGATCTCGGGGTCGTGCTGGCCGTCGTCGCCCACCAGGATCCACTGGATGTCCGGGAACTGCTCGGCGAGGCGCTCGAGCTGGACCCTCTTGTGCTCCTGGCCGGAACGGAACCAGCGGTCCTTCGTGGGCCCCCAGCTGGTCAGCAGCAGGGCGCCGAGCGGGTAGAGGTTGCGGCCCAGGAAGCGGGTGAGGGTCTGCGCCACGTTCCACGCGCCCGTGGACAGGTACAGCACGGGGGCCTTCGGCTCGAGCTCGGCGATCCGGCGCAGCAGCACGGCGATCCCCGGGGTGGGCGTGCGGGCGTGCTCGTCGATCACGAACGAGTTCCAGGCCGCCAGCAGGGGGCGGGGCAGCGAGGTGACCACCACCGTGTCGTCGATGTCCGAGACCAGGCCGACCCGCGCACCCGGCTCGCAGATGTACAGGTCCATGACGGCGCGCTCCTCCTGGCCGCCGACATGGAGGGTGGCGGTCTGCCAGCCGGGCTCCAGCTCGACGTCCAGCACGACGTCGACGACGCCCATCCGGTCCGTGCGCACCGTGGTCCGCAGGTCCCCCACCTGCACCTCCACCTCGGCGTAGGCCATGGGTGGGGCCACGAAGTTGCGCCAGCCGCGCACGCCGTCCGCCACCACCTTCGACAGCCGACGGCCGTTCATGAACTCCTCGTCGGAGGCGATCACCACACGGGAGAGGATCCGCACCCAGCTGGTGCTGCCGTAGCCCGTGAACGCCATGACCGTCGGCACGTTGCCGGCACGCAGCGCGCGGGCGCGGTGCCAACGGTTCCACCCCTCCTGCAGGTGCGTGGCGACGTTCTCCACGGGAGTGGGGTCACCGGAAGGGGCCAGGCGGCCGCGCCGGGGCGCGGGCGTGGGGGCGTCGGAGGCTGCGGGCATGCGCCCAGTATTCCGCACCGTGCGCTCTCAGCGGATCTCGGGGACCAGCGCGGTCAGGCGGTCCAGCATGCGGCCGACCTTGCCGTTCTCGATCGCGGCGGCCACGTGCCCGTCCGCGAACCGCTCGCCGCGCACCAGGTAGGTGAACAGCGTGCCGAGGTCGGCCAGGGACGCCTCGGCGATGCCGGCCTCGCTCACCCGGTCCACGTTCCGCAGGTAGTCGACGTCGATGCCCGCCAGCTCCTGCGCGGCCACGAGGCCGGGGAACACGCGGTCGTCGTAGTCCGGGTAGACGCCGCCGAGGGTGCCGGGCGCGGGGGCGCCGTAGGAGGCGATCGGCCGGGCCTCGGTGCCGTAGCCGGCGGCGAGCAGCTCGCGCAGCGCACGCACGGCGGCCACGCGCTGGGGCGTGGGGGTCTGCGGGCCGGTGAGGGTGGCGTCGTCGTCGGGGGTCGGGAGGGGGTGCTCGGTCATGGCGGCTCCTCTGCTCGGGGGGGTCGGCCCCATTGTCTCGCGTGCGGTCCGGCGTGTCCGGACCCCCGCCTAGGCTCGGGGCATGAGCCCAGCCCTGCCCCGCCCCGCCGAGCTCCGCGCGATCGCCCTCGACGCCGCCCGCGCGGTCGTCGGCGACCTCGCCGCCGCCTTCCGCTCCCCCACCGCCATCGGGCCCGAGGCCAAGACCACGCACCACGACCTCGTCACCGTGCACGACCGACACACCGAGGCCCGGCTCGTCGCCGCGCTCACGACGGCGGTCCCCGGCTCCGGCGTGCTCGGCGAGGAGCTCGGGGCGCAGGCCGGCACCGGTGAGGCCGCCCGGCTGACCTGGATCGTCGACCCCATCGACGGCACCTCCAACTTCACACACGGCTTCGCGATGTTCTCGGTGTCCCTGGCCGCCGAGGTCGACGGCGAGGTGGTGGCCGGCGTCGTGCTGGACCCCGTGGGCCGGCTGGCGTTCTCCGCCGACGGGGACGGCGCCTACCTCACCCGCGGCGACGGGCCGGAGCGCCCGCTGGCCGAGGTCGCCCGGCCGGCGCCGGCCGGCGGCGAGCGCGCCCAGAACCTCGTGACCTCCTACCCGGCGGGCGAAGCGATCGCGCGCGAGGGCGAGGACGCGCTGCGCCGCTTCGGGCGGCTCGTGACCGCCCACGCGACCGTGCGCCGCACCGTCTCCGGCGCCCTCGAGCTCGCCCACACGGCGGCGGGCTGGGCCGACGCCGCGCTGTACGTGGACACCAAGCCCTGGGACGTCGCGGCAGGGCAGCTGATCCTGCGCCGCGCCGGGGGCAGGTGGCTCACGCCGGACCCGGCCGCGCCGTCGTCGGGCCGGCTCGTCGACGACGGCCCGCGCGCCCACACGTGCCCGTTCGCGCTCGCCGTCGCCCCGGGCCGCGAGGCGCCGACGACGGCGGCGGTGCTGGGTGACATCGTCGCCTCGCGGGCGACCGACCATGTATAGAGTGGATGTGAGCCCGATCTCAGCGCCGCGCCCGACGGCGCCCGTCCCGGCATGCCAGGAGGCCCCGATGACCCAGCAGCACCATGACACCGACGACGCCCCGTCGATGCAGCGCCCCGATCCGGTCGCGGAGCCCGGGGACCACCTGATGTTCGAGCACCCGGACGGTGAGGCTGTCCTGGTGCTGGACGAGGACCAGGTCTGGCGACTGCTGCGCCGTGTGCGCCACGCGCGCCTCGGGCTGGCCGTGGACGGGCGGCCGGACATCGTGCCGGTGAACGTGCGGGCCCACGACGGCGCCATCTACTTCCGCACCGCGCCCGGCTCGAAGCTCGCCGAGCTCACGGTGAACCCGCGCGTCGTGGTGCAGGCCGACGGGATCCTGGCCGACCAGGCCTGGTCCGTGCTCGTGCACGGCACCGCGCGACGCCTGGACACGGAGGCGGAGATCGCGGAGGCCGAGTCCCTCGGCATCGAGCCGTGGGTGCCGACGCTGAAGGACTTCTACGTCCGCGTGGACGTCCAGCGCGTGTCCGGCCGCCACTTCGTGTTCGGCCCGCACCCCGAGCGCAACGAGTCCCAGACCGACTGAGCCGCAGGCGGGACGCCCGGGCTGAGCCGGACGGCTCAGCCCACGTCCGCCGGACTTAAGGACGCGCCGGGGGCTGCCCGCCGCCGGGACCGCCCATCCCGCCCTGCTCCTGCTCGGTGGTGGTGTCGATCGGGACGTCGATGGTGATGGCGAAGCCCTTCTCCACGGAGCCCGTGATCTGCGGCAGCTGCGTCTCGTAGCCGTCCGAGAAGACGTTGTCCGTCTCGAGGCTGACCTGGGCGAAGTTCGCCGTCGACCCGTCGTAGGCCGAGGTGGCGTAGACCTGCGCGGACTGCTCCTCAGGCATGGCGATCTGGGAGGTGAGGACGTTGTTCGTCGCGTCCGTGATGGACGCCTTGTCCGGGAACACCTCGAAGTGCAGGTGGGGCCACCGGCCGGCGTAGCAGCCGGGCCACACCGTGGTGAAGGTGACCGTGCCGTCGTCGCCCACCACCTGGACGCCGCGCAGGTAGGTCTCCTCCGTGATGCCGTCCGAGTACATCGAGTAGCGGCCCTGCGCGTCGGCATGCCAGAGGTATACGGCGGCGCCGGTCATGGCGGCGTCGCCGTGGGTCATGTCGATCACGTTCATCGTCACCGTGAGCGGGACACCCTCGGCGACGGTGCCCGTGTCGATGCTCGTGGTCAGGTCGGAGCGTTCGATGCCGGACGCGTCGAGCACGTCCGGGCCGTTGGAGCCGTCGCCCGGGTACGGGCCTGCGGTCTCGGTGACCATCTCGGTCAGGGTGGCGGACGGCGAGGCGCTCGCCGCCGACGAGGAGGCCGCGGCTGACGAGGAGCCGGCGCTCGCAGAGGTCGAGCCGGAGGAGGACGAGGCGCCCTCCTGGACGCCGCACGCGGCGAGGACGAGGGCTCCCGACCCCGCGCCGAAGATGCCCAGCGCGTTGCGGCGGGAGACGAGCGTGCCGACGTCGAAGGCGGCGCCCTGGTCCTCGACGTCCTCGGCGGGGCGGTGGAAGGCCCGGCCCTCGAAGGTGGGCGTGACGGCGGGGGCCTCGCCTCCCTCGGTGACCTGGGGGAAGGGACGGCGGGAGCGGGTCGGGAGCCAGGGGGCCCTGGAGTTCCTCTCGTGGGGCGCCCGCCGGGTGGCGGGCCGCGTCGAGAGGCCAGCATGGCAACGGATGCCGGACGTTTCCGGAGATCGGCGGGATGGTTCCAGGACGTCTTCTGGGAGGTTTCGGACACCGGCGGGACACCCGCAACCGCCCCGACGCCGTCGACATGGCGGGCCATGTCCCTGGTGACCGGGTCGGTCCGCGCGGGCCCTCGGCCCGGCTCCCTTGACGCCCGAGTCCGGCTTCTTCGCCACGGAGACAGCTCCCTGGCCGTGGTCCACCTCGTCACCGCACTGCGCACGCACCGCCCGCAACTCGAGTTCCCACAGGTGCACGCCAACCCCACCCCGGGCGGCCTTGCGCCACCGCGCTCGTGGCACGAGTGTTGAACGTCGGGCTGCCGCCGGGGCGGGGCCGGACTACGAGCCGTTCGAGGCCCGCGGCCGCCGCTGAGCCGCGCCGGGCCGCCTCAGACCTCCGGGGCCTCCCCCAGGTGGCTCGGCGCCCACATCGCCAGGCGGGTCTGCACCACCACGACGTTCGGCCCGTCCGCCTGGAACGCGCGCTCGAGCGCGCCGCGCACGTCCTCCACTCCCACCGTCTCGGCGGGCACGCCGAAGGAGGCGGCGAGGGCCTGGAAGTCCGGCCTGTCGAGCTCGGTGGCCGTGGCCTTGCCGAACGCGCCCTCCATGTACTCGCGCAGGATGCCGTATCCGCCGTCGTCGATGATCAGCCACGTCACCGCCGCGCCGTGCTGTCTGGCGGCCGCGAGCTCGGCGAGGGAGTACATCGCCGAGCCGTCGCCGGCGACGGCGAGCACGCGCCCGTCGATCCCGGTGCGTCCCTGGTGGGCCAGGCCCACCGCGCCGCCGAACGCGGCCGGGAACCCGTAGCCGAGCCCTCCGGCACCCTGCGCCGAGTGGAACTCGCCGTCCTGCGCGTCCCAGCAGTTCCACGCCCAGTAGGCGGCGATGGTCATGTCCCAGTACGTCTGCATGGTCGACGGGACGGCGGCCCGGATGTCCGCCAGGAGCCGGCGCTCCACGCCGAGGTCCTGGGCGTCGAGCCGGGCGCCGATCCGTGCGTTGACGTCGGCCACCACCTCGGCCGGGGTGCGGCCGTGCCAGACGGCGGCGTCCTGCGCCACCGAGCCCGACTCGCGCAGCGCCGCGGCGAGGGCCTCGAGCGCCTGGCCGGCGTCGGCGCGCACACCCAGCGTGGGGTGGTTGGTCTCCAGCACACGCGGCTCCGCGTCCACCTGGATGAGGCGGCCGCGCGGCTCGAGAGTGAAGTAGTTCGAGGTGACCTCGCCGAGCGAGGAGCCCACCACGAGCAGCACCTCCGCGTCCTCGAGCAGGTCCGTGACGAGGCGGTCCTCCACCCAGCCGCCGAGGCTGAGTGGGTGCCCCCACGGGAAGGCGGTGTTGCCGCCCGGCGAGCAGACCACGGGCGCCTGGAGCAGCTCCGCGACCTCCCGCAGGCTCTCCATCGCGGCCCGGCCGGAGCGGCGCACACCGCCGCCGGCCACGATCGCCACCCGCCCGGCCCCGCGCAGCCAGCGCACGGACTCGGCCACGAGCTCGGCGCGCGGCGGATGGTCGTAGGGCACGGCCAGGGCGTCCTCGACCGGGGGCACCATCACCTCGCCGAGCAGCACGTCCTGCGGGATCTCGACCCACACCGGCCCCTGCGGCACGGTGACGGCCTCGGCCCACGCGTCCTGGATCGCGGACGGGATGCCCGAGGCGTGGTGCACCGTGAACTGGGCCTTGGTGACGTTGCGGGCCGAGGCCTTCTGGTCGTCCAGCTGGTGCAGCATGCCCTTGCGCCGGGCGCCGAGCCCGGACAACGGGATCTGCGAGGCGATCACCAGCATCGGCACGCCCGTGGCGTAGGCCTCCTGCAGGCCGGCCAGCGAGGTGAGCGCGCCGGGACCGGTGGAGAGGAACAGCACCCCGACCTCGCCGGTGGCCCGGGCGTACCCGTCGGCGGCGAAGGCGGCGTTGTTCTCCACGCGGTTCGAGACGAACTCCAGCGGGGAGCGGGACAGGGCGTCGAAGAGGCCCAGGGCGTGCTGGCCCGGGATGCCGAAGACCGTCCGTGCACCCAGGGCGTGGAGCGTCTCCACGGCCAGGTCGCCGCCGTTGCGCCGCGGAGCCGCCGCCGTCGTCGTCTGCTCGTCCGTCATCGGCCCGGCTCCTCACCGGCGGCCGCGCGGGTGGCCCGGCGGTCGGCCATCAGGGAGATGAGGTCGTAGGCCACATGGGAGGCGGCGACGCCGGTCAGCTCGGCGTGGTCGTAGGCCGGGGCCACCTCCACCAGATCCGCGCCCACGATGTCGAGCCCGCGCAGCCCACGCAGGATCTCGAGCAGCTCACGGCTCGTGATGCCGCCGGCCTCGGGGGTGCCGGTGCCCGGCGCGTGCGCGGGGTCGAGGACGTCGATGTCCACCGAGATGTAGAGCGGCCGACCCCCGATGCGCTGGCGCAACTGGTCCACGATCTCGTCCACGCCCTGACGGAACACGTCCGAGGAGGTGACGATGCCGAAGCCCATGCGGTGGTCGTCGTCGAGGTCCTTCTTGCCGTAGAGCGGACCGCGCGTGCCCACATGCGAGATGGCCTCGGTGTCCAGGATCCCCTCCTCCACGGCGCGGCGGAACGGCGTGCCGTGGGTGTACTCGGCCCCGAAGTAGGTGTCCCACGTGTCCAGGTGGGCGTCGAAGTGCAGCAGGGCAACGGGCTCACCCGCCCGGGCGGAGGCGGCGCGCAACAGCGGCAGCGCGATGGTGTGGTCGCCGCCGATGGTCATGAGCGAGGAGCCGTCCTCGGTGAGGTCCATCGCGTCCTGCTGGATCGCCTCGATGGCCTCGCCGATGTCGAACGGGTTCACCGCCATGTCCCCGGCGTCCACCACCTGGGCCTGCGCGAAGGGCGAGGTGTCCGTGGCGGGGTTGTACGGGCGCAGCAGCCGCGAGGACTGCCGCACGTGGCCGGACCCGAAGCGTGCACCGGGGCGGTAGGAGACGCCGGCGTCGAACGGCACGCCGACCACCTTGATCTCCGGGGCGACGCCGGCCGCGACCGCCTCGTCCAGGCGCGGCAGCAGCGCGTAGGTGGGGGTGCCGCCGTAGCGGGGCACGAGGGCGGAGTTCACGGGGCCGAGGCGGCCGTTGTCCTCGACGCGGGGGATCTCGAGCATCTGGATGTCCTCTCTGGGCGGTTCGGTTCGGTCTGGTCGGTCTGGTCTGTCCGGTGTGGGCGCGCCGGACGGGGTCACGCGTGGCCCACGAGGGTCCACAGCACGACGGCGGGGCGGTCGTCCGGATTGGCCCACGAGTGAGGCTCGCGGCCGGGGAAGGTGACGGTGTCCCCCTCCTCCAACAGGTGCACGGCCTCGGTGGTCCGCAGCTCGAGGCGGCCGGTGACCACGTGCACCGCCTCCACGCGGCAGTCCACGGTGTACAGCTCCGCCTCCCCGCGGCCGCGCGGCGCGATGTCAGCGCGCAGGATCTGCAGGTCACGACTGCCGCGCGGGGTGATCAGGCGCTCGCGGATGCCCTCGCCGCCGAGGCTGACCGCGGGGGCGTCGGCGAGGCGCACGACCGTCACCTCGGGCGCGTCCAGGACGTCGCCCGGGCTCGCGCCGAGCACCTGGCACAGGGTCACGAGCGTGCTCACGGACGGGCTCGTCAGGTCCCGCTCGAGGCGGGAGAGGAAGCCCTTGCTGACGCCGGCCGCCTCGGCCAGCTGGGCCACGGTGAGCCGCCGCGCCTCGCGCAGCGCACGCAGCCGACGGCCGATCAGCGCCTGGCCCGGCGCGGTCTCGAGCGGGAGGGCCTTCATCGCGCTCCTCCCGACGTCGGCCAGGCGACATCGCCGATGTCCCCCTGGACGACATGTTGTCTGATAAGCAACATGTGTTTACCGTAGACCCGGTTCGTGTGATCGGCAACACGCCGATCACTCCTGTCCCGCCGCGGCGCCCCCACATCCGGCGCCCCGGATCCCCTCGCCCCAAGGACCGCCCGTGACCCTCAACCTGACCATCGTCGCCGTCTACCTGGTCGGCATGCTCGCCTTCGGCTGGTGGGGCAAGGCCCGCGCCGCCAGCTCGGAGGACTACCTCGTGGCGGGCCGCCGTCTCGGGCCGGTGCTGTTCACCGGCACCATGGCCGCCGTCGTGCTCGGCGGCGCCGCCACCGTGGGCGGCGTCGGCCTGGGGTACGAGTTCGGGCTCTCCGGCGCGTGGCTCGTGGCCGCCATCGGCGTCGGCGTGCTCATCCTGTCGGTGGCGTTCGCCCCGATCCTGGCCCGCCTGAAGATCTACACCGTCTCGCAGATGCTGCGCCTGCGGTACGGCCGCGGCGGGGCCTCGCACGCCTCCTCCTTCGTGATGCTCGCCTACACGCTCATGCTCGCCGCCACCTCCACGGGCGCCTACGCGTCGATCTTCGTGGTGCTCTTCGGCTGGGACCGCTGGCTGTCCGTCCTGGTGGGCGGCGGCATCGTGCTGGCCTACTCCGTGCTCGGCGGCATGTGGTCCATCACCCTGGCCGACATGGCCCAGTTCCTCATCATGACCATCGGCCTGTTCGCCCTCATGCTCCCCCTCTCCCTGGCCAACGCCGGCGGCTGGAGCGCCATGCAGGAGCGCCTGGGCGCCGAGTTCTTCAGCTGGGACGGGATCGGCGTGCAGTCGATCGTCACCTACTTCGTGATCTACACCCTCGGCCTGCTGATCGGCCAGGACGTCTGGCAGCGCGTGTTCACGGCCCGCTCCCCCCGCGTGGCGCAGATCGGCGGCGCCACCGCGGGCCTGTACTGCATCGGGTACGGCGTCGCCGGCGCCGTGATCGGCATGGCCGCCCGCACGGTCACCGCGGACATCGCCACCCAGGACGACGTGTTCGCGTGGGTCGCCCAGAACCTGCTGCCCGTCGGCGTCGGCGGCGTGGCCCTGGCGGCCGCCGTCGCGGCCATGATGTCCACCGCCTCGGGCGCGATCATCGCGGCCTCGACCGTGATGCGCACCGACATCCTCCCGATCCTCCGCGGCGAGGCCACCGCCGCCGAGGACGGCGCCGTCGCCGAGGACGCGGCCACGGAGACCGCGGCGGAGCTCGCCTCGAGCCGCGGCTGGGTGCTGCTGCTCGGCGCCGTCGTGCTGGGGCTGGCGATCGTCGTCCCGGACGTGGTGGCGGCCCTGACCATCGCGTACGACATCCTCGTGGGCGGCCTGTTCGTCGCGATCGTCGGCGGCCTCGTGTGGAAGCGCGGCACCGGCACGGCGGCCCTGTGGTCCATGGTGGCCGGGACGGTGGGCACCCTCGGCACCATGGGCTGGCTCGAGCTGAACGCGGCCGAGCCCTTCGAGGGCGTCTTCGCGAACGAGCCGATCTACGTCGGCCTGGCCGCCTCCGCCGTCGTGTACGTCCTCCTCAGCCTGATGACCCGGCCCACCGACCCCGCGGTCCTCGAGGCCTGGCGGGTGCGCTCCCGCCACGGCGTCGACGCCGCGGTCTGAGAGTGCCTCTGGCCGACGACCCCGGGGCCTGTGATCCTCCGACGCCCGCACGATGGCCGAGGCCACGTGGTGCGGCGGGCGGCGGCGGGCGACCCTTCCCGCGGGCTCCCCCCGGCCCCTAGTGTCTCCGTACAGCCTGAGACCGGGACTCCCCCTCGGGCTCGCCCCGTCTCTCGCCCCACCTGGGGCCTCGCTGGAGACAGAAAGGCAACAGTTCTCATGACCACCAAGAACCGCGCCGTGGCATTCCACGGCATCAAGGACGTGCGCGTCGACGAGCTGGACTTCCCCAAGCTGGAGATGCCCGACGGCTCCGCCGCGCCGCACGGCGTCATCCTCAAGATCGTCGCGACCAACATCTGCGGCAGCGACCTGCACATCTACCGCGGGTCCTTCCCCGCCCCCGAGGGCATGGTGCTGGGTCACGAGATGACCGGCCAGGTGCTGGAGGTCGGCAGCGACGTCCAGTTCCTGCAGGAGGGCGACCTCGTCTCCGTGCCGTTCAACGTGGCCTGCGGCCGTTGCCGCAACTGCCGCGCCGGCCGGACCGAGATCTGCGAGACCGCCAACCCGGACCAGGCCTGCGCCGCCTACGGCTTCAATCTGGGCGGCTTCCAGGGCGGGCAGGCCGAGTACCTGTTCGTGCCGTACGCCGACTTCCAGCTGCTGCGCTTCCCGGACCAGGAGCAGGCGATGGAGAAGATCCTGGATCTCGCCGTGCTCTCGGACATCCTGCCCACGGCGTTCCACGGTCTCATGTCGGCCGGCGCCAAGCCCGGCTCCACCGTCTACATCGCCGGCGCCGGCCCTGTGGGCCGGTGCGCCGCGGCCGCCGCTCGGCTGCTGGGCGCCTCGTGCATCATCGTGGGCGACCAGGACGCCTCGCGGCTGGAACTGGTGCGCAAGCACGGCTGCGAGACCATCGACCTCTCCGCCACGGAGAACCTGCAGGACGCCGTGAACGACATCCTCGGCGAGCCGATGGTGGACTGCGCGGTGGACTGCGTCGGCTCCGAGGCCCACGGCCTGGGCTCCGCGTCCGATGAGATGCAGCCGATCGCCGCCGTGAACCAGGTCCTGGACATCACCCGTCCGGGCGGCGCCACGGGCATCATCGGCATCTACGGGCCGAACCCGATCGCGGAGACGAAGGCCGAGCAGGAGGGCACCTTCCCGGTGGACTTCGGCAAGGCCTGGATCAAGTCGCCCCACATCATCGGCGGCCAGGCGCCCATCATGCGCTACAACCGTCAGCTGATGATGTCGATCCTGTGGGACCGGATGCCGTACCTGACGGAGATGGTCAACCCGCGCGTGATCACCCTGGACGAGGCACCCCAGGCCTATGCGGAGTTCGACCAGGGGTCCCTGGAGAAGTTCGTCATCGACCCCCACGGCATGATCGCCCGCTGAGCGGTCCGCCCCCGGAGGCACGACGGCGCCCCTCACCTGCCCGCGCAGGTGAGGGGCGCCGTCGTCGTCCGCGGATCATGCCGCGTGCAGCAGCGTGGCGGTGATCCCGAGGCCCGCCAAGCCCACCACCAGCGCGACCATGCAGGCCACCGACGCCAGGGCCGGCCGGGCCTGCTCCCGCGCGATTCCGTCCGCCTGCGCCACGTAGCGCCGGCGCTGCGTGGCCAGCACCGCCGCCCCGCCGACGGCCGCCACCACCGCGGGCCCGAACGCCCACGCGCCGACGGCCGGCCACCACCTCAGGAACGTGAGGCTGAGGACGCTCAGCGCCAGGACCGTGCGGCCCCAGCTCATCACGGTGCGCTCGGGCTGCAGCCCCGGGTCGTGATGCAGACGCATCGCCTCAGCCCCGCGGCAGGACGACGGCGGCCAGCAGCACCACGACCGCCAGTACGACGCCCCCCGCCAGGACCGGGACGATCAGCGGCAGCGGCAGCGGACGGCCGCGGCGCATCGCCCGCTCCACCCGGAGCCAGCGCACACCCGCGCCCAGGGCGAGCAGCGCCGCCAGGACGAGCAGCACCGTGCTCAGCACCACCCGGACCGGCGGCGCGAAGAGGGCGCCGGTGAACGCCTCCACCGCGACCCCGCCGGCCAGCAGCGCCAGCGCCGTCCGGACCCAGGCCAGGAACGTGCGCTCATTGGCAAGCGTGAACCGGGGGTCCGGCTCCACCCCGCCCGCCAGGAGGCGGTGCTGCCAGGCCGGCCGGCCGCCGTCGTGGGCGGCGGCCTCGGGGCCGTCGGGGGTCTCTGCTGCGTCCATGCGGCCATGGTAGCGACGGCGTAGACTGGCGGGTCGGGCGCGCGCCCGGCCGCCGTGGTCCGCGGCGGCGGCGCCCGTCTCCGCCTGCCCATCCGATGGAGCCCCATGAGCCCCGCCCACACCGCCACTCCTGCGGCACGCCCCGAGCCGACCCGCGAACAGGTCCGACGCTGGCGCCGCTACCTCGCCGACGAGATCGCCGAGGGTCAGATCTACCGCGACATCGCCGCCCGCAAGGACGGCGTGGAGCGCGACATCCTGCTCGGCCTCGCCGAGGCCGAGCGCCGCCACGAACAGCACTGGCGGGCCCTCCTGGGTGGGCACGCCGAGAACCCGCCGCGCCCCTCCCTGCACCGCATCCTGCTGCGCTGGCTCGCGCGGATCTTCGGCTCCGTGTTCGTGCTGGCCCTGGCCCAGCGCGCCGAGTCGGACACTCCCTACGCGGAGGACCAGGACGCCCCCGAGGGCATGGTGGCGGACGAGGCCATCCACGAGGAGGTCGTGCGCGGCCTCGCCGCCCGGGGTCGCGAGCAGCTGGCAGGCAACTTCCGTGCCGCCGTCTTCGGCATGAACGACGGGCTGGTCTCCAACCTGGCGCTCGTGATGGGCATCGGCGCGACGGGCGTGGCGCCGTCCGTCGTGCTGTTCACGGGCGTGGCCGGCCTGCTGGCGGGCGCGCTGTCCATGGCGGCCGGCGAGTACGTCTCGGTGCGGTCCCAGCGGGAGCTGCTCGAGGCATCCTCCCCCACCCAGATCACCCTCGAGGCGGCCCAGCACCTCGACCTGGACCACAACGAGCTCAAGCTCGTCTACCTGGCCCGCGGCATGACGCCCGAGGACGCCGAGCACCGCGCGCTCGAGCGCCTCGGTTATCTCACGTGCGACTGCAACCCGCGGTTCTCCGCCCGTCCCGACGGCTCCCAGGGACCCGTGGACCACTCGGACTCCTTCGCGGAGATCGGCTCGGCGTGGAGCGCCTCCCTGTCCAGCTTCGCGTTCTTCGCCTCCGGCGCGCTCATCCCGATCCTGCCGTACATCTTCGGCATGTCCGGGCCGTGGGCCCTGGGCCTGGCGGCGGCGATGGTGGGCGCGGCCCTGCTCTTCACCGGCGGTGTGGTCGGGCTGCTGTCCGGCTCCTCACCGCTGGCCCGGGGCCTGCGCCAGCTCGCGATCGGCTACGGCGCCGCCGCCGTGACGTACGTGCTCGGCCTGCTCTTCGGCGCGAACGTGGGCTGACGCGGGGAGGGCGGTCTGGCGCCCCGGCCAGGAGAAGAGGGTCCGGTCCTCTCCGTCCTCTCGGCGGCTCAGTTCCTCCAGAGCCCCGATGAGTGCACCGACAGCGGTGGGCCGGCCCGCTGTCGCAGTGTCGCTCTGCTCTGTGTCATGAGGAGCGGAAGGTGGTGACCATGCGGGCCTCAGGTGCGCGGTTCCCACCGGAAGGTGCTCTTTGCCATGGCGAACGCCGCCACGACGAAGGCGAGGCTCGGCAGCAGCAGGCTGACGGCCTCGTGGAGGGCCATGCCGCTCCATCCCTCGATGATCAGCTCGGTCACCGCACCGCCGGGGAGCAGGCGTTTGACTCCGGCAAGCTCCTCCGTGCCGGTCAGACCGACGCACATGGAGGCGCCGAGGGCGACGACGAACAGGGGCAGCGTGGTCACCTGCGCGTGGTCCGGGGAGTTGGTGAGACCCGCCGTCGCGATGGCCGCGCCCACGAACATCAACTCCAGGACGACGACGGCGGCCACGACGGCCACGACCCCCACCGGAGGGGTGCCGACGACCGACAGGATCGCGACGATGACCCCGGCCTGCACCAGGTTCACCAGCGCAATCGGCAGCACGAGACCGCTCAGGATGGAGGCGTCCTTCGCCGACGTGGAGCGCAGCCGCTTGAGGAACAGGTTCTGGCGGCGGGAGGCCAGGGTGGTCGTCGCCGTGATGTAGGTGCCCATGGCGGTCACGGTGACCAGGATCAGAGCGGCCGTCACCGGGGTGCCCCCGAAGTTCTCGCGGTTGAAGATCAGGACCGCGCTGAAGGCGAGGGGGATGAACAACGACGAGGCTGCGACGAGGCGGTTGCGGACGAGCTGTGTCATCTCGCTGCGGGCGATGGCGAACATTGCGGGCTCCTCTTGTGGTGGTCGAGTCGGTCGTGAGGACGTGTGATCAGGCGTTAAGGGCGCGGAAGAGGGATTCGAGCCCCTCGGCTCCGACGTTCAGGCCCTCGAGCTCCACATCGCGGGAGCGGGACCACACCAGGAGGCGGTACAGGTCCTCCTGGAGGTTCGTGGTGGGGATGGTGACCGCGCCGCCGGGTGCGATCGTCGCGTCCTCGAACGGGACGGTGGGCTCACCACTCAGCCGGAAGCTGATGGTCGAGGGGAAGGCCGAGGTGAGCTCGGCGACTGTCCCCTGCCGATGGATGCGGCCGCTGTGCATGAGCGCGATGCGGTCGGCCCGCTCCTGGGCCTCCTCGAGGTAGTGCGTGGTGAGCAGGATCGTCGCGCCCTCGTCACGCAGCCGGTCCACGACGTGCCAGAGTGCGTCGCGTGCCTCGATGTCCAACCCCGTGGTGGGCTCGTCAAGGAAGATCAGCTCCGGTGAGCCGAAGATCGCCGTGGCGAAGTCGAGGCGGCGCTTCTCGCCGCCAGAGAGCTGCCCGGTCCGGGTGTCCCGACGCCGGCGGAGGTCCACGAGGTCCAGGACACGGTCGACGTCGTCGTCCCGCCGCGTCAGACGACCGATCAGCGCGAGGGTCTCGCGTACGGTCAGGTCCGGGGCGAACCCGCTCTCCTGGAGCATGATCCCCACCCGACGACGCAGGGTGCGGTCGCTCGGGTCCTGCCCGAGGACCCGCACGGAGCCGGCGGTCGGGGCCCGGTGACCCTCCATGACCTCGATGGTGGTGGTCTTCCCGGCACCGTTGGTGCCGAGCAGGCCGAAGAACTCCCCACGTCGGATCTCGAGATCGATCCCGTCGACGGCAGTGAAGTCCCCGTAGTCGACCCTGAGGTCGTGGATCTCGACGATCGTCTGCGTGCAGGAGTCGACGGCGATGGGGGCCGGGAGAAGCGTCGTGTTTTGCATGTCCCCCACACAACCAACCGGGATCCGCCCCCGACAGTGAGGTCACGTCACTGCGCGGCATGACAGACTTGGTGCGCAAGCATGACGCTATGTCACTGGTGCGGGGCGGGCCGGTGACGGAAGGGTGGATGTCGTTCCGATCCCGCGGCACCCGCGGCGGATCGGGACCACCGAAGAGAACCAACCATCGACCTGGACACGGGAGGCTCCCATGAAGACCATCCGGACCATCGCATTCATCCTGTTTCTCTGTGCCACCGCGTTCGGCGTCATGTTGACGCTGCACTACCTGCCCATCCCCGAGATCCTGCCCTCTGAGATCACCTCCTGGGTCCCCGCACGGAACACCGCCGACGCCACCTGGCTGATCGTCGGCATGGTGGTCGCCGTCGTCGCGACCGCTGTGGGGTTCTCGGCCAGCCACAAGGCCGTCGAGCGAGAGACGCAGGTGACCTCCTGAGGGGCACCCGATCCACGCGCTGACTGAACATGGAGTGCCCATGACCTCCGAGCACACGTCGGAGACGCGAAGGCTGCGCAGCAGGACGAGCTTCGTCCTGCTCGCAGTCTTCGGTGTTGCCGCCATCGTCGCCCTCCTGACGTCCGCTGTGGAGCCGTGGCCCCCTCTCGTCCTGGCACCCGGCCTCATCGCCGGCCTCTGGCTGCTGTCCCAGTGGCACCGGGAGGTGGCTGCTCCGACGCGTTGGGCAGTGCTCGCCCTGGGCACTCTCACCTGGGCGCTCAGCGCCCTCTGGGATCTGACTCCCCTGGGCGCCCTGGCCTTCGCCCTCGCCGGTGCGCTCGAGGTCATGTGGAGCCGACACGCCAGGGCCGTCGTGACCCTGCTGGTGCTCACTGTCGGGTCGGCGGCCGGCGCTCTCGTGTTCGTCACCGATCCCCAGGCCTTGTGGGTCTATGTCGGCATGGGCGCCCTGCTGACGGGCGTCGCGTGCGTGACCATCCCCGTTTCCCGAATCTCCTTCGACCTCATGCGCCTGCAGGACCAGCGTGCGGAGCAGGAGCGGGCAGCCTCTCTCGATGCCGAGCGGCTGCGCTTCTCCCAGGACCTCCATGACATCCAAGGCCATGCGCTGCACGTGGTGAAGCTCAAGATCGCCGTCGCCCAGCGGATGCTTTCCACGGACACCGACGCGGCCCAGCGGGAACTCGATGAGGCTCAGCAGACCCTGCGCCAGACCATGGCCGAGACCAAGGCGCTGGCACAGGACGGGCACACCTTGACCCTGCGCGGTGAGCTCGCGAACTCCGTCGCGCTGCTCGAGGCCACAGGCATCACCGTCACCACCGACGACGACGGCGGCCCGCGAGGCGAAGAGTTCGAGCATGTGGCCGGCGTCGTGATCAGGGAGGGGACCACCAACATCCTGCGTCACTCCGACGCCCGCAGGGTCGAGATCAGCCTTGCCCCCGGGCACGTGGTGATCTCCAATGACGGTGCGGCCGGTGTCTCCGCCGAGGACCACACGGGAGGGCTGGACAACCTCCGGTCCCGCCTCGCGGGGGTCGGAGGCCGCCTGGACGTCTCCTGTGTCGACGGACGGTTCACCCTCGGGGCACGATGGGAAGCGGACGAGGAGGAGTCGGTGTGAATGACATCAGGATCGTCCTGGCGGACGACGAGAAGCTCCTGCGCACAGCACTGGCCACTCTGCTGGAGATAGAGGGCGGCATCCGCGTCGAGGAGGTGGCCGCCGACGGCCATGAGGCGGTCGAGGCAGTGCGCCGCATCGATCCCGACATGCTGGTGACGGACATGGAGATGCCCGGTCTGGACGGCGTCGCAGCCGTCGCGACGCTCCGCGAGACCCACCCCGACCTCCCGGTGGTGATGCTCACCCGCCACGCCCGTCCCGGGGTGCTCCGACGGGCGCTGAAGGCTGGCGTCACCGGGTTCGTCACCAAGTCTGCGGAGCCGGGGGAAATCGCCGATGTGATCCGCAGGGTGAACAGCGGGCAACGATGGATCGATCCGGACACCACGGCCCGGGCGATCTCGGACGACTGTCCCCTCACCGACCGGGAGCTCGACGCCCTGCGTGCCACGGGCGAGGGGTACTCCGTGGCCAGGATCGCGCAGCAGCTGCACCTCGCGGAGGGCACGGTCCGCAACTACCTCTCCAGCGCCATGCAGAAGACCCAGACGTCCACGCGCCATGACGCGGCGCGGTTCGCCCGCCGCCACGAGTGGCTCTGACTCCGCGTCTCCCGTCATCTCACAGGACCTCACCACGACGACGGCCCCTCACCCTGGCGGGTGAGGGGCCGTTCGCTGTGGTCGCCGTGCCGTCAGGCCCGGCGGCCGAGGGTCGGGATCAGGCCTGGGCCTGCAGGATCTCCCGCATGAGCTGGGCGGTCTCGGACGGGGTCTTGCCGACCTTCACGCCCGCGGCCTCGAGGGCCTCCTTCTTGGCCTGCGCGGTGCCGGCGGAGCCGGAGACGATGGCGCCGGCGTGGCCCATGGTCTTGCCCTCCGGGGCGGTGAAGCCGGCCACGTAGCCGACGACCGGCTTGGTGACGTTGGCCTTGATGAACTCGGCCGCACGCTCCTCGGCGTCGCCGCCGATCTCACCGATCATCACGATGGCCTGGGTGTCCGGGTCGGCCTCGAACGCCTCGAGGGCGTCGATGTGGGTAGTGCCTATGACCGGGTCGCCGCCGATGCCGATGGCGGTGGAGAAGCCGAAGTCACGCAGCTCGTACATCATCTGGTAGGTCAGCGTGCCGGACTTGGACACGAGGCCGATGGGGCCGGAGCCGGTGATGGTGGCCGGGGTGATGCCGGCCAGGGCCTCGCCCGGGGTGATGATGCCGGGGCAGTTCGGGCCGATGATGCGGGTCTTCGGCTTCCCGTCCTCGCCGGTCTTCGACTGCGACAGGGCGAAGAACTCGGCGGAGTCCTGCACCGGGATGCCCTCCGTGATGACCACGAGCAGCGGGATCTCGGCCTCGATGGCCTCGATCGCGGCGTCCTTGGCGAAGGCCGGCGGCACGAAGGCCACGGACACGTCCGCGCCGGTCTTCTCCATGGCCTCCTTGACGGTGCCGAAGACGGGCAGCTCGACGGCGTTGCCGTCCTTGTCCTCGTGGGACACGGTGGTGCCGGCCTTGCGGGCGTTCACGCCGCCCACGATGTTCGTGCCGGCCTTGAGCATGAGGCGGGTGTGCTTGGTGCCCTCGCCGCCGGTGATGCCCTGGACGATGACCTTGGAGTCCTTGTTCAGGTAGATCGACATAGCTGTTTCCTCAGTCTTTCCGAACGGTCAGTTCGCGGAGTGGGCGAGCTCGGCGGCCTTGTCGGCGCCCTCGTCCATGGTGGCGGCCAGGGTGACGAGCGGGTGGTTCGCCTCCTGCAGGATGCGGCGGCCCTCCTCCACGGCATTGCCGTCCAGGCGCACGACCAGCGGCTTGGTGGCGGTGTCACCCAGGATCTCGAGGGCCTTGACGATGCCGTTCGCGACGGCGTCGCACGCGGTGATGCCGCCGAAGACGTTCACGAACACGGACTTGACCTGCTCGTCGCCCAGGATGACGTCGAGGCCGTTGGCCATGACCTCGGCGTTGGCGCCGCCGCCGATGTCCAGGAAGTTGGCCGGCTTCACGCCGCCGTGCTTCTCGCCGGCGTACGCGACGACGTCGAGGGTGGACATCACGAGGCCGGCGCCGTTGCCGATCACGCCGACCTGGCCGTCCAGCTTCACGTAGTTGAGGCCGTTGGCCTTGGCCTTGGCCTCCAGCGGGTCCTCGGTGCGCTCGTCGACGAGGGCGGCGTGGCCCTCGTGGCGGAACGCCGCGTTGTCGTCGAGGGAGACCTTGCCGTCCAGGGCGAGGATCGTGCCGTCGCCGGTCTTCACCAGCGGGTTCACCTCGACGAGGGTGGCGTCCTCCTTCTCGAAGACCTCCCAGAGCTTCTGGATGACCTCGGCGACGTCGGCGCGCAGCTCCTCGGGGAAGCCCGCCTCGGCGACGATCTTCTGGGCGGTCTCGGCGTCGATGCCGGTCAGCGCGGAGACGGGCACCTTGGCGAGGGCCTCGGGGCGCTCCTCGGCCAGCTGCTCGATCTCCATGCCGCCCTCGACCGAGCACATGGCCAGGTAGGTGCGGTTGGCGCGGTCCAGCAGCACGGAGAAGTAGTACTCCTCGGCGATGTCGGCGCCCTGGGCGATCATGACCCGGTGCACGGTGTGGCCCTTGATGTCCATCCCCAGGATGGCCTTGGCGTGCTCGTAGGCCTCGTCGGCCGTCTTGGCGACCTTCACGCCGCCGGCCTTGCCGCGGCCGCCGACCTTCACCTGCGCCTTGACGACGGTGACGCCGCCGATCTTCTCCGCGGCCGCCTTGGCCTCGTCCGGGGTCTGCGCAACGATGCCGGCCAGCACGGGGACGCCGTGCGCCTCGAACAGATCGCGCGCCTGGTACTCATACAGGTCCACGGTGGTGTGTCCTTCTTGGTCGAAGACAGGGTCTGCCGGCCTCGCCCGCGGGCGCGGCCGACGTCGACGCCCCCTCCGTGGCCGGGCCGGGCACGGGGGCACAGCAGGGCGGCGGACGGCGGCGTTCCACGGCTCACTCTAGTCCACACCCCGGAGAGACCGGGGAGTCGGCGGGCCGGTCCCGTCAGCCCTCGACCTTCGTCAGCGGGGCGTAGCGCAGCAGCAGCCGCTTCTGCGCCCCGGTGGCGTCGAAGGTGACGGTCGCGACGGTCTTGTCCCCCGCGCCCGCGACGGCGTCCACACGCCCCTCGCCGAAGGTCGCGTGGGAGACGCGGTCGCCCGGGCTGAGCGCCACGATCTCCTTCTGCGGCTGCACCCGGCTCGGCGCCTTCCCGCGCACCACACCGGAGGGCACCGTGAGGTCCGCCGGCTCGTCCCCGCGGGTGAGGCGCTGGGGCCGCGCGCCGTCGTCGTCCCGGGACCGCCAGGCCGGTCGCCCGCCGCCGAACCGCCCCGCGTAGCGCGAGGTGCCGGCGCCGGTCAGGCTCAACGACCCGGCCGAGCGCGTGGTGCCCTCCCGCTCCCAGTCGATGAGCGCCTCCGGGATCTCCCCGAGGAACTGGCTGGGCGGGTTGAACTGGTGCTGGCCCCACAGCGAGCGTGCCTCGGCGCGCGTCAGGAACAGGCGACGGCGGGCGCGCGTCAGGCCCACGTAGGCCAGACGGCGCTCCTCCGCGAGCTCCTTCTCGTCCGTCATCGAGCGGGCGTGCGGGAACACCCCGTGCTCCATGCCCGTCAGGAACACCACGGGGAACTCGAGGCCCTTGGCGGTGTGCAGCGTCATGAGCGTGACCTGGCCCTGCTGCTCGGCGAGCGCCTCGCCCTCCACGTCCGGGGCCGTGGGCAGCTGGTCCGCGTCCGCCACGAGCGCCACCTGCTCGAGGAAGTCGGACAGGGTGCCGTCCGGGTGCGTCGTCTCGAAGGAGCGGACGACGGCGACGAGCTCGCCGAGGTTGTCCGCGCGGGACTCGTCCTGCAGGTCCTCGGACTCGCGGAGGGCGGCCAGCATCCCGGACTGCTCGAGGACGGCCTCCAGGACGGTGGCCGGGCCGGCGGACTCGGCGACCTGGCCGAGGTCGTCCATCATCTGCACGAAGCCGCGGACGGCCTTGAGCGAGCGCGCGGCCATGCCGGGGGCGTTCTCGGCGTCGCGCAGGGCCGCGGAGAACGTGGAGCGGTTGCGCTCGGCCCACGCGGCGATGGCGCCCTCGGCCCGGTCCCCGATGCCCCGCTTGGGCTCGTTGAGGATGCGGCGCACGTTGACGTCGTCGTCGGGGTTGACGATCACCCGCAGGTAGGCGAGCGCGTCCTTGATCTCCTTGCGGTCGTAGAAGCGCGTGCCGCCGATGACCCGGTACGGGATGCCGCGCGTCACCAGCCGCTCCTCGAGCGCACGGGACTGCGCGTTGGTCCGGTAGAACACGGCGACGTCGGCCGGGCGGATCCCGTCCTCGTCCTGCAGCCGGTCGATGGTGGTGGCGATCCACTCCGCCTCGGCGGACTCGTTCTCCGCGGCGTAGCCGACGATCGCGGGGCCCTCCCCCTCGGCCGTCCACAGGCGCTTGGGACGGCGGTCCGGGTTGCGCTCGATCACCGCGTTGGCGGCGTCCAGGATGGTCTGCGTGGAGCGGTAGTTCTGCTCGAGCTTGATGGTGACGGCGTCCGTGAAGTCCTGCTCGAACTCGACGATGTTGCGGATGTCCGCGCCGCGGAACGCGTAGATGGACTGGTCCGAGTCGCCGACGACGGTCAGCTCGCCGCCGGGGGTCTCCACGCCCTCGGGGTCGCCCGCCGGGCCGGCGAGGAGCCGGATCAGGCGGTACTGTGCGTGGTTGGTGTCCTGGTACTCGTCCACGAGGACGTGGCGGAACCGGCGGCGGTAGTTGTCCAGCACGCGCGGGAACGCCTCGAACATGTGGACCGTCATGCCGATCAGGTCGTCGAAGTCCAGGGCGTTGGCCTGGCGCAGGCGGGCCGTGTAGTCCCGGTAGACGGCGGCGACGGCGCGGCCCCACGGGTCCCCCTCGGCCACGGTGGCGGCGTAGTCGTCCGCCTCCACGAGCTCGTTCTTCAGGGAGCTGATGCGGTTCAGCAGGGCCTTGGGCGCGAAGCGCTTCGGGTCCAGCTCGTGCTGCTTGGCGACGGTGGTGACCAGGCGCAGGCTGTCCGCCGAGTCGTAGATGGTGAACGTGGACTTCAGCCCGATGTTGGCGGCCTCGTTGCGCAGCAGCCGCACGGCGGAGGAATGGAACGTGGAGATCCACATCCGCTGGGCGGTGGGACCGATCAGACCGGCCACGCGCTCGCGCATCTCCGCGGCGGCCTTGTTCGTGAAGGTGATGGCGAGGATCTCGTGCGGCCGCGCCCGTCCGGTGGCGAGCAGCCACGCGATGCGGTGGGTCAGCACCCGGGTCTTGCCCGAGCCGGCGCCCGCCACGATCAGCAGCGGCGCCCCCGTGTGGGTCACCGCGGCTGCCTGCTGCGGGTTGAGCCCCGCCACGAGCGACTCGGGAGTGTGCGTCGGCGCGGCCGGCCGGACGTCCTCGCCCCAGGCCTCGGGGTCCGCGGCCGCGCGCGTGACGGCCGGGGGCACGAGCCCGGGCAGGGCGGTCTCCGGGTCCGCCGGGCGGCGGGTGCGGTCGAGGTTCAGGGGCGTGCGTCCGAGCGCGGAGAAGAGGTCAGCCATGGCGGACCCAGTCTAGGCGTGGCCCCGGACGCGACAGCGGGCGCCGCCGTCGTCGCCCCCCGCCCCCACCCCACCCGCACTCTCGAACGTGATGTGGGGCCTATCTCGCGTTCGAAAGTCCCCATGACCCCGATTTCACGTTCGAAAGTGAGCTGGGCGGCGCGGGACCGGACCGGCTCGGCCGGTCTGGGAGGATGGACCGCGGAGGTGCCCCGTGTCCCAGAAGTCTCGCAAGTCCCGTCCGCGCCCGTCGCGGCCCGCCGCGCGCCCGGTCGCCGAGTCCCCGCGCTCCCGTCCCACGCTGCGGGACGTCAACGTCCGTGAGGACCTCGCCGCGGCCGCTGAGCGCGAGGGCAGCCCGGCGATCCCGGTGAGCGCGCTGATCGTGACCACCCTGCTCGTGGGCGCGTACCTCCATCTGCTGGTGCTGCAGCAGATGACCCAGCTCAGCGGCGGCCTGGCGATGCCGGACTCCCTGCTGTTCTACGGGCAGGACCACATCCGCGCGCTCTCCGCGGTCATGGACGAGGACGCCCGCGGCCAGCTGAACTGGGTGCACAAGACGGCCGGCGTGATCTTCCCGATCGCCGTGGCACTGACGGTCACCGCGGTCGGCGCATGGCGCCTGCGTCCCGTCGGCGCCAAGTGGGCCGTCTTCGGGCTGGGCGTGCTGTTCGCGGTCGTGGACATCTGCGAGAACATCGCGATCGAGCAGGCGATCGCCGCCGGCGGCCCGGGCACCGGCCTGGCCGCCGCCCTGACGCTGACCCGCTGGGTCCTGCTGGCGCTGCTCGCGCTGGCGGTGGCCGTGATGCTGTGGGCCGGGCGGCGCCGTCGTGGTCGCGCCACGCGGGCGGCCTGAAGGGCTCGGCTAGACTCGCTCACCGGACCGACGCACGGTCCGCGCCCCAGTAGCTCAGTTGGATAGAGCGACCCTCTCCTAAAGGGTAGGCCGTCGGTTCGATTCCGGCCTGGGGCACCTGGGCGGCCGGTCCGGTCGCCGCCTCATTCCGCGTCGGCGAACTGCGTGGTGTAGAGCTCCGCATACCGCCCGCCCGCCGCGAGCAGCGCGGCGTGCGTGCCGCGCTCCACGATCCGCCCGGCCTCGACCACGAGGATCTCGTCCGCGCTGCGCACGGTGGAGAGCCGGTGCGCGATCACGATCGCGGTCCGCCCGGCCAGCGCCTCCCCCAGCGCCTCCTGGATGGCGCGTTCGTTGGTGGAGTCCAGCGCCGCCGTCGCCTCGTCCAGCACCACGACGCGCGGAGCCGCCAGCAGCAGCCGCGCGATCGTCATGCGCTGCCGCTCGCCGCCGGAGAGGCGGTAGCCGCGCTCGCCGACCACGGTGTCCAGCCCGTCCGGCAGCGCCTCGACCACGGGGCGCAGGCGGGCCCGCTCGACGGCGTCCCACAGCTGCTCGTCCGTCGCGTCGGGGCGGGCCAGCGTCAGGTTGGCGCGCACGGTCTCGTGGAAGAGGTGGCCGTCCTGGGTCACCATGCCCACGGCCCGCTGCAGGTCCGCGAACGCGAGGTCCCGCACGTCCACGCCGCCGATCTCGACGGCGCCGGAGGTGACGTCGTGCAGGCGCGTGACGAGCGAGGCTATGGTGGACTTGCCCGCACCCGAAGAGCCCACGAGGGCCACGGTGGCCCCGGCGGGCACGGCCACGTCGATCCCGTGCAGCACCTCCTCGCCGCCGCGCGTGTCCAGCACGGCGACCTCCTCGAGGGAGGCCAGGGACACCTGCTCCGCGGTGGGGTAGGCGAAGCGCACGTCCCGCAGCCGCACGGACAGGGGCCCCTCCGGCAGGGCCGCGGGCCGCGCGGGCTCCGTGATGAGCGGCTCCAGGTCCAGGACCTCGAACACGCGCTCGAAGCTCACGAGCGCGCTCATGATCTCCACGCGGGCGTTCGCCAGCGCGGTCAGGGGGGCGTACAGGCGGGTCAGCAGCAGGGCGAGGGTGACGACGTCGCCGGCGTCGAGGGTGCCCGCGATCGCCTGGAGCCCGCCCACGCCGTACACGGCCGCGAGCGCGAGCGCGGAGACCAGGGTGAGCAGCGTGGTGAAGACGGCCTGGCGCACGGAGATGTCCACGCCGGTGGCGCGCACGCGGTCCGCGCGGCGGGCGAACTCGGCGGACTCGGCGGCGGGGCGGCCGAAGAGCTTGATGAGTGTGGCGCCGGGAGCGGAGAACCGCTCGGTCATCTGGTCGCCCATGGCCGCGTTGTGCCCGGCCCGCTCGCGGGACAGGCCCGCCAGCTTCGAGCCGACCGCCCGGGCCGGCAGCAGGAACAGCGGCAGCATCACGAGGGACAGGACGGTGACCTGCCAGCTGGTGGCCACCATCACGCCCAGGGTCAGCGCGACGGACACCACGTTCGCGACGACGCCGGAGAGCGTCCGCGAGATCGCCGACTGCGCCCCGATCACGTCGTTGTTCAGGCGCGAGACGAGCGCGCCGGTGCGGGTGCGCTGGAAGAACGCCACCGGCATGCGCTGCACGTGGTCGAACACGGCGGTGCGCAGGTCGTAGATGACCTGTTCCCCCAGCCCGGCGGAGAGCCACTTGGTGAACACGGACAGCGCCGCGTCGAGCACCGCCACGAGGGCGATCAGCAGGGCCAGCCGCACCACGAGCCCGCGGTCCGCGCCGCCGGTGATCGCGTTGACGACGTCGCCGGCCAGCACGGGCGAGGCCACGCCGAGCACCGCGCCCACGATGGACGCCGCGACGAACACGATCAGGCGGGTGCGGTACCGGCCCGCGAACGCGATGGTCCGGCGCACCGTGCCGCGGGCGAGGCTCTGCTGGGCGTCGGACTGCCCGCGGGTCATCCGCATCATGGACATCCGTGCCGCCGACTCCATGCTCATGGGCCCCTCCGCTCTCTCGACCGTTGGAGAGTCTAGGAACCGCCGGGCACGGGCGGGCGCGATTCCGCTTCCGGCGTCAGGCCGCCAGGCGCAGGTAGTCCCGCCACGCTTCGGCGGGCCGCTCCAGCTCGCGGATCCGCCACTGGGCCCCGCGCGGGCGCACCGGCTCCACCCGCAGCCGCCAGCCCAGGGCCTCGAGCGAGCGGTCCGCCTTCGCCCCGTTGCAGCGCAGGCAGCAGGCCACGAGGTTCTCCCACGAGTTCTCGCCGCCCCGCGAGCGCGGCCGCACGTGGTCCACGGTGGTGGCGTGGGCGCCGCAGTAGGCGCAGCGGTGTCCGTCCCGGCGCAGCACGCCCTTGCGGGAGACCGGGGCCGCATCCGTGTGGGGCACCCGGATGTACTGGTGCAGCAGGATCACGAGGGGTCGGCCCCACGCGCGGGTGGGGCTGCGCATCGGGTCACCGGCGTCCTCGAGCACGCTCGCCTTGCCGGTGGCCACGAGCAGCAGCGCCCGGCGGTCGGAGACGACCGAGAGGGGTTCGTAGCCGGCGTTGAGGACGAGTGTGCGCATCGGGGGCCTCGGAAGCGTGGGGACACAGGGGCGTCGTGTCCCCACGCTAGACGCGGGTGCATCGGCGCGCCGCGTGTCGCCTGCGGCGGCGGAAGAGGTTCACCGGCCCGTCACCGGGCCATCACGCCCCCGTCACGCACGACGACGGCGCGCCGCGCCTCAGCCGTCGAGACGCTCGACCCACACGTGCGCGGCCGTGGCCTCGGCCAGCTCGAGGGCCCCGCCGTCCGCGGCCGCGCCGTCCTCCGCCTCGCCCTCGACCCGGATGTACCCGGCGTCGCGGGCGGCCTCGGCACGCACCACACGGCCGGGGGTCACGCCGGCGCCGGCCAGCTGGGCCAGCAGCTCGGGGTCGGTCTGCACGCCCTCGGCCAGCCCGCGGACGCGGAACCGGCCGGCGGTGGCGGCCTCCTCGGAGAGCCGGGCGCCCGCCAGGCCCATGTCGCGGCTCCAGTCCTCGGCGGAGGCCTGCTCGGGCCGGGGCGGGATCGGGGTGCCGTAGGGGGTCTCGGTGGGGTTCTCCAGGAGCGTGAGCAGGCGGCGCTCCACCTGGTCGCTCATCACGTGCTCCCAGCGGCAGGCCTCCTCGTGGACGAGCTCCCACTCGAGGCCGATCACGTCCGCGAGCAGGCGCTCGGCCAGGCGGTGCTTGCGCAGCACGGACACGGCCCGCTCGCGGCCCGCCACGGTCAGCTCCAGCCGACGGTCCGCGCCCACGTGCACCAGCCCGTCCCGCTCCATGCGGGCCACGGTCTGGGAGACGGTGGGGCCGGAGTGCTCCAGACGCTCGACGATGCGGGCGCGCAGCGGGGGGATGCCCTCCTCCTCGAGCTCGAGGATCGTGCGCAGGTACATCTCGGTGGTGTCGATCAGATCCGTCATGGCACGTCCTCTTCCCTCGGGCTCTTCGTCCCGGACATCCTAGCGAGGCGTGAGTCACGTGGACGGCCGGTGGTCCCGGGCGCGGGAGAATGGGCGCGACCCGCGACCCCGAAGCGTCAGGAGCACGCATGACCTCCCCCGCCGAGATCACCATCCCCCAGGACCTGCTGCCGGCCGACGGCCGCTTCGGCGCCGGCCCCTCCAAGGTCCGCCCCGAGCAGCTGAGCGCGCTCCAGGACGCAGCCGGGCTGCTCGGCACGTCGCACCGTCAGAAGCCGGTCAAGGACCTGGTGGCGAGCGTCCGGTCGGGCGTCGCCGAGCTGTTCTCGGCGCCGGAGGGCTACGAGGTGATCCTCGGCGTCGGCGGCTCCACCGCGTTCTGGGACGCGGCCGCCTTCAGCCTGGTCCGCGAGCGCGCCCAGCATCTGAGCTTCGGCGAGTTCGGCTCGAAGTTCGCCAAGGCCACCGACCAGGCGCCGTTCCTGGCGCCGTCGGACATCCGCACCTCCGAGCCGGGCACCCGCCCCGAGCCGGAGGCCGTGGCCGGGGTCGACGTGTACGCGTGGCCGCACAACGAGACCTCCACCGGCGTGATGGCGCCCGTCGTCCGCCCCGCGGGCATCGACGAGGACGCGCTGGTCGTCGTCGACGCCACCTCGGCCGCGGGCGGCCTGCCGGTGGACGTGTCCGAGGCGGACGTGTACTACTTCGCGCCGCAGAAGAACTTCGCGTCCGACGGCGGTCTGTGGCTCGCGCTGTTCTCCCCGCGGGCCCTGGCGCGGGTCGCGGAGATCAAGGAGTCCGGCCGCTGGATCCCGGCGTTCCTGGACCTGGCCACGGCCGTGGAGAACTCCCTCAAGGACCAGACCTACAACACGCCCGCGCTGGCCACGCTCGTCATGCTGGACGCGCAGCTGCGCTGGATGAACGGTCAGGGCGGGCTGGACGCGATGACCGCCCGCACCGCCGACTCCTCCTCGCGCGTGTACGCGTGGGCCGAGGCGTCGTCGTTCGCCACGCCCTTTGTGGCCCGGTCCGAGGACCGCTCCGCCGTGGTCTGCACCGTCGACTTCTCCGACGACGTCGACGCGGCGGCGGTCGCCCAGGCCCTGCGCGCGAACGGCGTGGTGGACGTGGAGCCCTATCGCAAGCTCGGCCGGAACCAGCTGCGGATCGCGACCTTCGCCGCGACCGAGCCCGAGGACGTCGCGGCGCTGCTGCGCTGCATCGACCACGTGGTCGAGCGCCTGGCCTGAGCCGTCCCCGGACGGGGACACGGGCCCGCGGGGGACTCCACCGCGGGCCCGTTGCGTGTCCGCCCCGGCGGGTCAGCCGGGGCGCGCCGTCTCAGCCGCGGTCGTCCGGCGCGGTCTCAGGCGCCGGGGCGCCGGGCACACGGCCCTCGGCCACGGCCTTGAGCCGCTCGCGCTCCTCCTCGTTCACGCGCTCGGCGTACGGCACCCACGGGGGCGCCACGAGCGCACCCTCCCCCGCCATGAGGCCGGTCTCGCACACGGTGACCTGCTTGGCGCGTGGGGCCCGGGCGATCGTCACGTACCAGAGCCAGCCCGCGTAGCCGGGCATGCGGCACGCGAAGCGGTGCGTCAGGAGCCGGTCGTCGTCCACGAGCACGTCCACGTGCTCCCCCACCTCGTCCGGGGCGGCCAGCCCGGCCAGCCCCGCGCGGGCGGCGTCCACGGCGGCGGCGAGCAGCTCGTCGCGGCGCGGGGCCCGGCGACGCGCGGGCGGCGCGGCCGTCCTCTCCTCGGCGGGCGCGGGCTCGGCGTCGGGGCTCCGGTGGTCGACGCGCGGGGCGTCGTCGTGGGTGGTCATGGCTCAGGCCTCCAGGTCGTCGGCGACACGGCGCAGCACCTGCGCCATCTTCTGCGCCTGGGCGCGCTGGGGGTAGCGGCCGCGGCGCAGGCCGTTGGAGGCCTGGTCCAGCCACGTGATGAGGTCCTCCATGAGGACGGCCATCTCGGTGGCGCCGGGTCGGTGGTTGCGGACCACCGAGGGCGCGGCGTCGAGCACGCGCAGCGAGAGCGCCTGCTTGCCGCGGCGGCCCTCGGCCACGCCGAACTCCACGCGGGTGCCTCCGCGCAGCTCGGTCACCCCGGCCGGCAGGGCCGAGGCGGGCACGTGGACCTCCTCACCCTCGTCCGTCTGGGCGAACCCGAAGCCCTTGGTCGAGTCGTAGAACTTGATGCGTCCGGTGGGCATGTGCGTCACCTGCTCCTCGTCATGTGGGTCCACCGCGTCGGGCCGGCGCCGCAGGGGCGGCCGTGCTCTCGTCTCGGGTCGGCGGGGTCCGGCACCGGCGTGGCGGTGCGCCGCGGCATCGGTGGGACCAGCCTGGCCGTGCGCCCGGAGGGGACGGCGGAGGACGTGGTCGTCAATGACCTCCCAGGATAGCCCGACTAGAGTGGCAGGCATGCCTCGGACCTCCACCCTCCCCGCCTCCGCGCCCGCCGCCGACCCCGCCGATCACCGGGGCGGTCGTGGCGTCGTCCTGGTGCTGGGCGTGGCCGTGACGGCGGTGTCCGCTCTGGCCCTGGTGGTCCTGCTGGTCGCGTACTTCCTGGCGTGGCCGGCGTCCCCGGCGCTGTTCGCGCTCGCGCTGTTCGGCCTGCCCGTCGGCTTCGGCCTGATGCTGCTGCACGTCGTGCTGGGTGCCGTCCGGCGCTCGCGCCCCTGAGCCGCCGGGCCGACGACGCCCCGCGACATCCAGCGCCCTTTCAGGGTGCTCCCAGGTCGGAGCGGTTGACTGGGTCCCATGCAGCCTCAGAACCCCGAAGCACGCCTCCTGGTGGTGGACGACGAGCCCAACATCCGCGAGCTGCTCTCCACATCCCTGCGCTACGCCGGCTTCGAGGTCACGGCCGCGGCCAACGGCCGGGAGGCCCTGGACGCCGCCGAGGAGTTCCAGCCGGACCTGGCCGTGCTGGACGTGATGCTCCCGGACATGGACGGCTTCACCGTGACCCGCCGCCTGCGCTCCGCCGGCCGTCACTTCCCCGTCGTGTTCCTCACCGCGCGGGACGGCACCGAGGACAAGATCACCGGCCTGACGGTCGGCGGCGACGACTACGTGACCAAGCCGTTCTCCCTCGACGAGGTGGTCGCCCGCATCCGCGCCGTGCTGCGCCGCACTGCCTCCCTCGACGACGACGCGGCGGTGCTGCGCGTGGACGACCTCGAGCTCGACGACGACGCGCACGAGGTCCGCCGCGGCGGCGAGGTCGTGGACCTCTCCCCCACCGAGTTCAAGCTGCTGCGCTACCTCATGATGAACCCGAACCGGGTGCTCTCGAAGGCCCAGATCCTGGACCACGTGTGGGAGTACGACTTCAACGGGGACGCCTCGATCGTCGAGTCCTACATCTCCTACCTGCGCCGCAAGATCGACGTCGGCGGCCGCGAGAAGATGATCCACACCAAGCGCGGCGTCGGCTACATGCTCCGCACCGCGGACAAGCGCTGACGTGCGTGCGCGGCTCGACGCCGCGGCGGCCCACGTCCGCCATCCGCGCGCCTGGCTGAGGGGCACGTGGCAGGGGCAGTCCCTGCGCACCAAGCTGGTCGTGATGATCGCGGCGCTCATGCTGGCCCTGGTCGCCGTCACCGCCCTGGCGACCGCTGCGCTGTTCCGCCAGGAGGCGGTGCGCCAGCTGGACGAGGACATGGCCGCCAACCGGGACACCGTCTCGATGTACCTGGCCAACGTCGCCCAGACCGGCGAGTACTACATGCCGCAGCTGCCCATCCTGCGCTTCTACGGCGTCGTGTGGGACAACGAGGGCGCGCGGGTCGTCCAGACCCCGGTGATGCCGGGTGCGGACGAGCCGGCCCTGCCGGACATCACCCCGGCCGAGGCCCTTGAGCGCGGCTCCGCCTCCTTCGAGGTGCCCGGCACACAGCCGGACTCGAGCGGCTGGCGCGTGCAGCTGTACGGGCTCAGCAGCGGCGACGGCACCATGGCCGTGGCCCTTCCCCTGCAGAGCGTGACCTCCTCCGTCGAGCGCGTCACCTCGATCGTCGTGACCATCGGCCTGCTCGCGACGGCGGGCACCGTGATCGTGGCCAACCTGGCGGTCCAGCGCGCGTTCCGCACCCTGAACCGCGTGGAGCGCACCGCCGCCAAGATCGCCGCCGGCGACCTGAGCCAGCGCGTGGAGAGCGCGGCGCCCGACACCGAGGTGGGCCGGCTCTCCCGCTCTCTCAACGCGATGCTCGCGCACATCGAGTCCGCGTTCCGGGACAAGGAGATCTCCGAGGACAAGATGCGCCGATTCGTGCAGGACGCCTCCCACGAGCTGCGCACCCCCCTGGTCACCATCCGCGGGTTCTCCGAGCTGTACCGGCACGGCGGGCTGCGCGAGGAGGAGGACGTCGCCGCCGCCATGCAGCGCATCGAGTCCGAGGCCACCCGCATGACCCGCCTCGTGGAGGACCTGCTCACCCTGGCCCGCCTCGACGAGCAGCGCCCCCTCGAGCACGCCCCGGTGGACCTGCTCATCCTCGCGATGGACTCCATGATGGACGCCTCCGTGAACGCCCCGGACCGCAAGGTCACCCTCGTGGGCCCCGACGGCGACCGGGCGGCCCCGGCGCCCATCCTCGGCGACGAGAACCGGATGCGCCAGGTGGTGGTGAACCTCATGGCCAACGCCCTGCGCTACACCCCCGCCGGCACCCCCATCGAGATCGCGGTCGGCACCGTCGACCACCTCGGCGGCCAGGCCGGGGCGGACGGCGCGGGCCGCAGCTCCGTGATCGAGATCCGTGACCACGGGCCGGGCGTGTCCGAGGAGGACCGCGCCCGCATCTTCGAGCGGTTCTACCGCGCGGACACCTCCCGGCACCGCGAGACGGGCGGCACGGGGCTCGGCCTGGCCATCGTCGCGGCGATCGTGGCCCAGCACGGCGGCTCCGTCCGGCTGCTGGAGACCGAGGGCGGCGGCGCCACCTTCTCCGTCCACCTGCCGTGGGCGCCGTTCGAGGACGAGGCGGACGAGGACGTCGAGGACGAGCGCCCGTCCGCACGGGACACCGACGACGACGCGGCCGGCCCACCCACCGGCCCTCTCGCCCAGACCGCGCCGTCGGGCGCCGGCGCCAGCGCCGCGGACGCCGCCCGGCGCAGCCGCCTGCTGCGGGCGGCGGAGCGGTTCCGTCGCGCCTCGGCCGAGCGCCGCCGCCGGGTGTCTGCTCCTGCACAGGCGCCTCAGGCCGACGCCCCGTCCCCAGGCGGGGACGACCCGGCGGCCGGGCGCGACGCGCGTCCCTAGCGTGGTGCCCGGCGGCACCCGCCGCCCATCAGCACTCATCAGAGGGGACAGTCACATGAGCATCGTGCAGATCGACGTCGAGGACCTGCGGGCCAAGAGCGGGGCGGTGGAGGGCTCCATCGGCCGCCTCCAGGCGGAGGTGAGCACCATGGAGGCCAACCTGCGCCAGCTGCAGGACACCTGGCGCGGCCAGGCGGCCGCGAACTTCCAGGGTGTGCTCACCGAGTGGCGCGCCACCCAGCAGCGCGTGGAGGAGTCCCTGGCGGGCATCCGCCGCGCGATGGACGCCGCCGCCACCCAGTACCAGGACGCGGAGACCGCCAACGCCGCGATGTTCCGGTTCTGAGCGCCCGGAACGGTCCGGGGTGCGGCCGGCCGGCCGCGCCCCGGTCCGTGCTTCCTAGAGTGGGGGCATGACCGTCCTGATCGACCCGCCCGCGTGGCCCGCCCACGGCACCGTGTTCTCCCACCTCGTCTCCGACGCCTCCCTCGAGGAGCTCCACGCGTTCGCGCGGGCGGCGGGGCTCTCGGAGCGGGCCTTCGACCGGGACCACTACGACGTGCCCGCGCACCGACGCGCCGAGCTCGTGGCCCGCGGGGCGGTGCCCGTCACCGGACGGGAGCTGGTGCGCCGCCTCGCCGCCTCGGGGCTGCGCGTGCCCGCCCGGAGCCGCGCCGAGAAGCGCGACGTCGTCCTCGCCCGGCGCTGGGCGCGGCTGTTCGAGGGCACGGCGGCGAGCCCGGACGCGGTGACGACGGCGGGACGCGACCTGCTGGCCCGCTGGACGGAGCCGCATCGGCACTACCACGACCCGGCCCACCTGCTCGCGGTGCTCGAGTCCGTGGACCTGCTCGAGCGGGCGGGGGCGAAGGCCGGGCCGGATCCGCGTGCGGTCCGCCTGGCCGCGTGGTTCCACGACGCCGTCTACGTCGGGGACCCCGCCGCGCCCGCCGGCCAGGACGAGGCGGACTCGGCCGCCCTGGCCCGGGACGTGCTCACCGACCCGCGGCTGGCGGTGCCGGCCGACGTCGTCGACGAGGTGGCGCGCCTCGTGTTGCTCACCGCCGCCCACGACCCCGCCCCGCACGACGCGGCCGGGGCGGTGCTCTCGGACGCGGACCTCGAGGTCCTCGGCCGCTCCCCCGAGGCCTACGCCCGCTACGTGGCCGCGGTCCGGCAGGACTACGCGCACGTGTCCGACGCGGACTGGGCCCGCGGTCGCGGCGCGGTGCTGGACGCCCTGCTGGACGCCGAGCGGCTGTATCGGACCGCGCCCGGCCGAACGCGCTGGGAGGCCGCCGCCCGCCGCAACCTGGCGGCGGAACGAGCCGCGCTGTCGGCCTGAGCGGGGCGCCCCGGTGCCGGCCCCGGACGCGGCGAGGCCCGCCTCCCCGGACGGGGAGACGGGCCTCGCTGGCTGGGCGCCCGAACGGGCCGGGCCGGCTCAGCGGCTGATCACATCATGCCGCCCATGCCGCCCATCGGGTCCATGCCCTCGGCGCCGGCGGCGGCCTTCTCGGGCTTGTCCGCGACGACGGCCTCGGTGGTCAGGAACAGGCCCGCGATGGACGCGGCGTTCTGCAGGGCCGAGCGGGTCACCTTCACCGGGTCGTTGATGCCGGCGGCCAGCAGGTCCTCGTACTCGCCGGTGGCGGCGTTCAGGCCGTGACCGTCGTCGAGGGTCTTGACCTTGTCCGCCACGACGCCGGGCTCCAGGCCGGCGTTGAAGGCGATCTGCTTCAGCGGGGCCTCGATGGCGACCTTCACGATGTTCGCGCCGGTGGCCTCGTCGCCCTCGAGCTGCAGGCCGCCGAACGCCTTGGCGCCGGCCTGGATCAGGGCCACGCCGCCGCCGGCGACGATGCCCTCCTCCACGGCGGCCTTGGCGTTGCGCACGGCGTCCTCGATGCGGTGCTTACGCTCCTTGAGCTCCACCTCGGTGGCCGCGCCGGCCTTGATGACGGCCACGCCGCCGGCCAGCTTGGCGAGGCGCTCCTGCAGCTTCTCGCGATCGTAGTCCGAGTCGGTGTTCTCGATCTCGGAGCGGATCTGGGCCACGCGGCCGGCGATCTGCTCGGCGTCGCCGCCACCCTCCACGATGGTGGTCTCGTCCTTGGTGACGACCACCTTGCGGGCGGTGCCCAGCAGGTCGAGGGTCGCGTTCTCCAGGGACAGGCCCACCTCGGAGGAGATGACCTGGCCGCCGGTGAGGATGGCGATGTCGGCGAGCATGGCCTTGCGGCGGTCACCGAAGCCCGGGGCCTTCACGGCCACGGACTTGAAGGTGCCGCGGATCTTGTTGACCACGAGGGTGGCCAGGGCCTCGCCCTCGACGTCTTCGGCGATGATCAGCAGCGGCTTGCCCGACTGCATGACCTTCTCGAGGATCGCCACCATGTCCTTCACGGAGGAGATCTTCGAGTTGACGATGAGGATGTAGGGATCCTCGAGGACGGCCTCCTGGCGGTCCGCGTCGGTCACGAAGTAACCGGAGATGTAGCCCTTGTCGAAGCGCATGCCCTCGGTGAGCTCGAGCTCGAGGCCGAAGGTGTTGGACTCCTCGACGGTGATGACGCCCTCCTTGCCGACCTTGTCCAGGGCCTCGGCGATGAGGGAGCCGATCTGCTTGTCCGCGGCGGAGATCGAGGCGGTGGCCGCGATCTGGTCCTTGGTCTCGATCTCGCGGGAGGCGGAGAGCAGCTCGGAGGTGACGGCCTCCACGGCCTTCTCGATGCCGCGCTTCAGGGACAGCGGGTCGGCGCCCGCGGCCACGTTGCGCAGGCCCTCGCGGACCAGCGCCTGGGCCAGCACGGTGGCGGTGGTGGTGCCGTCGCCGGCGACGTCGTCGGTCTTCTTGGCGACCTCCTTGACGAGCTCCGCGCCGATCTTCTCGTACGGGTCCTCGAGCTCGATCTCCTTGGCGATGGAGACGCCGTCGTTGGTGATGGTGGGGGCGCCCCACTTCTTCTCCAGCACCACGTTGCGGCCGCGGGGGCCGAGGGTCACCTTCACGGCGTCGGCCAGGGTGTTCAGGCCCTTCTCCAGGCCGCGGCGGGCCTCTTCGTCGAATGCGATGGTCTTGGCCATGTGCAGGTCCTTTCTGGACGTCGGCTTCCTACTTCTGGTGGCTGACCCGCGCCGATGCCCGCGACGGACGGCCCCTGGGGGCCTCATCGGTGGACAGGTCCTCCTCCACGGCGCCGGACCGACCGGGGTACGGCTGGCAGTCGCGCCTTCGGAGTGCTAACCCCATTATGAGCACTCGCACCGGGAGAGTGCAAAGGGTCCGCGGTGCGGGAGCCCGCTCTTCCGCGGACGGCGGACGGCCCCCGGCAGAACGCCTCGGGAGGCGCCCCGCCGGGGGGCCGGGAAGGGTGCGCGTCCGGCACGGCCGCACGGCGGGCGGGTCAGCCGGTGACGACCACCGCGACGCCGTTCACCTGCAGGTTCGGGGTCTGCATGACCGGGAAGCCGAGCTCCTTGCCGACCGCCTCGGCGGCGGCCTTGTTGGCCGAGCCGTTGTACAGGACGGTGGAGGACTGGATGCCGTAGCCGCTCCAGTTCTTCGCGTCCACCGAGGTGTAGCCGGCGCTCGTGAGCCGCTGCGCGTAGGAGGCGGCGAGGCCCTGGGAGCGGGTCGCGTTGTACACGGTGACGTGGGTGCCGCGCACGGCCGCGGACTGCGCGGCCGCACGAGAGCTCGACGCGGCCGCAGACTGCGCGGCCGCACGGGAGCTCGACGCGGCCGCGGACTGCGAGCGCGAGGCCTCCGCCGCGGCGGCCGAACGGGACGCGGCGGCGCGCGAGGACTCCGCCGCCTGGACGGCCGCCGCCGACCGGGACGCCTCTGCGGACTGCGCGGCGGCCTCGGAACGCGAGGCCTCCGCCGCCTGTGCCTCGGCGGCGGCACGGGACGACTCAGCGGCCTCCGCGGCGGCACGGGACGACTCGGCGGCCCGGGACGACTCGGCGGCTTCTGCGGCGGCCGCCTCCTGCGCCACCCGCGAGGACTCAGCCGCGGCCGCAGCCGCGGAACGGGACGCCTCCGCCGTGTCCTCGGACGGGGTGGCGGACTCGGTCGCGGATGCAGTCGACGCCGACGCGGAGGACGCCGAGGAGGACTCGGACGACGCCGACGTCGACGTCGACGGCGACGGCTCGACCGCCGGGGCCGTCGTCGAGCTCTCGGCGGCGACGGGCTCGGAGCGGTCGCCGGTGAGCCACGGCAGGACGACGCCCACGAACAGGCCGGCGAGCAGGACGAGGCCGGCCACCCAGAGCAGCGGGCTCAGGCGGCGACCCCCGCCCGCGGCGGTCGCGCCGGCAGCGGCGAAGGACTCGCGGTGCGCGCCGCGCTGGTCCGTGTACTCGGGGACCTCGTCGAAGCGGTCGGGCTGGTAGGCCATGGGTCAGTTCTCCTGGCGGGAAGCGGGCGTGGACGGCGCCGGATCCGCGGGTCCCCTCCGGGCCCGGCTGCGGGTGCCGCGCTTGCGCAGCAGCCGCGTGACCAGCAGGGGTCGGTAGGCCAGGGCGGCCTCACGGTCCAGCAATCCGTTCAACACCTGATAATAGGCGGTCGGAGGCAGCCCCAGACGCTCTCGGACGGCGTGGTCCTTGGCCCCGCCGTACCGCCAGGTGGCGGCCTCCAGGTCCAGGACCGCACGCTCCAGGTCCGTCAGCTCGTCCCGTCGCGCCCGCGCGCGGGCACCCTCGTCCGGGGCCGGATCGGGCGAGACGGGCGTGGGGTGGGACATGGCGGCCACTGTACCCACCCGGTCTACTCTCGGGGCATGGAGTTCATCGCGCCCCTGGATCCGGGCTGGGAGGCGGCCCTCGCCCCGCAGGCCGCCGCGTTCGAGCAGGTCGGCGAGGCCCTGCGTGCCCGCCGGGCGGCCGGAGAGCAGGTGCTGCCGGCGCCGGAGCACATCCTGCGGGCGTTCCGTCAGCCGTTCGCGGACGTCCGCGTCCTCGTGCTGGGCCAGGACCCCTACCCGACGCCGGGCCATCCGATCGGCCTGAGCTTCGCGGTGGACCGCCACGTGCGGCCGCTGCCCCGCTCCCTGGCCAACATCCACCGGGAGCTGCACGACGACCTCGGCATCACCCCGCCCGCCCACGGCGACCTCTCCGCGTGGACGGACCAGGGCGTGCTGCTGCTGAACCGCGCCCTCAGCGTGCGGGCCGGCGCACCCGGCAGCCACCGCGGCCTCGGCTGGGAGCAGATCACGGAGGCCGCGGTGCGGGCCCTCTGCGCGCGCGGCACCCCGCTCGTGGGGCTGCTGTGGGGAGCCGACGCGCGGCGCATGGCGCCGCTGCTGGCGGCGGCGGGGGCCGGCGTCGTGGAGTCCCCGCATCCCTCTCCCCTGAGCGCCCACCGCGGGTTCTTCGGCTCCCGGCCCTTCAGCCGGGTGAACCGGCTCCTCGAGGCGGCCGGCGCGGCGCCGGTGGACTGGCGCCTGCCCGACTGAGCCGAGCCGCCGGTCAGCGGCGCTGGTGCATCACGAGTTCGGTGGGCAGCAGCGTGCCCATCCGGTCGGTGATCGGCTTGGCCAGGGTGTTGCCGAAGGCGACGCCGGCCGCGATCGCCACGACGATGACCGCGGCGTTGAACAGTCCCTCGACGCCCAGCAGCGTGGCCCCGGTCTCCACGGTGAACCCGTAGACGGACCGGAACATGGTGAGTCCGGGAAGCAGGAACAGCATGGACGGCAGGACGATCACGAGCGCCGGGGCTGCGAGCCGCTGGGCCACCAGGCGGCCGAGGAACCCGACCGCCGCCGCGGCGACCGCGGGCACCAGCCGGTCGCTGACCCCGATCTGCTGCGCCGCCAGGTACGCGCCGAAGCCGGCCCCGGACACGAGACCGCAGGCCAGGATCTGGGGCCACCGCGACTGCTCCACCACCGCGTCCGCCATGCCCGCGGCCATCACGAGGCCCAGCAGCAGCAGCGGCGGATAGCTCAGCGTCCCCGCCTCGGCCAGGTCCAGCTGTTCGAATCCCAGGAGATCCCCGATGCCCACGGCGATCATGATCCCGGCCATCACGCCGGCGAACACGAGCAGCGCGGAGAGGAAGCGGCCCGCGGCGGTCACCGGGAAGCCGTGGATGGCGTCCTGCACCGCGGTGACGAACCTCGCCGTGGGCAGGAGCATCATGATGCCGCCGGCGATCACCAGCGCCGGGTTGACCGGCAGGTCGAGGGCGTGGGCCATCAGCGCGATCACCGTGGCCGTGATCGCCCCGAACATCGTGGAGAAGATCTCCGGGAAGCGCGCCTTGTCCGCCTGGACCTTGAGCCAGAAGACCAGCCAGGTGGAGACCATGCCCAGGGCCGCGCTCGTCCAGGTCCCCCCGATGAACGGCACGAAGCAGGCCACGAACACGCCGGAGAAGAGGACCTCGAAGACGGCGGGGAACGGCTTGGGCTGATGCCGGATCTCCACGAGCCGGCGCTGGGCCTCGGCCCGGTCCACCTCGCCCGCGGCGATCTCCTCGACGAGCCGGTGGACGGCCACGAGCCCCTCGAAGTTCACCGAGGACGAGCGGACCACCCGCTGGAGGGTGAACGGGGTCTCACCGCGTGAGGAGTCGGGCGCGTAGTTCAGGGAGATGGACTGGTTGGTCAGGTCCACCTCGGTCTCGAGGATCCCGTAGGCCTGCGTGGCCACGATGATCGAGGTCTCCACGTCCAGCGAGGCCGCGCCGAAGCTGAACATCGTCTCGCCCAGCTTGAGCGCGAAGTCCAGGGTGGTGCGGGCCTCGAGGGCCTGCGCCTCCGCGCGGCGCTGCTGCAGCGTGGAGCGCATGCGGCGCCCGTACGGCGAGGAGTGCAGGCGGTCGGCCAGCACGAGCGCCTGCGTCGGCAGGTTCTCGACGAAGACCTCGCGGGAGCGCCGGCCGCGCCGACGCCCGCGCTTCTCGGGCGGGCCCACGGGGACCACCGGGTCCGGGACGGTGACGTCCGGCTCGGGGATCACATCCGGGGCGGGCAGGGCGCCGTCGGCCTCCGCGGGCGCCAGGACGGAGGTGGGCACCTGCTCGGACGGCGGCGGCTCGGTCAGGGGCGCGTCCGCGGCCGGCTCCGGCAGCGTCTCCGCCTCCGGCTCGGCCGATTCCTCCGGCTCCGGCGCCGGCGTCGAGACCGGATCGGCGGCGGCGGGGCGGACCACGGGCGGCAGCGGCTCCGTCGGCTCGACGGCGACCGCGGCCGGGTGGGCCGACTCCGCCGGGTCGAGGTCGAGCAGGCCGGGGTCCTCCGGGTCGAGCGTGAGGTCGCCGACAGCGGCGGCGTCCTCGGCGCCGGCCGGGCGCAGCACGGGGATGAGCGTGGGGACGGCCGGGGGCTCCGCGATGCGGGGGTCGAACCGCGCCGGCTCCTGGGTGCCCTCCTGCTCCATGCGGCTCACCCTCTCCTTCCGTGTGCGGGCGCTGGACGCGCCACGGCGGTGGGCCGAGCCCCCCGCCGACGCGTCCATCCAACCACGCCGGCACCTCCCCCGCCGGGGCCGTCGGCACCGCGGCCCGGGGACGCGAAAGGGCCCTCCCGGAGGAGGGCCCTGCTGCGGTGGATCTTACTGGACTCGAACCAGCGACCTCTCGCGTGTGAAGCGAACGCTCTAACCAACTGAGCTAAAGATCCGGGCGTCGCCCCATGGGGGTGACAACTCGAAAAACGATACCTCAGGCGGCGCCGCCTGTCCACCCGGGCGACGGCCACCCCGCGCACGGCGGAGCGGCCATCGAGAGCCGACGAGCACGTCAGGCGTCGGTCAGCGTGGCGCCGGGCTCGAAACCGCCCTGGGCGACCAACGAGGTCCCGGCGCCCGGGGCGGGCTCCGGTCAGGAGCTGCCACCGAGGGAGGAGACCGCCCTGGCGGCGTCCGCCAGGCCGGCGCCGCAGCCCGCGGAGCAGGACACGGGCATGGACCGGGCCGTGGACCTGAGGGTGGACTCGACCTGGGCCGGGGTGAGGCTCGGCCGCTCGGCCAGCAGCAGGGCGGCCAGGCCCGCGACGTGCGGGGTGGCCATCGAGGTGCCGTTGTAGGCGGCGTGGCCGGCCGTCGTCGGGGTGGTGGCGCCGTTGTTCACGGTCGAGATGATGTTCGCGCCCGGGGCGGTCACGTCCACGGCGGAGCCGTAGTTCGAGAACGAGGCGCGGGCGCCCTGCGAGGTGGAGGCGGCCACCACGATGGTGTTCCGGCAGTTGGCCGGGCGCACGTTGGCGGCGGGCTGGTTCTCGTTGCCCGCCGCCACGACGACGGGCACGCCGCGGGAGACGGCCGCGTTGATCGCGTTCTGGTAGGTGGTGCCGCACGTGCCGGAGCCGCCGAGGGACATGTTGATGACGTCCGCCGGGTTCGGGTTGGCCGGCACGCCCGCCACGGTGCCGCCGGCGGCCCACACGACCGCGTCGGCGATGTCGGACAGCGAACCGCCGCACTTGCCGAGCACGCGGATGGGCTGGATCTTCGCGTTCGGGGCCACGCCGACGACACCCTGGGAGTCGGCCACGGCCGCGACGGTGCCCGCCACGTGGGTGCCGTGCCACGAGGAGTCGGAGGCACCGGCGGTGCCGCACTCGCCAGCGGCGTACCAGTCGCCCTCGTCGCGCGGGTTGGAGTCGCGGCCCCCGCCGTCGCGCGCCGCCCTGCCGTCGGAGATGAAGTCGTAGCCGGGCACGACGTTGCGGTCGAGGTCCGGGTGGGAGGTGATGCCGGTGTCGATGACGGCCACGGTCGCACCGGAGCCCGTCGTGCGGTCCCACGCCCCGGGGACCCGCATGCCGTGGGTGCCGGTGAAGCCCCACTGCTGAGAGTAGAGGGCGTCCACGGGGCTCAGGCCGGTGGCGGTGAGGATGGCGTCCGGCTCCACGGCCTCGACCGCCCCGGAGGCCTTCAGGTCGGCCATGAACTTCGCGGACTCGGCCTGGTCCAGCTTGCGGTCCGCCTTGACCACGCGGGAGCCGAGCGCGGTCTCACGCAGCTCCTTCACGGAGACGCCGGCCTCCTTCGCGGCCTTGCCCCAGGCGTTGGCTCGGCCCTTCGCGTGGGCGGTGGCGGCGGTCTCCTTGTAGGTGACGATGAAGGAGTCGTAGCCGTCGGCGTTCGGGTCCTCGACCTGCGCCGCCGCCAGGGGCGAGGCGGCGGTCGGGGTGGCTGCCGGTGCGGCGGGGGCGTCGCCGGAGGGGGCCGCGAGCGCGGGGGACGAGGTCAGGGTCCCGCCGGCGAGGACGGCGCCGGCCACGAGGGCGCCGATGCGGCGGCGGGTGCTGCGGGGTGGGGAGGACTGCACGGGATCTCCTCGGAGTTCTGGGCCACCGGACGCGGGCGCCCGAGGGGCTCGGGCCGGGGTGGCTGGGATCACGGTAAGGTCACGATTCCGTCACGACGAGGCCCAGGGTCGAAGTCTGGCGGATGGTCGAGGCATCTCTGGCGGATCCGCCAGCCGAGCCTGGCGGATGGCCGCGGGCGCGCACAGCGGCGCCCCAGCGTCGGCCCGCGCCGGACACGACGACGGCGCCGCGCCCTCCCGGCGGAGGTGCGCGGCGCCGTCGGGCCCGCGGTGGGGTGGAGCCCCCTGCCGGATTCGAACCGGCGACCTGCTGTTTACAAGGCAGCTGCTCTGGCCAGCTGAGCTAAGGAGGCCTGCGGCCGGCGCCCGGGGCGCCGCGGCCGACCCTTCCAGCGTACAAGGCCCGGGCGGGGGGCGCGGGGCGCCCCCTGCGTGGGGACGCCCCGCGGACCTCGGCGACGGGTCAGCCGGGTCAGCCGGCGATCTTGGCGCCCGCCCAATCGGCGAAGGTCTTGTCCTCGCCGTCGAGGGCCCAGTTCTTCCCGTCCACGAACACGGTGGGGGTGCCGGCCACGCCGGCGACGCGCGCCTGGCGGGTGGTGTGCTCGACCGCGGAGCGGAACGTGCCGTCCTCGACGCAGGAGGCGATGTCCGCGCCGTGCTCCTGCGCGAGCTGCGTGATCGCCGCGTTGTCCAGGCCCTTGCCCTGGTGCTCGTCGTAGGTGGCGAACAGGGCGGCCACGAAGCCGTTGTAGGCCTCGGGCTTCTGGTCCGCCACGCAGTACGCGGCGTTGGCGGCGCGGGCCGAGTAGTTCTGGTTGTTCGGGGCGCTCAGGTAGTCCACCATCCGGTACTCGACCGTGGCCTCGCCCTGTTCGAGCCACTGCTCGATCTGGTCCGCGTTGGAGGTCTCGAAGTCCGCGCAGTGCACGCAGTTGAAGTCCGCGTAGAGCACGATCCGCGTCGGCTCGCCGTCCGCCCGGGCCTCGGTGTCCGGCAGGGTCTCGGGCTGGGAGCTCGCGGACTGCTTCGGCACCTCGATCCTCGAGGGGTCGACCTCGCGTTCTCCCGCGCCCTCCGCCAGGCCCGTGGCCGAGGTCAACTCGATGCCGCCCTGCTCGTTCGCCACGGCGGGGATGGGGCCGGCGGCCGCGGCGTCGTCGCCGTTGCGGTTGAGCACGAACGCGACGACGAGGCCGATCACGAGCACCGCCGCAAGGACCGAGCCCCAGATGACGCCGGTGCGGCGGCGGCGGTCCTTCCTGCGCTGCTCCTCCTGGATCTGGCGGGCACGCGCACGGGCGTCCTTCGCCGAGGTGTGCGAGCCTGACGTGTTCCGGGCCAAGGGTCCTCCTCGTGGGGCAGTCGGTCCGGGTCGAGCACCGGAGCCGGCGGGCGGCGGGCGCGCCGCGCCAGGCGAGCATAGCGGCCCTGTCTGGAAGGATCGTGACCATGGACACCGTCGAGACCCCCTCCCCCGTCGATCGACTGACCATCACGGGGGCCCCCTCGGGGGACGCCTCCGAGGACCCGGCGACGTCGCTGCTCGCCCTGCCCTGGGCGCTCCCCCTCGAGACGTGGCCGCGTGAGGTGCTGGCGGCTCTGCCGCGGGGCATCTCCCGTCACGTGGTGCGCTTCGCCCGCATGGGCGGGGGCATCGTGGCGGTGAAGGAGACCACGGAGGAGCTCGCGTTCCACGAGTACCGGCTGCTGCGCCGGCTCGAGCGGGGCCCGGCGCCGTCGGTGGTGCCGGTGGCCGTGGTCACCGGGCGCACCCACGACGACGGCACGCCGCTGCCCGCCGCCCTCGTCACCCGGCACCTGCGCTTCTCCCTGCCGTACCGCGCCGTGTTCTCGGAGCGCCTCGAGCGCCGCACCCTCGTGCGGCTCATGGACGCGCTGGCGACCCTGCTCGTCGAGCTGCACCTCGAGGGGTTCTTCTGGGGTGACGTCTCCCTGTCCAACGTCCTGTTCCGGCGCGACGCGGGCGGGTTCGCCGCTCACCTGGTGGACGCCGAGACCGGCGAGCTGCGGGAGCGGCTGTCCACCGGCCAGCGCGAGCACGACCTGGACGTGGCCGCCGTGAACGTGGGCGGTGAGCTGCTGGACCTGCAGGCCAGCGGGCTGCTGGACCCGGAGGTGGACCCCGTCACCACGCCGGACCTGCTCGTGGCGTCCTACCGACGGCTGTGGGACGAGCTGACCGAGCCTCTGCTGTTCCCCCGCGCCGAGCCGTGGCGCCTGGACCGCCGCGTCCGCCGCCTGCAGGAGCTCGGGTTCGAGCTGGCCGAGTACTCACTGCGCGCCGCCGACGCCCCCGGGATGATGATCGCCCGGCCCGTCGAGATCCACGCGGGCTACCACCGCCGTCGGCTGACCCGCCTCACGGGACTCGAGGTCCAGGAGAACCAGGCCCGGCGGCTGCTCGTGGACATCGAGGCCGCCCGCCGGGAGTGGGACCCGTACATGGACATCGAGGCTGCGGCGCACCGCTGGGTGGTGGAGGTGTTCGACCCCGTGGTCCGCTCGGTGCCCCTTGAGCTGCGAGCCAAGCTCGAGCCCGCCGAGGTGATGCACCAGCTCCTCGAGCACCGCTGGTACCTCTCCGAGGCCCGCGGCCAGGCCGTGCCCCTGCAGGAGGCGGTGGACTCCTACGTGGACACGGTGCTGCGGGCCCGCCGCGACGAGGACGCGGTGGCACTGCACCCCACGACCACCATGCTGCGCGCCGTCCCGCCTGCGGACGCGGACTGACGCCGGACGCGGCTCAGCGGCGCAGGAGCAGGAAGCCGGGGGCCGGGACCGCCGCCGGCACCGTGCCGGGGCCGAGCGGGCCGTGGTCGCCGTGGCCGGCGAGCAGCTCCGCCCGCGTCAGGTCCGCGGGCACGGGAAGCGGCTCCGCGCCGAGGGCGACGAGCAGGACGACGTCGGCGTCCTCGCCGGCGCGGGTGAGGCGCACGTGGCGCCGGGCCGCGTCCACCTCGGCCCGGACGCGGTCGCGGCGAGGGTCGGTGAGCTGGGGCAGCGTGCGGCGCAGGCCGATCAGGGTGCGGTAGGCGGCGAGCACGCGCACCCCGCGGCCCTGGCCGTCCGTGCCGCCCGCGGCCTCCGCCCAGTCCAGCACCGCCGCGTCCCGCGTCGCGGGGTCCTGCGGGTCGGGGACGTCGGCCGGGTCCCAGCCATGGGCGGCGAACTCGCGGCGTCGTCCCTGCCGGACGGCGTCCCCGAGCTCGGGCTCGCGGAACGAGGTGAAGAACGGCCACGGCGTCGAGGCCGCGAACTCCTCCCCCATGAAGAGCATCGGCACGTGCGGGCCGGTCAGCAGCAGGGCGGCCTCGGCCGCGAGCGCACCCTCGGACAGGGCGGCAGCGGTGCGGTCGCCGCCGGCACGGTTGCCCACCTGGTCATGGTTCTGGATGCTGGCCACCCACGCATGGTTCGGGACGGCGTCCGGCACGGCGCGCCCGTGATCGCGGCCGCGGAAGGTGGAACGGGTGCCGTCGTGGAAGTAGGTGCGCTCCATGACCTTGGCCACCGCCTCCAGCGGGGCGAAGTCCGCGTAGTAGCCGTGGGTCTCCCCCGTCGCGGCCACGTGCAGGGCGTGGTGGACGTCGTCGTTCCAGGCCGCCGCGAGGCCGAGCCCGCCGGCCTGGCGGGGCAGCACCAGACGCGGGTCGTTGAGGTCGGACTCGGCCAGGAGGGGCACGGGTCGGCCGGCACGGGCCGCGATCCCGTCCGCGAGCGCGGCCATCTCCTCGAGCAGGTGCACGGCGCGGGTGTCCCGCAGGGCGTGCACCGCGTCGAGGCGCAGCCCGTCCACACGCATCTCCTCGAGCCAGAAGCGGACGTTGTCCAGGACGAACCGGCGCACCTCGTCCGAGTCGGCGCCGTCCAGGTTCAGGCCGTCGCCCCAGCCGGTGCCGCCCGGGCCCAGATACGGCCCGAACACCGGCAGGTAGTTGCCGGAGGGGCCCAGGTGGTTGTGCACGACGTCCTGGACCACGCCGAGGCCGGCGGCGTGGGCGGCGGCCACGAAGCGACGGTAGGCGGCGGGGCCGCCGTAGGACTCGTCGACGGCGAACCACGCCACCCCGTCGTAGCCCCAGTTCCGCGGGCCGGAGAAGGAGTTCACGGGCAACAGCTCGACGTGGGTGACCCCGAGGTCCGTCAGGTGCGGCAGGCGGGCGATGGCGGCATCGAGGGTCCCCTCGGCCGTGAAGGTGCCCACGTGCAGCTCGTACAGGACGGCGCCGCGCAGGCCGCCGCCCTGGAGCACGGTCGGATCGGACTCCACCCCGGGCGGCCCGGCCCAGCCCTCGTCCGGCCACGCGACGGAGCGGCCGGCGACGTCGCGGCGGGAGGGCCCGTGGACCGTGTCGGGCTGGCGGCGGGAGCGGGGGTCCGGCACGGGGTCCGCCCCGTCCACGCGGTAGCCGTAGCCGGGGTCGGCCGGCGGTTGCGCGGCGTCGAGGCCGAGGGCGGCCAGCGGGTCCTCCGTGGGCGTCCACCAGCCTCCGGCGGCGGGGTCCATGGCCACGACGGCGGCGACGGGCCAGCGGTCCTCGGCGTAGCGCAGGGCGCCGGGCTCGGTGTCGACGAGGACGAGCTCGACGCTCTCGGCGTGCGGCGCCCACACGGCATAGGGGACGGCGCGCGCGGCCTCGACGGCGGCCCGCTCGTCCGCGGCGGGGTCCACGGGGTCGGAGCCGATCGGGTGCAGGCCCGGGGCGGGGGCGTCGGCCGGGCGGGGCTCGGTCACGGGGCGGTCCTCTCTCGGCGGTCGGACGGGGCGTGCGCCGGGACGAGCAGCGCGACGGGCAGGGTGCTGAGCAGTTCGTCGAGGCGCACGGCGCCGCGCGCGTCGGGGTGGACGGGGTGGCCGGTGACGGCGTCCTCCCACCGCCCAGCCGGCACGGTCACGACGGTCTGGCCCCAGCCACCCGCGGCCGCGAGGCGGACGGGCCAGCGGGTGGCCACGGCGAGCGCCCCGCCCCGGTCGAACGCGATCGCGTGTTCGGCGGCGGGGCCGGAGACGTCGAGCGGGCGGTGGCCGGTGAACAGCTCGGGCCGGTCGCGGCGGGCGCGCAGCACGCCGGCCACGACGGCCAGCTTGGCGGCGGCGGGGTCGTCGAGGCCGGGCGTGTGGCCGGCGTCGAGGCGGTCCAGCAGGTCGGCCCGGGCCGCGAAGTCCACGGGGCGGCGGTTGTCCGGGTCCACGAGGGTGGGGAAGGGCACCTCCGTGCCCTGGTAGACGTCGGGGACGCCGGGGGCGGCGAGCTGGACGAGCTTGTGGCCGAGCTGGACCACGAGGCCGGGCTCGGCGATGCGGTCCGCGACGGCCTGGAGCACGCCCCGGGCAGGCCCCTCGGGGGAGGTGACGGCGGCGGCGAGTGCGGCGAGCCGGGCCTCGAACTCGGGGTCCTGGTCCGTCCAGGTGGTGGCCAGGGCCGCCTCGCGGGAGGCCTTCTGCAGGAAGCCGAGGATCCGCTCCTCCTCCGGCGTGGTGCCGTCCGTGGGCCAGACGCCCACGATGGACTCCCAGAGCAGCCGCTCCGCGTCGGGGTGGCCGAGCGGGTGGAGGCGCCTCAGCTCCGCGAGCTCGGCGGCCCAGCGGTCGGGCTCCTCGGCGAGCACGGCGATGCGGGCGCGCACGTCCTCGCCGCGCTTGGTGTCGTGGGTGCTCAGGGTGGTCATGGCCGTCGGCCAGGCGGCCTGGCGCGCCTGCTGGGCGGCGTGGAAGTCGGCCAGGGACAGGGCGACGTGGGAGGGGTCTCCGCCGACCTCGTTCAGATTGGCCCACCGGGTGTACCGGTAGAAGGACCGGTCCTCGACGCCCTTGGCCATCACCATGCCGGAGGTCTGCTGGAACCGGCGGGCCACGGGCGAGTCCGGGTCGGTCAGCTCGGGCCGCAGGTCGCCGAGCACGTCGGCGAGGGCCGGCTCCGCCGCGGCCGCGTCCGCCAGCGCGCCCTCGAGCACGGCCAGGCCCACGGGCAGGTAGGTGCGGTACACGGGCAGGCGGGCGAGCACGGCGGCGAACGCGGCGGCCACGTCCTCGTCCGGGTGGGCGCCGAGGGCGTGCACGGCGCGGACCTCCCGGACCAGCCGGGCGGTCTCGGCCGCGAGGGAGCCGGTGGCCACGTCGTGCTTGGCCCGCACCACGGCCTCGTCCCACTCCCGACGACGGCGCGCGTCCTCGGCCGCATCGCCCGCGGCCTCGGGGTGCATGAAGACGCGTTCGACCTCGCCGAGCGCGTCGTAGCCGGTGGTTCCGTCCACGGGCCAGTCCGCGGGCAGCGCCTCACCGGGCTCGAGGATCTTCTCCACCACGAGGTAGCCCTCCGGGAGCACGTGGGAGCGCAGGCGCCGCGCGTAGCCGGCCGGGTCCGCCAGGCCGTCCGGGTGGTCCACGCGCAGCCCGTCCACGAGCCCTTCGCGGACCCAGCGGGCGGGTTCGGCATGGACGGCGTCGAAGACCTCGGGCTCCTCCACCCGGACGCCCGCGAGCGTGGTGACGGTGAAGAAGCGGCGGTAGTTCAGCTCGGCGTCGCCGCGGCGCCAGCCGACCAGCCGGTAGTGCTGGCGGTCGTGCACGGCGCGGGCCAGGCGGGCCTGCTCCGCGGTCGGCTCCTTCGCCGGGTCCGCCGCCGCGAAGACCTCCGCGGTGCGCAGCCCGGTCTCCGTCTCGGCCGCCTCGAGCGATCCGGGGGCGAGGGGGTAGACGTTGTCCCAGTAGCGCAGACGGCCGCCCTCGGCGTCGACGACGAGACGGTCCAGTTCCGCGTCCGCGTCCCCGTCAGGGCCGTCTCCCAGCACGGGGATGAGCAGGGACCCGTCGCCGGCCGCCCAGTCCACGTCGAACCACGCCGCATGCGCCGCCTCGGGACCGTGGGTGAGCACGTCCCACCACGCCGGATTGGCCTGGGGCGTGGCCACGCCCACGTGGTTCGGCACGATGTCCACGAGCACGCCCATGCCCGCCTCGTGCGCGGCGCGCGCGACCATGTCCAGTCCCTCTGCCCCGCCGCGGGCGGCGTCCAGCCGGGTGGGGTCCACGACGTCGTACCCGTGGTCGGAGCCGGGCTCGGCCTCGAGCAGCGGCGAGAGGTAGAGCCAGTCCACGCCCAGGCGCCGCAGATAGGGCACGAGCCCGGCCACGGACTCCAGCGGCAGATCCGGGCTGACCTGGAGCCGGTAGGTGGACGCGGGGGCGGAACGGACGGTCGAGGTGCTCACGCGGCGACGCTAACAGAGGCCCCCGACGCGGCATCAGGCCCGACGGACGGCGGCGGGCGCGGTCACGGGGCCGGACGCAGCGGCAGGTCCTCGTACTTCTCCGGCGGGTTGTGGAAGATGTCCTCGCCGACGAAGGGCTCGCCCGAGGGGTCGACCAGGACCATCTCGTCCCGCAGGACGGTCCCGTCCGGCTGGGTGAGGTCGATGATGAACCCCGTGCCGGACTGGCGGATGCGCTCGATCGAGGTGTAGCCGTACTTGGCCGTCAGGTTCTGACGCAGCGTGTCCAGCCCCGCCAGGTGCGTCCCCACACCCACGCCGGCCAGCACGGCCGCGACCGCCAGCATCACGGCCCCCACCCGGCGCTGCAGCCGGGTGTTGTCCAGGACGTCCACCTCGGTGTTGCGTCCGTGCTCGTCAGCGTGCCGCCGGTGCCGGCGCTCGCGCCAGATCCCGGCGGCCAGCAGGATGCCGCCGACGACGAGCGCGAGGGCGGCCGCCCAGTAGGCGAGCCAGGGGGTGAAGAGGTTGACGGGCGCGAAGGTCATGCCCCCAGTGTGACATCCCTCACGTCCGCGGGCCGCTCAGGGCAGGCCGGTACCGCGCGCCGCGGTCCACAGGCGGTGCCACTGCGCGGAGTCCATCGCCTCGGCCACGGAGGCCGCCTCGGCGCACGCGGCGACGCGCTCCGGGTCCTGGGTGCCGATCACGGGCCGCACGCCCCACGGCAGGCGCAGCAGCCAGGCGAGCACCACGGCCTCCCGGCTGACGCCCAGCTCCGCCGCGACCTCGCCGACGACGCCGGCCGCGCCGTCGTCGCCGGAGCTGAACCGACCCTGCCCCAGCGGACCCCAGGCCTGCAGCTCGATCCCCTCGGCGGCGCACACCGGGCCGAGGCGCCCGGCGTCGGCGTCCGCGGGGGCGTCCGGGTGGTTGGCGAGCACGGCCGCCTCCACGAGGGTGCGGTGGTGCAGGCCGAGCTCGACCTGGACGCACGCCAGCCCGGTCCCGTCCGCCGCCTGGCTCTCGAGCTCGCGCTGGAACTCGAGGACGCGGCCCACGCCGAGGTTGGAGAGGCCGAGCTTGCCGACCAGGCCCGCCTCCCGCGCGTCGAGGAAGGCGCGCACGGTGTCGGCCACGGGCGTGAGGACGTCGGGCCGGTGGATGATCAGGGTGTCCACGCGCTGCTCGCCGAGGCGGGCCAGCGAGCCCTCCAGCGAGGCGCGCACGTGCTCGGGCGAGGAGTCGTAGCGGGTCAGACGCCGCCCGGCCGGGTCCGTCTCGTGCAGGACGATCCCGCACTTGGTCTGCACCTTCAGGGCGGAGCGCTCCTCGTAGGGCAGCTCGTGCAGCAGCCGGCCGACGGTCTCCTCGGAGCGGCCGGCCCCGTAGATGTCCGCGGTGTCCAGCAGGTCGACGCCGGCCTCGATCCCGGCGCGCAGGGCGCGGCGGGCACGCTCCACGGCCGCCTCGGCCTGCGCTTCGCCCGCGGGCCCCTCCGGCCCCGCCCCCGGATCGGCGTCCGGGGGCGGCGGGGGAACGGACCCCCAGGCCATGGTCCCGAGGACGATCGGGGTGGCCGGGGTCGGGTCGAGGTCGAGCGGCGGATGCGTGGAGGCTGTGCTCATGGCCTCACCGTCTCACGTCCGCCCGCCCCGGGTCCGGACCTGCCGCCGTGTGATGGGATGGGTCCATGAAGCTCGCCACGTTCCGCCAGCCCGACTCCGACGCGGCCTACCCCGGCGCCACGTTCGCCGCGGTCATCACCTCCGTGCACCCCGAGGACCCCGAGGTCGCCGTGCGTGCCGTCGCCCTGCCGGACTGTCGCGACGTCGGCGAGTACCTCACCGCCACGCCGGAGGAGCAGCGGGAGATGGTGGAGGGCGCCCTCCGCGCGGCGCAGGCCGACCGGTCCCTCCTGCTGGACACCTCCGGCCTCGTCTACGACACGCTCGTCCCCTTCCCCACCAAGGTGTTCTGCGTGGGCCTGAACTACACGAACCACATCGACGAGACGGGCCTGGAGCGCCCTGAGCATCCGACGCTGTTCGCGAAGTTCCCGCAGTCCCTCACGGGTGCGCTGGACCCGATCGAGGTCCCCGAGGAGGACCACCGGGTCGACTACGAGGGCGAGCTGTGCATCGTGGTCGGTGAGCCGGGCCGGCGCATCGCCGTCGAGGACGCCCCGGAGCACATCGCGGGCTACGCGGTGGCCAACGACATCTCCATGCGCGGCTTCCAGGGCCGCACCTCCGAGTGGCTGCAGGGCAAGGTGTGGGAGGCCTCGACGCCCGTGGGCCCGTGGCTGGTCACCCCGGACGAGTTCCCGGCGGACGCGCGCGTCCTCACGCACGTCAACGGCGAGCTGCGTCAGGAGGACAGGGTCGCCGACGTCGTCTTCTCCCCCGCCGAGCTGGTCTCCTACGCCTCGCAGCTGATCACCCTGAACCCGGGTGACCTGATCCTGACCGGCACGCCCGCGGGGGTCGCCCTGGCCCGCCGGGACGCCGAGGGCCGCCGCCCGTGGCTGCGTCCCGACGACGTCGTCGAGGTGGAGATCACCGGGCTGGGACGCCAGCGCAATGAGCTCGTCTGAGGCGGCGCCGGCGGACGCCCTGCCCCGCGTCGTCGGCATCCTCGGTGCGGGGCGGGCGGGCACCGCGCTGGCACGGGCGATCGCGCGCATCCCCCGCCTCTCCCCGGGCACGGCCGCCCCACGGGTGATGGTCGCGGGCACGCGGCGCCCCGCGGCGGTCCAGCGTCACCTGACGATCTACGCGCCCGAGGCCGTCGCCGTGTCGGCCGAGGACCTGGCGGCGGAGGCGGAGCTCGTCGTCGTGGCCGTGCCGCGCGAGGCGCTCGACGACGTCGACCCGCTCGCCCTCGCCGGGCCGGCCACGCGCGCCGTGGTGGACCTGACCAACACGTGGCCGGGCGAGCCCGTCCCGGCGTGGCTCGACGACGACGACGGCGCGCCCGGCTCCGTCCGGATCGCCGCGCGCTGGGCCGCCGCAGGGCTGCGCGTGCCCGTCGTGCGCGCGTTCTCGGAGATCTCGCATCACGACCTGGAGGACGCCGGGCGCGCCACGGCCCCGCGCCGCGCCCTCGCGGTGGGCACCGAGCCGACCGACGCGGCGGCCGACCCGGCCGCGGTCGCCGCCGCGCGCGACACGGTGATCGCCCTCGTCACCGCGATGGGCTTCGACGCGGTCCCCTACACGGGCCTCGACCGGGCCGGGGTCCTCGAGCCGGGGGCGGCGGGGTTCGGCACCGCGCACGACGCCGGCCGGCTCGCCGCGCTGCTCGCCGACGCGCCCACCGGCTGAGGCGCGCCACCGGCCGCGGTGCCTACGCTGGGCGGGACCGCCGACCCGTCCAGGAGGCCCCCGTGACCCGTCCGACGCACCGCAGCGCCCGCCGCACGCTCACCGCGGTCGCCCTGTCCGCCGCCGCCCTCACCGGGCCGGCGGCGTCCGCCACCGTCGTCGCCCTGCCGGTCACGGCGGGGGTGACGGGCGCCGTCGTCGCCGCCGCGCCGCAGGCCCACGCCGTGGCCTGGGACCAGGTGGAGCTCGTGGATGACGCGGGCGTGATCGACCCCGCCCAGCTGCGCCGAGACCTGGCGGGGATCGAGTTCCGGGAGCCGACCCGCGTCGCCGTGGTCACCGAGCGCGGCCCGGACCTGTCCGCGCTGGACGACGACCGCGCGTCTCAGGCGTTCAACGGGCGGGTGCTCGAGCGGGCTCGCGCCGAGCACCCGGACTGGATCAGCGCGGACGGCCAGAAATGGGCCGACGACCTCGTGATCGTGGCGCTCGACCCGGACAACCGGTTGATCGGGGTGTACGTGGGCGAGGACCGGATGCTCAGCACGGACCGGCTGCGGGAGGTGCGCGAGGCCGGACACGAGGCGGCCCGTGCGGCCCGGTGGACGGACACGGTCGTGGATGTGACGGACGCCGCCGCCGAGCTGATCGGACGCCCCTGGTGGCAGGCTCCCGAGCTGTGGTTCGGCGCGGGGATCGTCGGTGTGGCGGGCGGCGGCGCCGCGGCCGCGGCACTCGCGAGCCGACGGCGTCGCCGCCGCCGGACGGCCGACCTGCTGGCCGAGGCCCGCACCCACCTGACCTCCGTGACCCTGGAGATGGACGCCACCGAGGTGAACGCGTCCACGGTGCCCGAGGACTCGCCCCACGCGGCCGCGCTGATGGAGCGCTTCCGCACCTTCCGGCGCCAGGCGCTCGACGCGTCGGCGGAGCTGGACCGCCTCGAGGCCCTGCCGGAGCGCAGCCTGCATCGCACGGAGCATGCCCGGGCCGCGGAGGACGTCCGGGACCGCGCCCGTGAGCTCGACCGCCTCGACGACGCCGTGGCCGCGGCGAACACCTTCTTCAACCGCCACCCGGGGTGGCCGGCGGCGTGGGACCAGCAGACCGCCCCGCTGCGGGCCGACCTGGACGCCGTCGGCACGCTGGCCTCCTCCGTCGGCTCCGCCGGAGCCGTCCGGTCCGCGGTCGCCGCGCTGGAGTCCTTCCGCACCGAGGCCCAGGACCGGCTCGAGGCGCTGGGTGCGGACCTGCAGGACGAGCGCCTGACCCCGGCCGCGGCGTTGGACGAGCTGGACGCGCTGCGGCGTCGCCTGACCGGTCTCGTCTCCGCCCTCGCCGACGCCGAGGTGGCGGCGTTCGGCAAGGACGAGGCCGAGCGTGAGCTGCTGCGCGACGAGCTGCGCACGCACCGTGGCCCGGTCCGGTCCGCGCGCGGCTCGATCCTGGACTCCGCGCTGCCGGCGGATGCCTACTGGACGGTGGTGGCCTTCACCACGGGCCGCCAGGCCGGCGAGCGGTCCGTCCAGGACCATCGCCAGGCGCAGTCCAGCTCCTCCGGGACCGGCTACGGATCCTCGGGCGGCTCGTTCTCCGGGGCGGGCTCGTCCGGCCGATTCTGAGCCGATCGGGGCCGGATCTGAGCCGGAAGCTCGTCCGGGCCGGGCACCCGGTCCCTGGCCCACCGCCCCGTTCTGCGAGACAGTGAAGGACCATGACCGCCGCTGACACCCCCGCACCCCGCCAGGACCCCCTCGCGTTCTTCCTCGACAAGGCCGTGCCCGAGGCATGGCACGCGGTCGGGCCGCTGGCCTCGGCGGCGCGCGCCGCCGCCGAGCAGGCCGGGCTGGACCGGCAGCTCGTGGAGCTCGTGAACCTCCGGGTCTCCCAGCTCAACGGCTGCGGGTTCTGCCTGGACCGGCACACCCGCCAGGGCGCCGACGCCGGTCTGAGCGTGCAGCGCCTGGGACTGCTGCCGGCGTGGCGTGAGGCCGGGGCCGTGTACTCGGAGCAGGAACGCGCCGCGCTCGAGCTCGCCGAGGCGGTCACGGACCTCCCCGAGCAGGAGCAGCTGAACTACGTGCAGGCCTCCACGGCCGCTGTGCTCACGGACGCCCAGTACGCGGCCGTGCAGTGGGTCGCGATGGTGATGAACCTGACGAACCGCATCTCGATCCTGTCCCATCACCCCGTGCGGCGCCGGGACGACTGACCCCCTTCCCCGTCGCCGGCCCGGCGGCGGGGTCCACCCAGGAACGAGAGGACCGACCATGACCGAGCAGACCCCCAGCCTGGAGCACCCGCAGGTCCGCAAGAACGCGGAGAGGTACGAGATCGTCATCGACGGCGCGGGCACGGTGGCCGGCTTCACGACGGCGATCGACGACGACACCGCCGACGGCCCGGCCCAGCGGATCTTCCCGCACACCAAGGTCGACCACGAGTACGAGGGCCGGGGCCTGGCCTCGACCCTCGTGCGCGAGGCGCTGAAGGACACCGTGGCCGCGGGCCGCCGGGTCGTCCCCGTCTGCCCGTACGTGAAGGACTGGGTGGACGAACACGACGACGTGGCCGGCGAAGTGGACCCGGCGCGCCCCGAGCGTCTCCAGTTCCTGGAGTCCCGCCAGGACTGACGCACCGCACCCGGTGAGCACCCGGAGACGAGAAGAGCCCCCGCCGATCCGGCGGGGGCTCTTTCTGGTCGGGGTGACAGGATTTGAACCTGCGGCCTCGTCGTCCCGAACGACGCGCGCTACCAAGCTGCGCCACACCCCGTTGGAGGTCTCAGACCTGAATCCAACAGAGAGCGACTATACCAGCCACACCGGGTGCCGCCAAACCGAGATGCGGGGCAGAATCTCACGCGTGAGACCTCTGCGCACCCCGCGAATCCGAGAGAGGCCGGCATGAGCTGGTGGCCGTTCCCGCGTTCCTCCGCGAGCCCCTCCCCCGACGACGACGGCGCCCCGGCCGCCGCCGAGCTCGAGGAGGCCGTGGCCGCCCTGCGACAGCTGTTGCGCGCGGAGCGGCACCGACTGCGCCCGGACAGCTGGGCCCTCGCGTGGGAGATGGTCGAGCACGCCGCCGAGTACGCGCCAGCCTGGACTCGCCTGCAGCGCACACGGCCCGTGGAGACCCAGGAGCTCGTGCTCGCCCTCACCGGGCGCTTGGAGCCGCTGCTGCGCGACTTCCTCGCACTCCCCGACTCGGAGAAGCCGGCCCATGCCGACGCCGTGCACGCGCGCCTTCGGGAGCAGGGCACGGAGCACGGCCGGCTGCGCCGCCGACTCACCCGCGCGCTCACGGCACGACTGCGGGCCGGCGAGGAGCTCTGAGCGCCGCGGGTGAATGCACCCGGAACGCAGAAAGCCCCGTGCAGATCGCACGGGGCCGCCCGGTGAATCCTCCCGGGAATGCGGGAAGGGCCTCGCACCAACAGTGCGAGGCCCTCCCTCAAAGAATGTCCGGCGGCGACCTACTCTCCCACAACCTCCCGGCTGCAGTACCATCGGCGCTGTGGGCCTTAGCTTCCGGGTTCGGAATGGAACCGGGCGTTTCCCCCACGCTATGACCGCCGTAACCCTAACCCCACACCACCACCCTCAACACGGGCAACAGCAGGGAAACCTACGGGTCACACAACAGTGACACTATTCAACTCAAAACACCCCAACCACCCACCAACAAGCAGACAGCCGGTTGCAATCAGACAACCGCACAGTGGACGCGAACACCAACCCATCACCTTGAAGCAAGCAATAGGATAAGAGTGTGTGTAAGTCATCGGCCTATTAGTACTGGTCAGCTTCACGAGTCTTCAGTCCTCGCTTCCACATCCAGCCTATCAACCCAGTGTTCTAGCTGGGGGCCTCACACCCTCAAAGGGGCAAGGAAATCTCATCTCGAAGCCGGCTTCCCGCTTAGATGCTTTCAGCGGTTATCCATCCCGAACGTAGCTAATCAGCCATGCACCTGGCGGTACAAC